>JABBOB010000045.1 GCA_019352055.1 Acidobacteriota bacterium
GCGGAGGGCGTGGGATTCGAACCCACGAGGCATTGCTGCCTACCGGTTTTCAAGACCGGGTCCATCGGCCGCTCGGACAGCCCTCCAGGGCTCCGAGGTTAGCGCCGACCACTGGCTGGGCTGTCCGCTGCTGATTGGGCGGTGCGCACTGTCGGTTTTGCAGCGGGGGGCCCGGTGAGAGGTGCGGGCAACGGGGCGGGGGCGGAGGATGGGCGCATGGCTTCGCGCCGGCAGTCCCGCATGACGCCCGAGGAGGCGCAGCGCATCCGCGCGCAGGATGCCGCCGGCCGGTTGGATCACGACGATCCCGAAGTGCGACGGGTGCTGGACGAGGCGAACCGGACCTCGGTGCGGGCCTACGTCTATGGGCAGGACGCGGCATCCAGGCGATCGACGCGCTCGTCCCTGCTCATCACCGCGGGTGCCGCGCTGCTCTTCATCGGCGGCCTCGCGCTGCACTTCCTGCTGCCGCCGCGCTGAGCGTGCTGCCGGGGGATCCGTGGCCCGCTGCGCTCGAACTGCGACCAGCGGGAGGGGCCGAAGGCAGCAGGGAGGCGATCAGGGGAGGGTGTCGAGCACCCGGGCGAGGCCGTCGTCCCGCACCGCGCGGGCGATCTCGTCCGCAGCGGCGATGACGTCGCTCGGCGCCTGGCCCATGGCGACGCCCCGGCCGGCCCACTCGAGCATGTCGATGTCGTTCCGGCCGTCGCCGATCGCGAGCGTGCGCTCGATCGGCACGTCGAGCCGGCTGCGCACCCACTCCATCGCCGTCGCCTTGTTGACGCCGTCGGGCGCGATGTCGAGCCAGGCCGTCCAGCCGATGGCGTAGCTGACCCGCTGCAGCCCCATCTGCTCCACGACGCCGAGGAACTCCTCCGTCGCGTGGTTCGGGGAGATCACGACGACGCGGGTGGCCTGCACCGCGAGCAGGTCCTCGAACGGGACGACCTCGCTGCCGGGGCTGACCGCGGATTCGGGGAAGCGCGCGGTGTACCGGAAGTGCCCCTCCGCGTCCTCGACCGCGTAGTGCGCATCGGCCAGCGATCCCGAGATCGTGGTGAGCACCTCGGAGGGGTCGAACGTCTCGACGCGCGCGCGGCCGTAGCCGCCGGGCGCGGACTCGTCGCGCTCGAGCGTGACCGCGCCGTTCGAGCAGACGAGGAAGCGGGGGAGCACGCCCAGCTCCGCGAGCACGGGCGTCGTCGACGACGCCGAGCGGCCGGTCGCGAGCATCACCTCGTTGCCCCGCGCGTCCGCCGCCTGCACCGCCTTGCGGACGGCAGGGGACAGGAAGCCGTCCTCGTGCAGCACCGTGCCGTCGATGTCGAGGGCGGCCAACCAGCCGTTCGGCCCGAGAGTCACTTGGCCGCCGGCTCCAGCACGGCGAGGCCGCCGATGAACGGCCGCAGCACCTCCGGCACGACGACCGAGCCGTCCGAGCGCTGATGCGTCTCGAGGATCGCAGCGATCCACCGGGTGGTGGCGAGGGTGCCGTTCAGCGTCGCGACCGGAGCGGTGCGACCGCTGTCCGTCCGGTGCCGGATCGCGAGGCGCCTCGCCTGGTACGTGGTGCAGTTCGAGGTGGAGGTGAGCTCGCGGTAGGTGCCCTGGGTCGGGATCCACGCCTCCACGTCGAACTTGCGCGCGGCGGAGGAGCCGAGGTCGCCGGCCGCCGTGTCGATGACCCGGTAGGCGAGGCCGAGGTCGGTCATCATCCGCTCCTGCATCGCGAGCAGGCGCGCATGCTCCCGCTCCGCGTCAGCGGGATCCACGTAGGAGAACATCTCGAGCTTGTCGAACTGGTGCGTGCGGATGATGCCGCGGGTGTCCTTGCCGGCGCTGCCCGCCTCGAGGCGGTAGCAGGTCGACCAGCCCGCATAACGGAGGGGCCCATCGGCGACGTCGATGATCTCGTCGGAGTGGTACCCGGCCAGCGCGACCTCGCTCGTTCCCGTGAGGTAGAGGTCCTCGGACTCGATCTTGTAGACCGCGTCGGAGTGCGCGTCGAGGAAGCCGGTGCCGCGCATGATCTCGGGCTTCACGAGCGTGGGCGTGATCAGGGGCACGAAGTCCGCCTCGAGCGCACGGTCGAGCGCGAGGTTCATCAGCGCGAGCTCGAGCCGCGCACCGACGCCCCGGAGGTAGGAGAACCGCGTGCCCGAGACCTTGGCGCCGCGCACCATGTCGATCGCGCCGAGCAGCTCGCCGAGCTCGAGGTGATCGCGGGCCGGGAAGTCGAAGGAGGGGATCGGCCCGACCTCGCGCAGGACCACGTAGTCGTCCTCGCCGCCCTCGGGGACGCCCGCGAGCACGACGTTCGGAATCGAGGCGAGCGCCTCCTCGGCGACCGCCTCGGCCTCCGAGGACCGCTCGGCCGCGACCTTGACCGCCGCGGCGAGCTCCTTCACCTGCGCGAGCAGCGCGGGCTTGTCCTCCTTGGAGGCGGCGGCGACACGCTTGCCGAAGGCGTTCTGCTCCGACCGGAGCCGCTCGAACTCGCTGATGGCGTCCCGCCGGGCAGCATCCGCCTGCGCCGCCCTCGCGACGAGGCCGACGTCCGCGCCGCGGGCGCGCTGCGACGCCTCGACGACCTCCGGAGCAGCACGGAGCAGCTGCGGATCGATCACGACGTCCAGCCTATTCTCGCTCCCGACCACAGCAGGTTCTTGAGGGTCATTCAGCACCCGTCGATCGCACGCTCAGTACGCTTCTGGGATGAGCGCGGACGAAGCACCCACTCCGTTCGCCGCCGTCATCTTCAACCCCGTGAAGGTCGACGTGACGAAGCTGCGCGCGTTCGTGGCGCAGGCGGCCACCGACGCCGGCTGGGCCGAGAGCCGCTGGTACGAGACCTCGGTGGAGGATCCCGGGACGGAGCTCGCGAAGCGAGCGGTCGCGGACGGCGCGAGCGTCGTCATGGCCGCAGGCGGCGACGGCACCATCCGCTCCGTGGCACAGGGTCTCTCGACGAGCGACGTGCCGATCGCGCTCCTCCCCTCCGGGACCGGCAACCTGCTCGCGCGGAACCTGAAGCTGTCGCTGAACCGGCTCGAGGAGTCGGTCCGCACCGCCTTCACGGGGGTGGACCGCCGCATCGACCTCGGCGTGGTGGACCTGCAGCGAGCGGACGGCAGCCGGGACAGCCACTCCTTCGTCGTCATGGCGGGTCTCGGCATCGACGCCGCGATGATCGCGAACACGGATCCCGCCCTGAAGCGGCGGGTGGGCTGGCTCGCCTACGTCGGCGGCATCGTGACCGCGCTGCGGGGCGAGAACGCCGTGCGGCTGCGGTTCCAGCTCGACGACCACCAGGCGCGATCCGTCCGTGTGCACTCGGTGCTGATCGGCAACTGCGGGCTGCTGACCGGCAACATCCTGCTCCTGCCCGAGGCGGCGATCGACGACGGCATCTTCGACATCGTCGCCTTGCGACCGGACGGCCTGCTCGGCTGGATCCAGATCGCCTGGAAGGTGCTGTGGGAGAACGGCGTCCTGCGGCGCAGCGAGGTGGGGCGCAAGATCCTCTCGTACACCAAGGAGGTGCGGACGCTGCGGTACCTGAAGGGCAAGGAGATCGTGCTCCGCACGGAGGAGCCGCAGCAGTTCCAGCTCGACGGGGACTCGATGGGCGAAGTCGTCGCGGTGCGGGCGCGCATCCGCCCTGAAGGGCTCGCCGTGCGCATCCCGGCGACGGAGGCGGACCGCCTCCCCATCTCGAACGCGGCGAAGGAAGCGCAGGCCGCCTGAGCCCTCGGCCTCCCCCGGCGTCAGGATCGACGACGCAGGCCCACGCACTGGCATCCTTGCTCCCGTGGCGGTCGGAGGCGCGGAAGCGGTCGAGGGGCTCCTCGTCGTCGTGGGCGCCGCCCTGGGCCCGGGCCGCTGGTTCGCGGATCGCCTCGCCGACGGCAGCCGACCCGCGATCCTCGTCGACACCGCGGCCACGGCGAGCGGGCTCCGGGATCGCGACGACGGCGTCACCGTCGTCGCGGTGATGGACGACGACGGGGCGTTCACCCGCGTCGTCGACGGCGCGCGCATCACGCCGGGAGCCGCCGCGACCGTCATCGTGGCGGTGCCGGTCGCCGCGATGACCGCGGTGCTCGGATCGCTGGCCGTGCACCTCGCACCAGAGACGGACGTGGTCGTCGTGACGAGCACGATGGCGACGACGCTGGAGGCGTCCCGGCCCCTCGTGGGCGGCGGGGCGCTCTGGGGCGCGCACCTGCTGTTCGACCCGAACGTCACCGTCGTCGACGGCCAGAGCGTCTACGTGGTCGGCGACCGCGCCGAGCCTCCCCGCTGGCTGGAGGACGCGGTGACGGCCAGCGGTGGCGTGCTGCGCTCGGGCACGGCGCAGGAGCACGACGCGGCGATGGCGACCGTGCAGGCCACCACGCACCGGGCGCTGGTGGCCTTCGCGGATGCGGTGACGCGGAGCGACGCGGATCTGGAGACGCTGTGGGCGCTCCGGACGCCGCTGTTCGACAGCCTGTTCGGGCTCACCGCCCGGGCGCTCGACCCGCGCCAGCAGGCGGCGGTCGCCGCCGTGCAGGCGGTGAGCGGGCGGGAGGCGGGCCGGAGGCTCGCAGCGTCCCTGCGCGACCTCGACGCCGACGGCTTCGAGTCCTCCGTCGCGCGCGTGCGGGACCGCATGACGGGCACGCTGTTCGAGGAGCTGCAGGCCTCGGCGGCCGCCGGCATCCAGGCGGCGCAGGCGCAGCGGCGCGGTATCGCCCGCAGCCGACGGGACGGCCGGGTCGTGGGGCTGCGCCGTGTCGGCACCGTGGGACCGGTGCGCGTCGGCCGGATCGTCGACGTCTCCCCCACGCGGGTCGAGCTCGCCGTGCTGCTCGTCGGACCCGCGGGCCGCGCTGCGCTGCTCGACGGGCCGGGCATCGACAACGCGCAGCGGCTCGGCGTCTCGATGACGGTGCGCAAGCAGTCGTTCGGGCTCGGGCACATCGAGCTGCTCACCCAGGCGGAGCTCGCCGCCGTGCTCGACGAGCAGCTCGCCTTCCTCGGGAGGGACGTGCGCTTCCTCGTGCCGGAGTCCGTCGCGGGCGGCGGGGTGGCCCGCGTGGTCGCGCAGTTCGACGGACTGCGCGACGTGCGCCTGGTCGACGAGGTGGTGCGCACCGGGCAGCGTTCGGTCGTGGTGCACGTCGGGATCCGCGCCGACCGCGACGTCGAGGCCACGATCGAGGCGGTCCGCCGCGAGGTCGAGGCCGCATACGCCTGGCCCGTCGGGGTCGCGGAGACCTTGGCGCGCGGCAGCGGCGACCAGCGCCTCGACGTCGCCTACCTCGGGCCTGCGGGCACGTTCTCGGAGGCGGCCGCCCGACAGTGCGCCACGAGCGTCGGGATCGAGGCGGGGAACCTGGTCGCCTGCGCGACCTTCCCCGATGTGCTGACCGCCGTGCGGCCCGGCACCATCGCGGTGCTGCCGGTCTCGAGCTCCGCCTCGGGACTGGTGTCCAGATCGGTGGAGGCGCTGCTCGCGCACGAGCGGCCGCTCGCCGCGAGCGGGGTGGTGGACGTCGCCGTCCGGTTCGATGCGTACACGGTCGCCCCGCGCCCCCTCGAGTCCTACCGGGGCGCGCCGGTGTTCAGCCATCCGCAAGGCCTGGCGCAGTGCACGCGCTTCATCGCGCGCTGGGGTCTCGTCCCCGTCCCCACCGACTCGACGGCCGCGGCGCTCGAGCTCGCGGTCGGCTCCGAGGTGCCCGCGGTGGCGCTCGGCGGCGTCGGCCTCGCCTCCGGCGGACTGCACGTGATCGAGCGGGAGGTGGACGACCTCTCGGGCTCCATCACCCGGTTCGTGGTCCTCGGCGCGCCCGGGGAGTTCGCGCCCCAGCGCGACGGGTCCGATCCGACGCTCCGCTCCGTGCGCATCGGTGCCCGGGCCGCCGACGCGCTGCCGCTGCTCGCGGGCGGCGGTGCGGCCTTCGCCGAGCTGCTCACGGACGACGCGGGGCGTTTCCTCCTGATCTCCAGCGCCGTGGGCGCGGAGGCGCCGGGCGTGCGCCTCCTCGGCACGCTGCCCTGGTCCCCCCGCACCCCGGTCGTCCGCGTTCCCTCCTCCTGATCGTTCCGACCGTTCCCTTTTGAAGGAGTTCCGGGACCTGAACGCCCAGAACTCCTTCAAAACGGAATCAGCGGGTTGGGCCAGGATGGCGCCATGACCTCACGTGCAGGGACGCCGGCGCAGTCGTCCGATCTCATCGATGTCGAGCAGCTCGTCCACGCCTACTGGACCGGGCACCCGGACGTCACCGACCCCGACCAGAAGGTCGTGTTCGGCACCTCCGGGCACCGGGGCAGCTCGCTGAACACCGCCTTCAACGACGACCACATCGCCGCGATCACGCAGGCGATCGTCGAGTACCGCACCGCGCAGGGCACGACGGGGCCGCTGTTCATCGGCGCGGACACCCACGCGCTCTCCGCACCGGCGCAGACGACGGCGCTCGAGGTGCTCGTCGCCAACGGCGTGCGCGTGCTCGTCGACGCGTTCGACGGGTTCACGCCGACACCCGCCGTCAGTCACGCGATCATCCGCTACAACCGCAGCGCCGCCGCGGACGACCAGGCCGACGGCATCGTCGTGACCCCGAGCCACAACCCACCCGCCGACGGCGGGTTCAAGTACAACCCCCCGCACGGCGGCCCGGCCGACTCGGACGCGACGAACTGGATCGCGAACCGCGCGAACGAGATCATCGCCGGCGGTCTGCGAGACGTGCGACGCGCGGAGCCCTCGGCTGTCGAGACGTACGACTTCCGGCGGTTCTACGTGGAGGACCTCGCCTCCATCATCGACATCGAGGCGATCAAGCGGTCGGGCATCCGGATCGGCGCCGACCCGCTCGGGGGCGCCTCGGTCAGCTACTGGCAGGCCATCGCGGACACCTACGGGCTCGACCTCACCGTCGTGAACCCGGTCGTCGACCCGGCATGGGGGTTCATGACCCTGGACTGGGACGAGAAGATCCGGATGGACCCGTCCTCCCCCTCCGCCATGGCCTCCGTCGTCGCACGCGCCGGGGACTACGACATCCTCACCGGCAACGACGCCGACGCCGACCGGCACGGCATCGTCACGCCGGACGGCGGGCTGATGAACCCGAACCATTACCTCGCGGTCGCCATCCAGTACCTGTTCACGCACCGCCCGCAGTGGTCCGGCTCGGCCAAGGTCGGCAAGACGCTCGTCTCGTCGTCGATGATCGACCGGGTCGCGGAGTCGATCGGCCGCGACCTGGTGGAGGTGCCGGTCGGCTTCAAGTGGTTCGTGCCGGGCCTCATCGACGGCAGCGTCGCGTTCGGGGGTGAGGAGAGCGCGGGCGCGAGCTTCCTGAAGCTCGACGGCGGCACCTGGACGACGGACAAGGACGGCATCCTGCTGGCCCTGCTCGCCTCCGAGATCCGCGCGGTCACCGGCAGGTCGCCGAGCGAGCTGTACCGCGAGCTGACGGAGCGCTTCGGCGACCCCGCCTACGCTCGCGTGGATGCGGCCGCCACGAAGGCGCAGAAGGCCGCCCTGGGCAAGCTCGACGGCGACGCGGTCACCGCGACCGAGCTGGCCGGCGAGCCCATCACGGCGAAGCTGTCGAAGGCGCCCGGCAACGGCGCCCCCATCGGCGGGGTGAAGGTGCAGAGCGCGAGCGCCTGGTTCGCGGCCCGCCCCTCCGGCACCGAGGACGTCTACAAGATCTACGCCGAGTCCTTCAAGGGCCCGGACGACCTGAAGGCCGTCCAGACGGAGGCGAAGCGCATCGTCGACGACGCCCTCGGCGGCTGATGCGGCTGCACGTGCAGCCGCATCAGCGCAGGCCGGTGTCAGTAGTCCGGCGCGTCGGGTAGGTGGAAGAACCGCTCGAGGGTCTTCACACCGGTGCGGTGCATCTCGGTCGCTGCCGCCACCCCGATGTACCGGAAGTGCCACGGCTCCGTCTGGATCCCGGTGATGTCGGTGTCGCCGAGCGGGTACCGGAGGATCCACCCGGAGCGCCATGAGTTCGCCAGCAGCCACTTCGCCGCCGGGTGCGACTCGAAGCAGACTGCGAGGTCGCAGGACGTCCCGTCGCCGAGGTCGTCCGCGAGCCCGGTCTGGTGCTCGCTGTACCCGGGCTTCGCCGTCAGCTCCAGGGTCTCCTCAGCGCCGAGCTGCCGCAGGTTCCGTTCGAAGATCGACGACTGCGTCGCGAAGGAGCGGTAGGCGGACAACGAGTACAGCGTGATGCCGTCCTCCTTGGCGGCCGCGAACATCGACTCCAGCGCTTCGGACGCGACCCGCCGCAGCTGCGGGACGTTCGTGTGCGGCACGTCCGGCGTCACGAGGTCCGCCGGCACGTACGTCCTGGGTCGCAACGGGCGCTCCTTGTCGACCACCACCCAGATGCTCGTCGGGGCGTCGAGGGAGTGCGCCGTCCGGTCGAATCCCGGCGTGGGCGTGGGCGACGCCGTGACCGGGTGGAGCGTCGTCGCCGTGTGCGACATCCCGGGGGAGGGGGCCGACGGCGCAGCGACGCCTGGTTCGGAGCCCCGGCTCCCGCAGGCGGTCAGCAGCAGCACGGCGACGACTGCCGACCCGATGCGGAGGGGCCGACCGGTCGAGGAGCGAACCATTCGCCGACGATAACCGCGGCCCTCCGACGAGGGAGGGCGACACGGCCGGACCCCTTCGTGTTCAGGCGCGGTGAGCGTGAACGACCCCAGGGCCTTCGCGGGACGCTCACCGCCCGCCTGCACTCAGCACGAGCAGGCGCTTCGAGGGCATGCCGAGAGGACCGCGACGCCGACGTCACCGACGGACGGAGGCGATCAGCGCCCGAGCGGCCGCCCGGCCATCGCTTCGAGGCGCGCGATCCGGTCGCGCATCGGCGGATGCGTCGAGAAGAGCCGCCCGACATCCTGCGCCCGGAAGGGGTTCGCGATCATCAGGTGGCTCGAGGCCTGCAGCCGCGGCTCCGGCGCCAGGGGCCTGGCTCGCGTGCCCGCCTCGAGCTTCCGGAGCGCCGAGGCGAGTGCGAGCGGATCGCCGGTGAGCGTCGCACCGTCCTCGTCGGCGTCGTACTCCCGGGTCCGGCTGATGGCCATCTGCACGAGTCCCGCCGCGATCGGGCCGAGGAACAGCATCAGCATCGCCCCGATGGGGCTGCCTCCGCGGTCGCGGCCGTTGGCTCCCCCGCCGAAGAACATCGCCGCGTACGCGAGATAGGTGATCACCGAGCTCATCGCCGCGGCGAGCGACCCCGTCAGCATGTCGCGGTTGTAGACGTGCATCAGCTCGTGGCCGAGCACGCCCCGCAGCTCCCGCTCGTCGAGGATCTCGAGGATCCCTTCCGTCGCGCACACCGCCGCGTGCTGCGGGTCGCGCCCGGTCGCGAACGCGTTCGGGGCGAGCGTCGGCGACACGAAGAGCCGGGGCATGGGCTGACCCGCCTGCTGCGAGAGCTCGCGCACGATCCTGAACATGGCGGGCTGCTCGGCCTCCGAGACCTGGCGCGCTCGCATCGCCGTGATCGCGACGCGGTCGCTGAACCAGTAGGACCCGAGGTTCACCGCGAGCGCGATGACGAGGCCGATGCTCAAGGCGCCCAGGTTCCTGCCGAAGAGCAGATAGCTCGCGAGCAGCACGACACCGCCGAGCAGTCCGAAGAGCAGGGCGGTCTTCAGGCCGTTGAAGTGGCGGTGCATCGATCCCTCCTGGTCCGCGCCGCGCGCGACGTCCATGCGAGGAACAGGATTCTGCCCGGTTCACGTCCCCGTCCGGCGACCATCGCCTTCGAGCTCCCGAAGAGCCTCCGATGAGACTGGGCCGCATATTCCGCGCCGGGGAGATCAGGGGACGCGCTCGAGCCACTCCCGGGTCGCGAACTTCGTCTGCACCAGGCGCTCCGCCTGCGCGAGCTCGCCCTCGGTCAGGTCACCCCGGCTCGCCCCGGTGAGCCGCACGAAGGTCTCCTCCATGCGCTCGATGATCGCCGCCCGCGAGAGACCGGTCTGCGCGCGGAGCGGGTCGACGCGCTTCGCCGCGGAGACGGTGCCCTTGTCGCTCATCTTCTCGCGGCCGATGCGCAGGACCTGGACCATCTTGTCGCCGTCCATGTCGTACGACATGGTCACGTGGTGCAGCACGGCGCCGCCTCCGAGGCGCTTCTGGGCGGCGCCCCCGATCTTGCCGAGGGGCGAGCCGATGTCGTTGAGGCCCTGGTACGTCGCATCGATGCCGAGCGACCGGAGGGCCTGCAGCACCCAGTCGTCGAGGTAGGCGTAGGACTCCGCGAAGGACATGCCGCGCACCAGGTCACCCGGCGCGTACAGCGAGTAGGTGACGACGCTTCCGGCCTCCATGAACATCGCGCCTCCGCCGGTGATGCGCCGGACGACGTCGACGCCGTACTTCGCCGCGTTCTCCGGGTCGACCTCGTTCTTCAGCGACTGGAAGCTCCCGATCACGACGGCGGGCTCGTCCCACTCCCAGATCCGGAGGGTGGGTCGGCGCCGGCCGGCGCCGACCTCCTCGAGCAGCACCTGGTCGAGAGCGAGGTGGAGGGCGGGACGGACCGCGGCCGGGTGCAGCAGTTCCCACTGGAAGTCGCGCCAATCCGCCGCTCGGCCGATGGCCCGACGGACGGTGGTCGCGACGGCCTCCGGCGAGAAGCCGAGCAGCACCGCGTCGGTCGGCAGCGCGGCGCGCACGGCCGCCGCGATGTCGGCGGCCGACGACTCGACCGGCAGCCCGACGACGGCGCGATCGATCGCCTCCAGCGCATCGTCCGGCTCGAGGAAGAAGTCGCCCGCGAGCCGGCAGCGCGCGACGCGGCCGCCTTCGATGCCGAGGTCGACGACGACCAGCTTCCCGCCTGGCACCTTGTACTCCCCGTGCAGGCTCTGCTGCTCGCCCTCGGCGCCACCGTCCGTCATGACCGCTCCTCCTCCGCCCCGGGTCCGCGCACGACGTGCGACTCGATCCAGCCCACCAGGTCGGCGATCACCTCGTCGCGGTTCGTCTCGTTGAACACCTCGTGGCGAGCGCCGTCGTAGACGCGCACGGTCACGTCGAGGAGCCCGGACCGCTCGCGGTAGGCGCGGGCGAGACGCTCGATGCTCCGGCCGCCGCCGAGCGTGTCGTCGGAACCGACCTGGAGCAGCAGCGGGAGGGACGGAGGAAGATCCCTGGCCGGGCGGCCGAGCAGTCGCAGGGAGTCCCGGAGGCCGATCAGCTTCGCGGTCTGCGCCGGGAAGGTCAGCGGGTCGTGCACCCACGCCTCCGCCACCGCGGGATCGCGACTGAGCCATTCGGCTCCGGTCGTGCCGAGGGAGCGATGCTTCCGGTTCAGGTCACCCGCGTCCATGAACCCGGGGAGGCGGTAGGCGGTCCCGGTCAGGACCACGCCGTCGTACGCGTCGGGCTCGTGGTTCAGCGCCATCTGCGCCATGAGGGAGCCCCAGCTGTGGGCGACGAGCACCAGCGGCAGTCCGGGGAAGCGCTCGCGCGTCAGCTCGCCGAAGCGCCCGATCGCGGCCACCGTCGCGCGCAGGCCGCCGGGGCCGAGCTTCCCGAGCCGCGCGGGATCGCCCCACTGCCGCATGCCGGTGACACCGTGGCCGCGGTGGTCGTCCGCGACCACCGTGAAGCCGGCGCGGTTCAGGTCGGCGGCGAGCGCGGCGTACCGGCCCGAGTGCTCGCCGATGCCGTGCGACAGCTGGATGACGGCGCGGGGGGAGTCGACCGCCCACTCGACGGTCTCGATGACGACGCCCTCGTCGTCGGTGAAGGAAGGCACGACCCGATTCTGGTGGCGCGGGTGTCGAGCGCGCCAGGCAGCACGGACGGCACAGATAGCCAGGCTGGACTGCATACAATCGGGATCGATGACTGCGATAGCGGGGGCCGGGATGTTCCGGTCGCTCCGGGTGCACGACTACCGGCTGTGGGCGTCCGGCGCGATCGTGTCCAACGTCGGGACCTGGATGCAGCGGACCACCCAGGACTGGATCGTCCTGACCCGGCTGACGCAGCACGATGCGTTCGCCGTCGGGGTCACGACCGCGCTGCAGTTCGGCCCGCAGCTGTTCCTGTCGCCGCTGACGGGGTACGTCGCGGACCGGGTGCCGAAGCGCACCCTCCTGACCGTCACGCAGGCCTCGATGGCCGTGCTCGGACTCGCACTCGGGCTGCTCGTGCTCAGCGGCGCGGACACGCTCGTGGAGGTCTACGGGTTCGCGCTGCTGCTCGGCATCGTCGCGGCGTTCGACGCCCCCGCCAGGCAGAGCTTCGTGTCGGATCTCGTGGGGCCGGCCGACGTCTCGAACGCCGTCGCGCTCAACTCCGCATCCTTCAACCTCGCACGGCTCCTCGGGCCCTCGGTCGCGGGACTGCTGACGGAGGTGGTCGGCCCGGGCTGGGTGTTCCTCATCAACTCGGCCAGCTTCGCGGCCGTGCTCGTCTCCCTCCGATTCATCCAGGCCCCCGCGTTCGACGTCGCAGGTCGACCCAGCCGGTCCTTCAGAGACATCGGGGAGGGGTTCACGACCGTCGTCCGGAGGAGGGACCTGCTGATCGTCTTCGTGCTGGTCGCGTTACTCGGCACCTTCGGGCTCAACTTCGCGATCTACGCCTCCACGATGGCCGTGCTGTTCGGCCAGGGCGCGACGGGCTACGGACTGCTGTCGTCCGCCCTCGCGGTGGGCGCCATCACCGGTGCGCTGCTGTCCGCCCGACGCCCGGCGCCGAGGTTCTCACTGCTCGTGCTCGCGGGCGCGCTGTTCGGCATCGGGCTGGGGCTCGGCGCGCTCGCCCCCTCCTACCTCTGGCTCGCGATCGTGCTGCCGCTCGTGGGCCTCGCGTCGCAGACCTTCATGACGACCGCCAACGGCCTGGTGCAGATGGGCGTCGACCGGGTCGTCCGCGGCAGGGTGATGGCGCTCTACATGGCGACCGTCATGGGCGGCACGGTGCTCGGCGGCCCGCTGGTCGGCTGGGTCGCGAACGTCCTCGGCCCCCGGGAGGGGATGGTCGTCGGAGCGATCGCGGGCGTCGCCGTCGCCGTGGTCGGCGCGGTCTATCAGCACCGCCACGCGGCGCACCCCGCGCCGGTGCTGCACACCGACTGAGTCGTTCAGATCTCCCAGACCTGCGGCGACGAGTGGGACCAGCCGGTCCGCAGCACGGCCACAGCGTGGTCGAACGCGTCGAGCAGGTGCATGCCGGGCCGGACCATCGCCTGCAGCTGCAACCCCTCGTAGACCGCGATCAGCTGCTCGGCGCCCCGGGAGGCGTCGAGCGCCGCCGATTCCCGCTCGAGCGCGACGTCGCGCGTGAGCGCCCGTTCCACCAGCGCGTGGAACTGGATCCACTGCCGCTGCAGCGCGCCGGCCATGGGATGGTCGGGCGTCGCGGCGATGTTCACGACAGCGGTCAGCAGGCGCACGAGCGACGGGTCCTCGATGTTCGCCTGGACGAGCAGGCGGAGGAAGGGGACGGCGCCGTGCCGCTCCGCGATGGGGACGGCGACGGCCATCCGCTCGGCGTTCCACACCTGGACGGTTGCGACCATGAGGTCGGCGGTGGTCGGGAACCGCTCGAGGACGGTGTCGAGCGAGAGCCCCGACTCGGCGGCGACCACCTCGAGCGTGACCTCGTGGAACGCCCTGGCCCGGAAGGACACGATCGCCGCCTGCACGATGGCGTTCCAGATGTCCGCGCCGGACGGCTCCCGGTCGGCGATCGGGCTGAGCAGCGTGGAGGTCGGCACGCCTCAGGGTCTCGCGGCCGGGCGCGTCGTCGCGATCCTCAGTCCAGGGGACGCGAGAAGTGCACACGCCCGACGGCGTCCGTGCACTGGATCGCCCCGGACGGCGTCAGCGGAGGAGGTCGGCCGCCAGCGCGAGCGCACCGATCACCCCGGGGGAGTCGGCGACCCCGGGCGCGACGAGCACCTCTGCGGGATCCGCGGAGGAGAGCGAGGCGGGCCCGTACCCGCGGGCGATCGCGGGCAGCGCCGCCCGAACCGCCTCCAGCAGCCCGGCCGACTGCATGACGCCGCCGCCCAGGACGAACCGCTGCGCCCCCACCGTCAGCACGACGCTGTAGGCCATCTGCGCGATGTAGGACGCGAGGATCGCGAGCCGCTCCGCCCGGACGTCCTCGGCGAACGAGGAGGCGTCCACACCCCAGCGGGCGAGCACCGCGGGGCCGGCCGTGAGCCCCTCGAGGCAGTCGCCGTGGAACGGGCAGTTGCCGGCGAAGTCGTCGGCGGGGTGCCTGCGCACGAGCAGGTGCCCGACCTCGGGCCAGCCGTCGCCGCCGATCGGCCGGCCGTCGAGGACCATGCCGACGCCCACCCCGGTACCGATCGTGGCGTAGGCGAGCGAGGTCGTCCCCCGGCCGGCGCCGTACCGCAGCTCCCCCACCGCGGCGCCGACCACGTCGCTCACGAAGGCGGAGGGGACGCCCTGCGGCGTCACCCGGCCGAGCAGGTCGACGTTCGACCAGCCCGGCTTCGGCGTGGTGGTGATCCATCCGAACCGAGCGCTCGACGGGTCGGCGTCGACCGGCCCGAACGACGCGAGCCCGACGGCCTCCGGCGCATCCCCGGACGTCGCCTCGTGCACGAAGTCGTGGATCCGCCCGATCGTCTCCTCGGGCGTCGTGGTCGGGAAGCGGCGCGTCAGCACGGGCCGGTCGGGCGAGTCGCGGTGCGCGGCCGCGCACACGACCTTCGTGCCGCCGGTCTCGATGCCCACGATCATGCCGATCCCCGTTCCGCCGCTGCACGGTCTCGTCGCGGACCTGCGGTCGATGCCCGACCCTAGCGACGCGCGGGGTGCCCCGTCACGGAGATGCGAGCGACCGTGCAGGCGGGGGCACTAGCGTTCCGGACGGCGCGGCTCCTCCGGCCCCGCCCGATGGCGGGCGGCTGACTGTCCTATCGAAAGGTACGTGCCCCCGTGACCTCCTCTCCCGTCGATCCCACGACCTCGGCCGCCTGGCAGGCGCTCACCGATCTGGCCGACGACTTCGCCCCCGACCTCCGCACCTGGTTCGCCGAGGACGAGGGCCGCGCCGAGCGCTACACGGTCCACGCCGCGGACCTCACGGTCGACCTGTCGAAGAACCTGGTGACCGAGGAGGTGCTCGGCCACCTCCTCGAGGTCGCGAGGACGGTCGACGTGCCCGGCCGCTACTCGGCGATGCTCGCCGGCGAGCACATCAACGTCACGGAGGACCGCGCGGTGCTGCACACCGCGCTCCGCCGGCCGGTGACGGGTGCGCTCGTGCCCTCCGCTCCGCTCACCGTCGACGGGCAGGACGTGGACCACGACGTGCACGAGGTGCTCGCGAAGATCGCTTCGTTCGCGCACGCGGTGCGCGACGGCTCATGGACCGGGGTGACCGGCAAGCGCGTCGAGACCGTCGTGAACATCGGCATCGGCGGCTCGGACCTCGGACCCGTGATGGTCTACGAGGCGCTCAAGCCGTACGTGCAGGCCGGCCTCGCCGCGCGCTTCGTCTCGAACATCGATCCGAGCGACATCTTCGAGAAGACCGCGGACCTCGACCCCGAGACGACCCTGTTCATCGTCGCCTCGAAGACCTTCGGCACGCTCGAGACGCTGACCAACGCGCGCCTGGCCCGCCAGTGGCTGTGGGACGGCCTCTCGAAGGCCGGTGCGATCGAGGACACCGACGCCTCCCGCCGCGACGCGGTGTCCAAGCACTTCGTCGCGGTGTCCACGGCGCTCGACAAAGTCGAGGCCTTCGGCATCGACCCGGCCAACGCGTTCGGCTTCTGGGACTGGGTGGGCGGGCGCTACTCCGTCGACTCCGCGATCGGCACCTCGATCGCGATCGCGATCGGTCCGGACGGCTTCGCGGACCTCCTGGCGGGCTTCCACGCGGTCGACGAGCACATGCGTACCGCTCCCCTCGAGTCGAACGTGCCCGTGCTGATGGGGA
Organism: Acidobacteriota bacterium; assembly: GCA_019352055.1. Classification (GTDB taxonomy): domain Bacteria; phylum Actinomycetota; class Actinomycetes; order Actinomycetales; family Microbacteriaceae; genus Amnibacterium. The sequence continues at coordinate 15,971 of JABBOB010000045.1, forward strand.
TGCTGAACGTCTGGTACTCGAACTTCCTCGGCGCGCAGAGCCACGCGGTGCTGCCGTACGCGCAGTACCTGCACCGCTTCCCCGCCTACCTCCAGCAGCTCACGATGGAGTCGAACGGCAAGAGCGTCCGCTGGGACGGCACACCGGTGGTCACGGACACCGGCGAGGTCTTCTGGGGCGAGCCGGGCACGAACGGCCAGCACGCCTTCTACCAGCTGATCCACCAGGGCACGCGGCTGATCCCGGCCGACTTCATCGCGGTCGCGAACCCCGCGCACCCCCTGAAGGACGGTGAGACGGACGTGCACGGGCTGTTCCTCGCGAACTTCTTCGCGCAGACGAAGGCGCTCGCGTTCGGCAAGACCGCGGACGAGGTCCGCGCTGAGGGCACCGCCGAGGCGGTCGTGCCGGCGCGCACGTTCAGTGGCAACCGGCCGACGACGTCGATCCTGGCCGCCTCGCTGACCCCCTCGGTGGTGGGCCAGCTGATCGCGCTCTACGAGCACATCACCTTCGTCGAGGGCACGGTGTGGGGCATCGACTCGTTCGATCAGTGGGGCGTGGAACTCGGCAAGAAGCTGGCGCTCGAGGTCACCCCGGCCGTCGAAGGCGACTCGGAGGCGCTCGCGAAGCAGGATCCGTCGACCCGCGCCCTCATCGCGAGGTACCTCGAGCTGCGGCGGTAGGGAGCACGACAGCAGGAACCAGCGAGCACGACAGCAGGAACCAGCACGTTCGGCAGGAAGCGATGGTCGATCGCTTCCTGCCGAACGTCGTTCTTCCTGCTGTTGTGCTCGGCAGGTGGGTCAGGCGGCGCGGTGCTCGCGACCCAGGTGGATGCGGGGCGCGTCGATGTCCCGGCGCACGGGCCGGCGGCGCGCACGCGTCGGGGCGTCCTTCGTCAGCTGAATACCGGAGGCGTGGGTCCGCGGCCCGTGGGCGAGCAGCGGGTTCCGGGTGATCAGCACGTCGATGATGGTGCTCATGGCTCCCCCTCGGAGTCGGAGGCCTCACGTGAGACCTGTTCGTATGATAACTGAACGAACGAAGATGTGCCAGTGTTCCCGCGTGGGAGAGGACGACCGATGACGCTGCCCGATCCGCTCGGCGACACCGCGGCGCGAGTGCTCCGGGCGCTGCTCACCCGGCAGCACGCCACCCGGCCGGAGCTCGCGGAGGCGATGGGCGTCACGAAGCAGACGGTCTCCGCGGCGGTCGTGGAGCTGGAGGAGCGGGGCCTCGTCGAAGCGGTCGCAGCCCAGCAGGGGCACACGGGCCGGTCGGCGCTCCGCTACGCCCTGCACCGCGGGGCGGGCTGGGTCGCCGGCATCGATCTCGGTTCCGCGCGCCTCCGGGTCGCCGCCGCGCGGCTGGACGGCACGGTGATCGCCGACCGGCTCGTGCCGAACCCTGCCCCGACGGTCTCCCGGGAGTGGCCCGACCAGCTCGAGCTCGCCGCGCACGCGCTCGCGGAGATCGCGCAGGAGCTCTCGGAGTCCGAGGGAGGACTGCTCGGGGCCGCCCTCGCGGTCCCCCGCGCCGTACCGGTGCGCCGCGACCTGCTCGGCGACGCGACCGATGACGACCGGCTGCTCGCCGCGCTCGCCCCCGTCGCGCCCGCCGCGGTGTGGACCGAGAACGACGTGAACTGCGAGGCCATCGCGCAGCTGCGCTACCGCCAGGAGGCCCCTGCGCGCTCGGTGCTGCACCTGCACGTCGGCGCCGGCATCGGCGCGTCGCTGATCGTCGACGGGTCGATCCTCCGCGGCGCGCGCGGACGGGCCGGCGAGATCAAGGCGCTTCCCTCGCCGATCGACCGCGGGCTGACGGCGGAGGACGCGCTGTCGGTCGCCGGGCTGCTGGCCGCAGCAGGCCACTCCCCCTCCGCTCCCCTCCCCGGTGCCCTCGACGACCTCTTCGCCGCGGCGGCGACCGGCGACCTCGCGGCGGAGGCGGCGATCGCCGACGAGGCCACCGGGATCGCGCTGCTGCTGCGCGACCTGACGGCGGTCGTGGATCCCGACCTCGTCGTGCTCTCCGGTGCGCTCGGCGGCCGGCCCGAGCTGCACGCGCGCGTCGTGTCCGAGTGCGCCCGGCTGGGTGCGGGGTCCGTACCCGCGGAGGACCCGCTCGGCGACGCCGCCGCGGTCCTCGGAGCGGCGGCGCTGGCCGCGCACCTCGTGCTCGACGCCGTCGCGCCCTCGCGCTGACCCTCCGGAGCACCACAGCAGGAAGAACCGAGCCCGACAGCAGGAACCAGGACGTTCAGCAGGAACGATCGGGCGCATTCCTCCTGCTGAAGCGAATTCTTCCTGCTGACGTGCTCCGGTGCTCAGGCCGTGCGGGTGAGGAGGCGTTCCACGGCGGCGACGACCGCGGCCGGTGTGACGGAGGTGAGGCACGGGTGGCCGGGCACGGGGCAGAGCGTCGCGCGGGACCCGCGGCACGGCGCGTCCCGCTGGCCGAGCAGCTCGACCGGTACGCCGTACGGCGCCCAGCGCTCCGGCGGCACGACGGCCGAGAACAGGCTGACGATCGGCCTGCCGACCGCGGCAGCGAGATGGGCGGGCCCGGTGTTGCCCACGACGACGACGGACGCGCCGGCGAGCGCGCGGGCGGTCCCCCCGAGGTCGAGCCTGCCGCCCAGGTCGATGCCGGCGCTCCCGGCGACCCTGGCGGTCAGCGCCCGCTCGTGGTCGCCGCCGGTGACGGCGACCACGTGGCCCTCCGCGCTGAGCAGCCGCACGACCTCCGCGAAGTGATCGGCCGGGTACTCCCGCGCCGGGTACTGGGCGCCGGGGTGCACGACCAGGTACTGCTCGGGCAGCGTCTCGAGCGCGGCCGGCAGCTCCCCGGGCAGCGTCACGTGCAGGGCACCGTCGTCCCCGTCGGGCAGGTCGTAGCCGGCCAACCGGACGATCGCGAGATTCCGCTCCGGCTCCGGGATGTCCTCGGCGAACGTCTCCCCCGGGATCCACCGCCCGTCGAGCAGGCCCGCTGAGGCCTCCACCGACGCGCCGAGGATGCGCGGCACGCCCGCCAGACGGAGCAGCAGCGCGATCGGCAGCGGCGACTGGTGCGCCGAGGTGAGGATGATCGCCTCATCGGGGCGGCACTCCTCCACCACGGCGTTCACGTCCTCGACGAGCCGCGCGTCCACCGGCCGGTCCACCGCCGTGATCCAGGGGATGCCGACGACCCGCAGCTCGTCGATGCCCGGCAGGAGACGCGCCGCCGACCTGCCACGCGGTCCGGCCAGCACCCACACGTCGGTGTCCTCCCGCGCGGCGACGGCCCGGACTGCCGGACCGGCCATGAGGACGTCCCCCATGCTGTCGAGACGGACGACGAGGACCCGCCTGCGCACGGTCAGCGCTTCAGCGCGGCGCGCGCGGTGTCCGCGAGCTTCGCCAGCGCGTTCGTGCGCGTGTCCGCATCGGGCACCCCGGCGATGGCGAGGCGGGCGGCCTTGCGGACCACCTCGGCCTCGAGCAGCCAGGCGATGTGCCCGAAGAACTCGGAGGCGTGCTCCTCGACCGGCAGGTCCTTCGCGGCCGGGCTCAGCCCGAGCCGCGGGAGCACGATCTCGTGCGCGACGACGAACGCGCCGATGCCGTAAGCGGCGCCACCGAGCAGCCTGACCTTCGGGAAGTACTCCGCGGCGACCGAGTAGGCCGCCACGGTGACGACGGAGAAGCCGAAGTGGACCGCCAGGACGCCCCACGGCACCTGGTTGCCGTTGTACGGGTACGTGTACTCGTCCGGGTCGATGCCGCGCTGCTTCAGGAACGTCACCGGCGGCACCTCCCGGTCCGGCTTGCGCGGCGGGAGCAGCGACTCCCAGCCCATCTTGACGGCACCGGAGCTGAGGCCGGCGACGACGCCGGCGACGAGCGCGGCCCCCGGGCGGCGGCTCTCCGGAGCGGACATGTCGAGCAGGCCGAAGGGTGTCTTCACCCCCGCATCGTTCCGCGCCGCTGTCACCGCTGTCTGGGAACCGGCTGCGACCTGCGGTGCCGACGGCCGCGCGCGGGGTCGGACCGCGCGACCTCAGACCAGGAGGGCGAGGACGGCGAGCAGCACCGCCGGCGCAGCGACGAGCGCCAGACCCACCCGGGGGAGGACCGGCTCGTCACGCCGGCGGTAGGCGACCACGTACTCCCCGATGCTCGCGGCGAGCACGACGACGGTGAGCGCCCGCACGGCGATCGACGGGGGCGTGCCCGCGAGGAGCCCGCCGATCTGCGTGAACGCGACCACGCCCCACGGGACGATGCCGAGGGCCGCGGACCAGCGGAGGGGGAGGGGATCGCCGCCGGGTCTGTGCAGGGAACGCAGCAGCACGGCGCCTGCCGTGACGGCGTAGACCAGGACCAGGGCAGCGGCGTCGACGACCCCGTTCAGCCGAGCGACCAGGAACAGGACGATCGGGGATGCGGCGCCGAGCGCCCACGGGATCGCCGTCTGCGCGAGCCGGCCGAAGGCGCGGAGTGCGGCCACCACGGCCACGAGCAGGGGCGGGACCACGACGGCCCAGCCGAGCTGAACCGTGGCCAATTCGACGGGTGCGCCCCCGAGCATCGCGACGACCGGCAGGCCGGCCCGGCCGCGGAGGCCGGCGACGACCGCCAGGACCACGACCAGCACCACCAGCCCACCGGCGAGCGGGAGGACGCCGCGGCTCCGGATCACGGGACGGCCGAGCCGGTCGGATCGCTGTCGGGCGCCGGGAAGCGGCGGTCGGTCCACGTGTCGACGCGCCACGAGCCGGTCCCGTCGCGGTCGAGGATGACCACACCGGTGTTCGGCAACCCGTGCTCGGCGCCGAACCCGCCGTCGACGTTGACGCCGCGGGCGGCGGACCAGGTGCGGATCGCAGCGCCGTGGCTCACGCAGAGCGCCGTCTCCACGCCGTCCAACGCCGCCTCGACGGCGGCGTCGTATCGCTCGAAGAAGCCGGTACCCGTCTCCGGTCGACCCGGCATCGTCGCGGACAGGTCGCCGCTCGCCCAGGCGAACACCGTGCGCAGGTAGGTCTGGTGCGCCTCACGGTCCGCGCGCAGCTCGAGCTCGCCGGCGAGGACCTCCCGCAGCCCGGCGTGGATGCCCAGGTCGAGCCCGCGCTCCTCCGCGATCGGCGTCGCAGTCTGGACGGTGCGCGCCAGCGGCGAGGCGACGACGCGGTCGATGCGCTCCCCCGCGAGCACGGAGATCACCCCCACCGCCTGCTCGCGCCCGATCGCCGTGAGGTCGGCGCCCGGCGCCGCGGTGTCGAGCAGGCCGTGCACGTTCGACCGGGTCTGGCCGTGACGGACGAGGATCAGACGGGCCATGTCCCCATCCTTCTCCATCGCCAATGACATCTCGAAATATTTCGCGATCCTTCCCGCGATTTTCGTTGCCACCTACCCGCAGCTCGGCGCGCTCAATATCATGCGGTTGAACACGCCCGAGAGTGCCATCCTCTCCGCCGTCATCTTCAACGCTCTGATCATCGTCGCCCTCGTGCCGCTCGCTTTGCGCGGCGTCAAATTCCGCGCCATCGGGGCAGCCGCGCTGCTGAAACGCAACCTGCTCATCTATGGCCTCGGCGGTATTATCGCCCCCTTCGCCGGGATCAAACTCATCGACATGGGCTTAAGCCTTTTCCATATCTTTTCATAATGGTGCCATCATGATTCTTCGAGAACTCCGTCCGGCTTTATCGCTGGTTATCCTCTTCACCCTTTTCCTCGGCTTCCTGCTTCCTGGCCTCTTCACCGGCGCCATGCAGCTCGCTTTGCCCTTCCAGGCCAATGGCTCGCTCATCACGCAAAACGGGCAGGTCATCGGCTCCGCTCTGATCGGCCAGAACTTCACCTCGGCCAAATATTTTACCCCGCGCCCCTCGGGGCTGAGCCCAGCTCGCCTATACCTACATCGACGCGATCTACGTCGATAGATCGGAAGAGCGT
>JABBOB010000117.1 GCA_019352055.1 Acidobacteriota bacterium
GACGACGCCGGGCAGCCCGATCGGCTCGTGGCGGAGGCGATCGCCGCGCTCGTGGATCAGGCCGTGCGGGAGCGCCTCGCGGGATCCGGCGCCCCACTCGATCTCCTTTCCCCTCGCCGTGGCCGTCCACCGCGGGTGCTGCCCGCGGCGGAGCGCTGGCTCACGGCGCTCACCGCGCCGGATGGCCGGCTCCCCGTCGACGGCGACCCCGCCGGTCGGGACGTCCTCGCGCTCAGCCACACGCTGGAGGACTGGGACGCCGTGGGAGCCGCCGCCCCTGGGGCAGCTCGCGCGCTCTTCCGGCTGACCGAACCCGGCGAGCCGGCCGACGACGAGGCCCTGTCGAAGCACACCGCACCTGCCGAGCAGCCATGGCGACTCGAGTTCCTGCTGCAGTCGAGCGCGGATCAGAGCCTCCAGTTCGACGCCGAGCAGGTCTGGACGGCACCCGCGGGTCTGCACCGGTGGCTGAATGAGCCCCAGGAGCTGCTGCTCGCGGAGCTCGGCCGGGCCAGCACCGTCTACCCCGAGCTCGGGGCGGCGCTGCGATCGGCGCGGCCCACCGGCTGGGATCTCGACACCGAGGGCGCGCACCGGTTCCTGACCACAGGTGCGGCGCTGCTCGACTCCGCGGGCTTCGGCGTGCAGCTGCCGGGCTGGTGGGATCGCGCGAACCGGATCGGGCTCGTCGCCTCGGGCTCGAGCACGCCCTCCGACGCGGCGGTCGTGCCCGGAGGCCTCGGGCGGGAGGTGATCGCCGACTTCCGCTGGACGCTCGCCGTCGGCGACGAGGTGCTCGACGAGGCGGAGATCGCCGACCTGGTCGCCGCGAAGGCGTCACTGGTGCGACTCCGCGGCCAGTGGGTCGTCCTGGACCCCGAGCGGCTGCGCCGCGGCCTCGAGTTCCTCCGCCGGCCCCGCTCGACCCCGACAGCGGCGGATCTGCTCGCACTGGCCGCCCAGCCACACACGGATACGGACCTGCCGCTGCCGGTGGTGGACCTGCGGATCGACGGCTGGGTCGGCGACGTGCTCGCCGGCACCGCCGCGACCACGCTCCGGCCGGTCGAACCACCGGACGGATTCGCGGCCCGGCTGCGGCCCTATCAGGCGCGCGGCCTCGCGTGGCTCGACTTCCTGTCCCGGCTCGGGCTCGGCGCGTGCCTCGCCGACGACATGGGGCTCGGCAAGACGATCCAGCTGCTCGCCCTCGAAGCCACCGACCGCGCGCAGGCGCCCGAGCTGCCGCCGACCCTGCTGATCTGCCCCACCTCGCTCGTCGGCAACTGGCAGCGCGAAGCCGCCAAGTTCGCGCCCTCCCTGCGGATCCACGCGCACCACGGCGCGGGCCGGCCGCGCGGCACCGAACTCGCCGAGCTGCTCAGGACCACCGATGTCGTGATCAGCACCTACGGCACCGCGGTGCGGGACGCGGAGGAACTCGCCGGCCGCGACTGGCACCGGCTCGTGCTGGACGAGGCGCAGGCCCTGAAGAACAGCCAGTCACTCACCCGCCGCGCGATCCGGGGTCTGCCCGCGCGGCACCGGATCGCGCTCACCGGCACGCCCCTCGAGAACCGGTTGAGCGACCTCTGGTCGCTGATGGACGTGCTCAACCCGGGGCTGCTCGGCAGCGCGGACGCCTTCCGCTCGCGCTTCGCGATCCCCGTGGAGCGGGATGGCGACCCGGAGGCGGCCGAGCTGCTGCGCCGCATCACCCGGCCCTACCTCCTGCGCCGCGTGAAGACGGATCCCACGATCATCGACGACCTGCCGGAGAAGATCGAGATGCGCGAGGACTACCGGCTCACCCGCGAGCAGGCGTCCCTCTACCGCACCGTCGTCGACGACATGATGGAACGGATCGAAGGATCCGACGGGATCCAACGCCGCGGCAACGTGCTGGCGGCGATGATCAAACTGAAGCAGGTGTGCGACCACCCCGCGCTGCTGCTGCACGACGGATCCGCGATGGGCGGCGACCGCTCAGGCAAGGTCGAGCGGGTCGAAGAGCTGCTCACGGAGATCCTCGCCGAGGGCGACAAGGTGCTCTGCTTCACCCAATTCACCGAGTTCGGCACCGCACTGCAGGCGCACCTCTCGGCACGCTTCGACCAAGAGGTGCTCTTCCTGCACGGCGGCGTGCCCCGAAGCCGCCGTGACGAGATGGTCGCCCGGTTCCAGTCCGCGGACGGCCCATCGATCTTCCTGCTCTCCCTGAAGGCCGGCGGCACCGGGCTCAACCTCACCGCCGCGAACCACGTCCTCCACCTCGACCGCTGGTGGAACCCGGCGGTGGAGAACCAGGCCACCGACCGGGCGTTCCGGATCGGGCAGCGCAAGAGCGTGCAGGTCCGCAAGTTCACCTGCGCCGGCACCCTCGAGGAGCACATCGACACCCTGCTGCAGACCAAGCGCGCGCTCGCGGACCTCGTCGTCGGAGACGGTGAGGGCTGGCTCAGCGAGCTCTCCACCGACCAGCTGCGCGAGCTGTTCACCCTCGGAGCGGAAGCGACGGTCGAATGAGCGACTGGTATCCCCCCTCCCGCCCTCGCCCGGTGGAGGGCGGCCTGCGCGCCCGGAGCCGGCGAGGCGAGATCGGACAGCGCTGGTGGTCGGCGCGGTTCCTCGAAGGACTCGACTCCCTCGCCGTCGGCGGACGCCTCGCCCGCGGGAAACGCTACGCCCGCGCCGGCCAGGTGATGGAGCTGCGGATCGACGCCGGCGGGGCGACCGCACTGGTGCAGGGCAGCCGCCCACGGCCCTATCGGGTGCGGATCGGCGTGGCCGCCTTCGGGAAGGCGGACTGGGCGAAGGTCGAGGCGGCGCTCGCCGACGACGCCTGGCACACCGCCAAGCTGCTGAACGGCGACATGCCTCCCGACATCGAAGAGGTGTTCGCCGGCGCAGGCCTCGCGCTGTTCCCGAACGGCGCGGCCGACCTCGCCATGGACTGCAGCTGCCCCGACTGGGAAGTACCGTGCAAGCACGTCGCCGCGACCCTGTACCTGCTCGCCGAAGCGTTCGACGAGGACCCCTTCGCTGTGCTGCTGCTGCGTGGGCGCTCCCGCGACGAGCTCCTCGGCAACCTGCAGGCGCGGCGCAGCGGCACCACCTCGAAGACCCTCGGCCCCGCTGCTCCCCCGCTGTCGGACCTCCTCGACACCTTCTACGCCGCCCCGCCTCCGCCACATGGACCGCGGGCGACTCCCATCGCGGTCGACAGCCTGCTCGACCAGACGCCGCGCGACGGGATCACCGTGCGCGGCCGGCCGGTCGTCGACCTGCTCCGTCCCCTGTACCGGAGGCTGGGGGACGGACCGAAGCAACCGTGACCCACTCGCCCCGCGGAGACGGTGAGGATCCGGAGACTCCGACACACCGGAGGTCAGCACCGATCACGCGCACTGCCGCGCGCCGCGGGCCGCGGGCCGCACCGGAACGCCTCGCGTCCAGGTGAGATCGCGCCTGAGGTCCCACCCCGTCGCTGGGACAGAACTGCGCGACGGTTCT
>JABBOB010000118.1:0-3183 GCA_019352055.1 Acidobacteriota bacterium
CCCGATATGCGGCAAGTCCGCGGTGCAGCACGGGAGGGGTCGCGGTCAGCTCAGCGCTGACGGGCTCCGAGCCACCGGACGGCCTCCACGCCCAGCGCGTGCTCGCCTTCCTCGGTCCATCCGGAGCAGGCGACCACGCCGACGATGGAGCCTCGCACGCGGATCGGGAAGCCGCCGCCCGCCGCAGCGATACCGCGCGGATCCGACAGGAAGCGTTGGAAGTCCTCCGGCCCGGGCGCGAAGCGGTGCTTCACCCAGAAGGACGAGTGGCCCCAGATCCGAACGGTCCGCGCCTTCCTGTCGAGCCAGCCGTCGAGGTCGGCGCTGCTCTCCGCGACGGAGCCGACGAACGCCCGCTGCTCGCCGACGTACACGGCGACCGCGCCGACGACGCCGTCGGCGACGAGACGATCCCGGAGCCAGAGGCCCAGCTGCCACGCCTCGTCATGGCCGAAGTGCTCGAGTTCGGCCTCCTCGTCGCTCAGGAGCCGGCCCAGCACGTCGTCGGCGCGGGGCGCCGCGACCACCGACGGGTAGGCGACGAAGGCGAACTGCGTGCTGTCCTGCGCCCAGCTGTTCGTGTTCAGCGTGCCCTGACCGCCGAAGAGCTCCACGATGACGCGAGGAGTGCCTCCTGCCGCCGGCAGCATGCGCAACTCGACGTCCACGTCAGCGGGATGGGTGATCGTGCCGGGGGCATAGCTGATGTACGCGAAGGCCCGCCCGTCGGGCGTGAGGTGCGGGAACCAGTTGACGCGCTCGTCGAACGTCAGCTGCTCGCGACCGGTGCCGTCGCGCCGCATCCGGAAGATCTGCGCGTGGCCCGGCCGGCTGGAGACCTCCTCCGAGTTGTAGTAGATCCACTCGCCGTCCGGGCTGTACTCCGGACCGTCGTAGTCGTTGACACCGGTCGTCAGCTGGCGGTCGGGACCGCCGGCCGCGGGGATCGTCGCGAGGTTGCGTCGTGCCCGCGGGCGGTCCCCCTCCGGTTCGACGGAGACGTACGCGAGCTCGAGCTCGTCGGGCGAGACGCCGTGCAGCCAGTAGCTGTAGTGCTGCTCCTCCGGGTGGAGGTTGGACACGCGGCGGGCCTCACCACCCTCGATCGGCACGCGATAGAGGTGCCCGTCGGCGCTGAAGTAGATCCGCCGACCGTCGGGCGAGAGCACGTGGTCGTTGTTCACGCCGCGGACGCCGGTGACGGGGATGTGCTCCAGGTCGCCGGTCCCGTCCGCGCGCACGCGGTAGAGCCGACCGTGCCCGTTGACGATGAACCACTCCCCGTCGGGCGTCCAGTTCGGCGACTCGATCAGCCGATCCGACTCGAGGACGAGACGCTGCCCACCCGTCGTCACCTCCGTGACCAGCAGCTGGGAGACCTGGTTCGGCTGCAGGCCAGAGCGTCCGGGCCAGCGCCCGGTCTCGAGCCCGGTGGAGTTCGTCGGCGTCGTCACGGGCGTGTCCTTCACTGCGATCGGTCGGTGGGCGCAGCGCCGGGACCGATGCGCCAGCGGGAGGGAGAAGGTCGCGGTGGCACCGTCTGCGAGGACGCGGCACCGCCCGGCGATGCCCTCCGCCGACGCGCGGCCCGACTGCGCCGCGCTTCGGAGCGGGGGGTGCTGCGGCGCGGCTCGGGGGCCTCATCCAGCCCGGTCAGGTCGACCCGGCCGGTGCGGTGGCGGAGGGCCGGGCAGACCTGGACGTGTGCGGCCATCCGTCACCTCGAGGGCGCGAGGGCCTCGAACGCGTCGCGACCGGCGTGGTACCCGGTGACCAGTCGATCGAGCAGGGCTTCGGTCCCCGGGTCGGGGGCGGTCGCTCTCGGGTTCGTCGCCCGCCAGTCGAGCATCCGGCGAACAGCGCGGTGGAACGTGAGCCGTTGTCCGAATGCGGGTACGAACCGCTTGATCTTGCTGTTGTCGAAGACGGCGCTGTGTGAGAGGTCGCCGACGAACAGGTCGGACCAGAACCAGTCCGGCGCGACGACCGGGTACAGCTCGCTCGGCACGTGCACCAGCCGCGGCGCGACGCCGAGCGCGTCGGCGATCGTCGTGTAGATCTGGTCCCAGGTGTGCACGTCGTCGCCAGTGATGTGGAACGTCTCGCCGATCGCGCGCGGATTGCCGAGCAGCCCGACGAGGCCGACGGCGAAGTCCTCCGCATGCGTGATCGTCCACAGCGACGTCCCGTCGCCGTGCACAGGGATCTCCTCCTCGCGAGCGATCCGATCGATGACGGTCCAATCGCCGGGCAGCGGCGGGTTCGCGTCGTCGTAGGTGTGCGATGGCCGCACGATCGTCACCGGGAAGCCCTGCTCCGCGTAGGCGCGCTGCAGCCCCGCCTCGTACCGCAGCTTCGCCCGCGCGTAGGAGAGGAAGCGGTTGTGCGTCGGCGTGGACTCCGTGATCGGCGTCTGCAGCACGGGCTTGCCGTACACGGATGCGGACGAGATCGCAACGTACTGCTTCGTGTGCGGGCCGAGCACCCGGACGGCCCGGTCGGCCTCCGCCTCGTCGTAGGCGAGGAAATCGACTATCGCGTCGAACGAGCGCCCCTCGAGGGCGGCCGCGAGCGACGCCCCGTCCGTCACGTCACCGGTGATGCGCTCCACCGCCTCCGGCAGGGTCCGGTGCTTGCCGTCGGTGCCACGGTTCAGTACCGCCACGCGCATGCCGGTCTCGACGGAGAGCCGCACGCACGACGCGCTGATCGTGCCGGTCCCGCCGATGTAGAGGACCGAGAGGTCCGCGGTGTCGTGCTCGAGCATCGTTCAGCGCTCCGTCGGGTAGGACACGTAGGCGAACCGGCGCGAGTCCGGTGCCCAGCTGTTGACGTTGACGGTCCCCTGGCCGCCGGGGACCTCGATCCGTTCCCGCGGGGCGGACCAGTCCGCCGGGTCGACGATGACGAGCGCCACGTCCTTGTCCGCGGGGTGCCCCTCCGTGCCGGCGGGGAACTCGATGTACACGGCGGTGGCGCCGTCCGGAGCGAGGTGCGGGAACCAGTCGACGGTGCCGCTGGTGCGCAGCCGCTCCACCTCCCCACCGTCATCGGGCACGCGGGCGAGCTGCGCGTGCCCGGGCTGCTCGGCCCAACGCTCGGTGTTGAAGTAGATCCATCGGCCGTCAGGCGACCACTCCGGGCCGTCGATGTGGCCCTCGCCGGTGTCGACGATCGTCGACT
>JABBOB010000118.1:3193-3497 GCA_019352055.1 Acidobacteriota bacterium
CGTCGACTCGCCGCCGATGGCGGCGATCACGGCGAGCGTGCCGGGCTCGTCGAAGGAGGGCATCCGCACGTACGCGAGCCGAGCCCCGTCCGGCGAGACGCCGTGCAGGAAGTGCCACACGCCCTCGTCGGAGGTCACCCGCGCGGCCCGGCCGCCCGCGATCGGCGCCCGGTAGATGTGGCCGTCCGCCGCGGAGAGGAAGAGGTGCTCCCCGTCGGGATCGAGCACGTGGTCGTTGTTGATCTCGGGCAGGTCCTGGTGCTCGATCCCGGACGGCAGGGCGCCGGCGACGGGCTCGAGCGAC
>JABBOB010000119.1 GCA_019352055.1 Acidobacteriota bacterium
GAGTGGCCTTTCTGGTCGGGCCCGGCGTCCGGAGAAGGCGCCGGGCCTCTTGCTTGGTGGTGGTCAGGACGCTCTGGGGGAGCGGGTCGCGCGGCCGGCGCGGATGTGCTTCAGCGACGCGTCGGTGAGGCCCCACGCGTTCGGTGCCGGCTGCACGGTGTGTGCGGCGATGTAGGCGTCGAGCGCGGCCTGGGTGAAGACGACGGCGCGGCCGACCTTCACGAACGCGACCTCGCGGCGACGCACGAGGCCCTCGACCGTCTTCACGGTCACGGGCACCCCACCGAGGTAGGCCGCGGCCTCCTCCTTGGACAGCAGCCGGCCGGTCTCCGCCGTCGTCTCCTCGTCCATCAAGCGACCACCTTCGGGCGGACGCCGGAGAGCAGGAAGTCGAAGTCGCCGGGCCCGCCGGTCGCCTCCGCGATGGCGTCGAGCTCGTCGATGGAGAAGCGGCCGGCGTTGCCCTCGAGGCGGTTGCGGAGCGTCCGGTACGGGATTCCCGCCTTCACGGCGAGCTCCGTGATCGGCAGCTTGGCGTCGTCGGAGACGATCCTCACCCGCTCAGCGAACTCCGTACGGCGTCCCGCAACACCCATATGGACAACCTATGTACCCAGACGTAGGCTCCACAATCCCGACACGCCCACCCGTTTGGAGAACTCGTGCACCCACACGTGTATCCGCCGCTCTACGCTGACCCCGTGGCAGAGGCGGACTACTTCCCGAGCCCCCGGACCCGGAAGGTGCTCGCGCAGCTGAAGGCGGAGATCGCTGCGAGCGGGCAGACGACGAAGTCGCTCGCTATCTCGATCGGCAAGCCGTACTCCACGTTCCGGCGCTACATCGCCGGCGAGCGCGCGATCCCGGCCGATGACCTGCTCGACGCCCTCGACGGTCTCGGCGTCGACTACGCCACGTTCATGCGCCGCGTCGGCGAGCGATAGCCCACTCGAGCAAGTACTCCAGCCAGTCCGCGCCGGCCGCATCGGCCTCGGCCTGCAGGTCCTCCAGCGTAGGATGCACGTTCGAACACTAGTTCTAAATGGTCGCGACCTGGACTCGCGGCGCCAGCAGCAGTCGGTCCATCGCCTCGGCCGGCTGGGTCAGCATGTCGGGCGAGAGATGGCCGTAGCGGTCGACCGTCGTCTGGATCGACTCGTGCCCGAGGCGGCGTTGGATCACCGGCAGCGAGATGCCGTCTGAGATCAGCCAGGAGACGTGGCTGTGACGTAGGTCGTGGATCCGCGGCCACTTCCCGATCGGTGTCTCGGCGGGCTCCCGGTCCCAGTCGCGGCCGGCCAGCGGCTTGCCGGTGAAGGCCGGCAGCCCGTTCGCGAGGCGTCGCGCGGGGTGCCATGGGCTGTCCCAGAACGTCGGCTGCCGGATCGGCCCGCCGCGCTGGTTCACGAACGCCCACTCCTCGCCGCGGCGGGTCTGCTCGCGCAGCTGCGGCAGCAGCGAGGTCGGCAGCGAGATCGTCCGGCGCGAGCGCCGCGTCTTCGGGGCGCCGACGTACCAGCCCTTCGCCTGCGATCGCTTCCACGCCCGCGCGATCCGCACGGTGCCGGCGTGCCAGTCGAAGTCCGCCGGCCGCAGGGCAGTGACCTCGCCGAAGCGCATCCCGGTCGCGGCGAGCAGCTGCACGAGCGGCGCGTAGTACTCGGGCACGAATGACAGCAGCGTGCGGTACTCGTCGGGGGAGAGGAAGACCATCTCGCGCTGCTCGGACTCGGGTAGCCGGCTGCCGGTGCAGGGGTTGCGGTCGAGTAGCCCCTCGTTGACGGCGCCCTGCAGCATCGCGGAGAGGAACCCGTGCCGGTTCTTCACCGTCTTCGCCGCGTATCGCTCGGCCTGGTCGTTGATCCATTCGGCGATGTGCGCGCGCCCGAGGGAATCCAGCGGCAGCGCGCCGAGGGTCGGGGAGATCGAGACGGCGAGGTAGGACCGGTAGTGGTCGACCGTCGCGCCCTCGACCCCGGACAGAGTCCGCAGGTAGCGCTCGGCCCACTCGTCGACGGTGGTGCCGGCGGCGGAGTCGCGGTCGCGGAGCAGCTCGAGCGCAGACGGCGCCCCGATGCGCCGCACGATCGCGGCCCACCGCTCGGCGGCGCGCGCCTCGGTGAAGGACATCGTCCGCGAGCGGCCCTCGAGGCGGTAGCGGACGTCGAACGCATGCGTGCCGTCGGCGCGGGAACGCACGCGGATCGACGCTGCGAACCCTGCCATTCAGGCCCTCCTGGCTGCCACGTTGAGATGCCCATACTGGCACTCGGGGAACCCAGGTGGAGCACTGTGTGGCACGAGGACGTGGCATGACCCGTGGGGGAGAGCGTCGCGTGTTGGTCATTCGGCTGCGGATCAGGGGTTCCGCGGCGTCAGAATGGTGCCCCTGGAGGGAGTCGAACCCCCACGCGGGCGGTCCTCACCCCGGTTCTACGCGGGTTCGGCTCACTTCGGGTTACCCACATGGGTAATCGGCTGTGCAAAACCGTGGCAGCGTGCCACATCCGGAGCGGCAGCCCCATACGCTCCAGAACATGGGATGGATCAAGGATGCGAAGGCCACGCAGATGGGTAAGGAGGCGCAGCAGGCATGGGACGCCGGTGTCCCGGTCTTCACGCCGCTGCTCAACATGCCGGCGACGAGACCAGACTTCAGCGGTGCGATCACGGACTGGCCCTTGATGATGGCCGCGATCCAGGAGGCCGGCTGGAAGCTGCACACGTGGGCGGTCGGATCCGACTCGAAGGGGCGCCCGGCGGCCATGCCCCTCTTCACTCGCTGAACAGCTTGTCTGCAGGTCAGACGGCGGCGGTCCCCTTCTCGAAGGCAGACACGACGTGCTCGGGTCCCCACGCCGAGAGGGTGTGGTGGCTGCGGGAGTCGCGGCGGGCGCCGCACTGGCAGGTGGCGCGGTAGCGCACGCCGGTCGCGGTCTCGAGGACCTCGTAGGTGATGCGGTGCCGGTTCATGCTGCGGCCGCCGTCTCGCCGAGCTGCGCGAGCACGAACGGAGCGTCGTCGTCGGCGACGTCGATGACGATGCGGGTGCGGCCGCCGCGAGAGGTCGCGTCGACCTTCGCCCCGTGCAGCTGCGCGAGCAGCGCGGACAGGTCGATCTTCGCGGGCGCCGGCTTCTGCGCGGCGAGCAGCTTGCGGCCGCTCTCGGCGGTGAGGTCGCCGGCGGCGATGCGCGCCTGCTCTTCCTCCGGCAGGTCGAGG
>JABBOB010000120.1 GCA_019352055.1 Acidobacteriota bacterium
AACCCGGCGTTGATCGCCGAGTCGGCGACGAGGTCGAGGTCCGCGTCCGGCAGCACGAGCATGTGGTTCTTCGCACCGCCGAGCGCCTGCACCCGTTTGCCGTGCCTCGCCGCGGTCTCGTAGATGTACTGCGCGATCGGCGTCGAGCCCACGAACGAGATCGAGCGCACGTCCGGGTGCGTCAACAGCCCGTCGACGGCGACCTTGTCGCCGTGCAGCACGTTGAACACGCCGTCCGGCAGGCCCGCCTCCTTGAACAGCTCGCCGATCCACACCGCGGCGGAGGGGTCCTTCTCGCTCGGCTTCACGATCACGGTGTTCCCCGCCGCGATCGCGATCGGGAAGAACCACATCGGCACCATCGCCGGGAAGTTGAACGGGCTGATAATCCCGACGACGCCGAGCGGCTGCCGGATCGAGTACACGTCGACCCCGGTCGAGACCTGCTCCGAGAACTCGCCCTTCAGGTGGTGCGCGAGCCCGGTCGCGAACTCGACCACCTCCTGACCCCGGCTGATCTCACCGAGCGCGTCGGACACGACCTTGCCGTGCTCGCTCGTGATCAGCTCCGCGAGCTCGCCCTTGCGCGCCTCCAGCAGCTCCCGGAACCGGAACATGATCGCCTGCCGCCGCGCCAGCGACAGGTCGCGCCAGGCCGGGAACGCCGCCTTCGCCGCTGCCACGGCGGCATCGATGTCCGCCCGGTCCGCGAACGCGACCCGCCTCGTCACCACGCCGAGCGCCGGGTCGTAGACATCCCCCGCGCGCGTGCTCGAACCGGGCACGGCAGCGCCGCCGATCCAGTGCGGGACCAGCGCGAGCCCGTCGCCCGTGTCGATGGCGGATGCGTCGGCAGTGATCGTCATGTCGTTCCTCGTCGCAGGATGCGGAGCCTCCAGCCTCCCACTCCATCCCGGTGCCGGAGGCGAGGTCTACGGTGCGCACATGGTCGCGGTGCTCGGGGCGTTCAGCGGGATGTCGGTCAGGGACGTACCGGAGGCGGCGCGGTTCTGGCGCGACGTCGTCGGCCTCGAGGTGGACGACGGGGACATCGCCCGGCTGCACCTGCCGGGTGGCGGCCACGTGATCCTGTACCCGAAGCCGGATCACATGCCGGCGACGTTCACGGTGCTGAACCTCGTGGTCGCCGATGTCGGCGTCGCGATCCAGGAGCTCGGCGCCAACGGCCTGCACCCCGAGCGCTACCCGGGGATGCGGCAGGACGAGGACGGAGCCATGCGGGGCAACGGCCCGGACATCGCGTGGTTCACCGACCCCTCCGGCAACATCTTCTCGGTGCTCGTGGACTGATGTGTCAGACCACCGCTTCGGCCCTGCTGGGGAACCCACGGCGGAGCAGGAGCACGAGCAGGACGGCGACCGCGAGCGCCGCAGCGGCGAGCACGACGACCGCCGGGATGCCCGATGACGCGAGCACCGCGCCTCCCGCCGCTGCGCCGAGCCCGATGCCGACGTTCGAGGCGGAGTTGTTGACCGCCGACGACAGGTCGGGCGACAGCGATCGCGCGCGCAGGCAGGCGGCCGTGCAGAACACGGGGATGGCGCCGAACCCGACGAGCCAGAGGCTCACCGCGGTGACCGCGCCTCCGGTGCTCGACTGCAGCACGAGCAGTCCCCCGATGCTCACGGTCGCGAGCACCAGCGCACCCAGGAAGCCCGCCCGCGGCCATCGGTCGATGACGAGGCCGGCGAGCCAGAGTCCGATCACACCCGTCGCGCCGAACAGGAACAGTGCGGCGCCGATCGCCCCCTCCGCCACCCCCGAGCGCAGGAGCACGGAGGAGACGTAGGTGTAGAGCGCGTAGTGCCCGAAGAACGCCACGGCGTTCACCGTCGCGGCACCGATGAGCGCGCTGCGCGGCCCGCGCACCTCCTCGTCGGGCGCGCCGGCGATCGCGACACGGGGCAGCGACGCTCCCGTCACGAGCACGGAGAGCACCCCGCCGAGCGCCAGCGCGCCGAAGGCCGCGCGCCAGTCGAGCGCGGCTCCGATCGAGGTGATGAGCGGCACTCCGAGCACGTACCCGAGCGAGGCGCCCGACGCGGCGATCGCGAGCGCGCGACCCTGCACCTTCGGCGGCACCAGGGCTGCGGCGTACGCGGAGAGGACCGAGAAGAACAGGGCGTGGGCGACGCCGCCGACCGCCCGGCCGACGCAAACGACCGCGAACGACGGGGCGATCGCGATCATCGCGTTGCCGACGCTGTAGAGCACGATCGTGGCGAGCAGCAGCGGCTTCCGCGCCACGCGGCCCGTCAGCCGGGTGAGCGGGATCGCGAGCACGGCGACGAGGCCCGCGTAGACCGTGACGAGCAGCCCGGTCGCCGCCTCGGACACGGAGAACGCGCGGCTGAGCTGCGGCAGCAGCCCGACCGGGACGATCTCCGTGGTGATGGCCACGAAGGTCGCCAGCACGAGCGACCCGAGTCCGACCGCCGCCTTGAGCTCGATCCGATCGTCCTCAGCCCGCGCCACGGTTCCATCCTCGCGGGTCGGGGTCCTCGATCCTCGACGGTCAGGCGCGCCGGGTGAGGACCCGGTGGACCACGCCGCTCGGGGACACGGTCGTCTCCATCGCGAAGCGTTCCTCGAGACCCTCCTGGCCCTCCCAGATCCGCTCGCCGCGGCCCAGCACGATCGGGACCACGGCCAGGTGGAGGTGGTCGACCAGGTCCGCGTCGAGGAACTCGCGGACCGTCGAAGGGCCGCCGCCGAGGCGCACGTCGAGGCCGCCCGCCAGCTCCGTCGCCTCCGCGAGCGCCTCCTCCGGCGACGTGTCCCGGAAGAGGAACGTGGTCTGCCCGAGCCTCAGATCCGGGCGCGGGTGATGCGTCAGGACGATCACGGGGGTGTGGAACGGCGGCTCGTCGCCCCACCAGCCCTGCCAGTCGGGGTCGGGCCACGGTCCGCTGCGCGGAGCGAACTTGTTGCGGCCCATGATCTCGGCGCCGATGCCGTCCCAGGAGGCGGCGGCGAAGTCGTCGTCCACCCCGGTGGTCCCCGTGGCGGGATCGCCTCCGGTCATCGCCACGAAGGTGCGCGTCGGCATGAACCACTGCATCAGCCGACCGCCCGCATGCCCGAACGGCGACTCGAGGCTCTGCCCCTCCCCCGTGGCGAACCCGTCGAGCGAGACGGCGATGTTGTGCGCACGGAGCCGGGCCATGCGGCGACGCTAG
>JABBOB010000121.1 GCA_019352055.1 Acidobacteriota bacterium
CGGTATGGGCACGATCGACGCGGAGACCGCGCGGATGATGGTCGCCCACACCGCGACGTGGACCCGAGCGGTCGTCGACCCGGTCGACGACACGATCCTGGCCTTCGACTCGCACGAGCGATATATCCCAGCGGCACTCAAGAAGCTGCTGCACCTGCGGCAGCCCACATGCGGATGCGGCTGCGGTCTTCCCGCTCACCGTGCGGACATCGACCACGTCCAGCGCTTCGAGCACGACGGCCGGACCCGCCACGAGAACCTGCAGATCCTGTGCCGCAGGAGCCACCAGGCGAAGGACGCCGGCTTCGCCGACGTGTTCGTCGGTGACGACGGAGTACCGCGATGGCGGAACAAGTGGGGCGGTGTGCAGGCGATGAAGGTCGGCATGCGCGTGCGCACGCTCGACGACTCGGACGTCACACCCTTCTGATCCAATGCCCGTCGTGGGCGATCCGCGCGACGGCACCTCGGCTCGCCCGAACGCGCTCCTCGGCGCTTCCCCGCACCTCGATCCATGGCACGTCCCGCGCCGTGAGCACCTCGCGGAACCGCTGCTGCATGTCACGGCGGATGTGCTCGCCGTCGCGCGTGCTTCCTGCACGGAGGGGATCTCGTCGCCGGTGAGCACGTGGAGCGCTGGTTGATGGGCGCGCTTCCGAGCGCTCGGCCACACACGTGCAGTACCCGCTGCGTGTTCCGTTGGTGGACGGCGAGGATTCGCACGAACATCGAGATCGACCAGGCGTCGGTCAGTGCAGCGATGGACCGCTCCGGCGTGCACACGAGGACGGCAGCGGTTTCGGGCTCGTGATCCTCGCGGACACCTCGGCGTGGGTCGATTTCGACCGGGCGACCGGGAGCGCGGTCGATCGACGACCGACCGAGCCTGTGCTGATGGAGGTGCTCGCGGGCGCACGAAGCGACGCTCGCGAACGTGACCTGCGACGGCTCCTGCTGCGGTTCGCCCTGCTCGATGTCGATGCGGTCACCGACTTCGAGGCTGCTGCGCGCATCGACCCTCGCTGCCGCAGTGCCGGCGTCACGCCGCGCGGACTCGTCGACTGCGTGATCGCCGCAGTGACGTGGGGCGCGCAGCAACCGTGTTGCCCTCGACGTCGACCTCGCCCGCGTCGCCGCCGTGATCGGACTCGAGATGAATCCGGCTTCCGTCACGATCTGAGCGTCGCCTGACCGACGGGTGCTTCGGGTCCGCTACTCGCCGAGCGCGTCGTGGGCCGGATCCTGCGCGTCGTCCTCGCGGCTCCCCCGCTTGAACACCCAGGCGACGCGTCCGCCCGCGGCGGTCGCCACACCGGCCACCGCGCCTCCCGCGCCCTTCACCGCGGTGAGTGCCCTCGGCCCCTCCCGGGTCGCGCCCGCGTCGGGGTCACCCGCGCGGAACACCCGGGTCGCGCTGCCGGCCACCGACGCCACCCCGCTGCCCACCGCTGCCGCACCGTGGGCGACGCTCCCGCCGACCGTGCGGGAGACACCGGCGATCCAGCTGCCGCCCGCCTTCGCCGCGTCCTCGAGGGCGGCCAGGGCGCGGTTCGGCTCATGCTCGCCGTCGTCCGACGGCTTCACCGCGATCTCCAGTCGCGCGGGGAACGCCTCCGGAGGCTCCGGGAAGGCCGCGCGCGCTGCCTTGATCACCTCGCGACCGAAGACGAAGCGGGTGATCCCTCCGGCGACCGCCGCGACGCCGTAGTCGATGCCGGCCTGCTGCTTCCCGCTGAGATGCGCCCGCACGGTGTCCAGGTGACCCGTCTGCATGGTCCGGACGAGACTCTGGGCCGCGCCGCCCGGCAGGGCATCGGCGAGGGTGGTCGCCCAGTGCGAGGCGTGCTCGCGGGTCGCGGCGCCCTCCTCCGCGGACTCGTGCGCGACGTCCGCGGCCATCTTCGCGATCTGCTGCTGACTCACGCGCTCGTTGGTGAGGCCGTAGACGAGGGCGCGCGCCTGCTCCTTGTCGTAGTCGAGCCCGTGGATGTCGGCGAGCGCGAGGCCGAAGATCGCCGTGAGCTCGAACTGCAGCTGCTGGTCCCCCGCCGGCAGCAGGCCGGCGACCCGCTGCGCTCCGGTCTTCGCCGCACCGAGCGCCGCACCCTTCGCTGCGGTCTTCGCCGCTTGCTTGACCGCGACCTTGGCCACCTCCTCGCCGGCCTTCCTCGCGGCGTGCTCCCCCGCCGCTCGCGCGCCGACTGCCGCGGTTCCGCCGCCCGGGATCAGGGAGATGCCGACCGACGCCGCGATGCCGCCGACCTTCAGGGCCGCGCCGGTCGTCGAGATCGCGGTCGTGTAGTGCCGCTCGAGCATCCGGATGAGCTCGGCCGGCGTCGCGTCCGGGTGCCGTCGACGCAGCCGCATCACGTACCGGCGCGCGATCGAGTGCCGGGCGCTGACCGCCTTCGCGATCTCGCGCTCGGCCTCCTCATCGGGGATCGCCGTCTCCAGCGTGACTGACTCGTCATCGGTCATGGTCGGGCCTCCCGGTCGTCGAGCGTCGGCGGCTCGACTCCCCCGGCCCCCGCGAATGGCCCAGTGTGCGCGACGGGCTGCAACGGACGCTGCACGCGCCCGGCAGGCCCCTCCCCTGCACCTCACCGCCCCCGCCGACTCGCACCGGACCCACGCTCAACTTCGGGGCGTTCACTCCCCGCATGGATGCGAGCGGCCGGTGGGAGGTGGAGGTGCCGACGCCGGTCGGACGCCTGCGCTTCGACGTGCGGATCGGTGACGACGGCCGGGTCGAAGCGACCTACCACGGGCGCGCCATCCCGGTGCCGGTGATGCGGACGTCACCGGAGGGAGACGGTCTCCGCGTGCGCTGGTCGCAACAGCTGACCTTCCCCTTCCCCGTGGGCATCGCCGTGGACGCACTCGTGGTCGGCGACCGCCTGACCGGAACCGCGACCGCCGGCTCCTTCCCGCCCGTGCAGCTGGAGGGGCACCGGGTGGCCTGACCGATCCCGAGCCGAGCGC
This sequence comes from Acidobacteriota bacterium, assembly GCA_019352055.1. Lineage (GTDB taxonomy): Bacteria > Actinomycetota > Actinomycetes > Actinomycetales > Microbacteriaceae > Amnibacterium. The sequence goes on from JABBOB010000121.1 coordinate 2,983, forward strand.
CCGAACGGCGGTGAGGACGCACCCCCGCCCCCGTTCGGGGGGCTGGCGTTCGCTGACATGACCCGGGACAGTTCGAGCAGCCGGACCACCCGACCCGGCT
>JABBOB010000046.1 GCA_019352055.1 Acidobacteriota bacterium
GACGATCTACACCCGGTACGGCTTCGGGCCCGCGACCTGGTCCACCGACATCTCCATCGATGCCCGGCGCGCGGGCTGGATCGGCGCGGCGGCGCCCGGGCGGGTGCAGCTCGTGAGCCGAGCAGGCGCGATCGCGACGGCACGCACGCTGTTCGAGGAGGCGCGGCGTGCGACGACGGGCGACGTCCAGATCGTCGGCCACCGCTTCGAGCGGCTGTTCGGCCCTCCCTCCGACGCGGCCGAGCAGCGGAGACGCCGCTTCGCGCGCTACGACGACCCTGCGGGTGCCACCCGAGGGCTGCTCGTCTACCGGATGGTCGAGGACCGGCGGGAGTTCACCGGCTTCACCGCGGAGGTCCTGCAGCTCGTCGCGACGACCGACGACGCCTACCGGGCCCTGTGGCAGCACGTGCTGGCGCTCGACCTCGTCCGCACCGTCGACGCGGCGCTGCGCACGACCGACGAGCCCATCCGCTGGCTGGTGCGGGATCCGCGGGCGATCCGAACGACCGAGCTGCGCGAGCACCTGTGGGTCCGCGTGCTCGACCCGGTCGCGGCCCTCGCCGCGCGCTCGTACGGCAGCCCCGGGCGGCTCGGGCTGCGCATCGGCGACTCCCTCGGCCATGCGGACGGCTCGTTCACGATCGACGCCGACGCCTCCGGGCGCGCCGTCGTCGTCGCGGGGGAGTCGGAGGAGGGGCCACTGCTGGAGCTGCCCGTCGACGTGCTCGGCTCGCTCTTCCTCGGCGGCGCCTCCGCCGTGACGCTCGCCGCCGCCGGCCGGCTGCGGGAGCGGGCGCCCGGGGACGCCGCGCTCGCCGACCGCCTCCTCCGCGCGAGCGCGCCGCCGGCCCTGATGACCTGGTTCTGAGCACGACGACAGGAAGAAGCGAGCACGACAGCAGGAAGCAGCACCTTCAGCAGGAAGAAAACGCCGGATCGTTCCTGCTGGAGCGGATTCTTCCTGCTGTCGGGCTCAGGCGGGGAAGGGGACGCCGGTGATGCGGGCGAGCGCGGTCAGGAGGTCGTCCTGGAACCGCTCGTCCCGGACGGAGCCGACCGGCTCCTGCTCCCGGAGGTCCTTGAAGTAGCGGCCGGTCACCCGCGCGGCGGCGTCGTCGCTCGTCGCCAGCCAGATCTGCGTCGCCGAACCCTGGTCGAGATCGCCCGGCGCGCCCGCCCCTCCCATCCGCGTCGCGATCCAGCCGGGGTCCACCGCGTTGCTGAGCACCGAGGGCCAGCGGCGCGCGACCGCGGCGGCCAGCGCCGCGTCGAGCAGCTTGCTGTCGCCGTAGCCGATCCCGCGCCCGTCGAGGCCGGTGAGATCCGCTCGGCCGCTGCGGTGCATCCCGCTCGACAGGTACACCAGGCGGTCCGACCTGGTCATCAGCGCGGTCAGGAGGTAGGGCGCGAGCACGTTCACGGTCACGAGCGCCGGGCCGGAGCCCGACCCGACACCGGCGTTGTGGATCACGGCGTCGAAGCGGCCGGAGCCGTTCGCGGCCTCGGCGAGCGAGCGCGTCTCCGCGTCCGACGAGAGGTCGCCCACCAGGACGTCCGCGGCGCCCGGCGCTGCGGTGCGGGTCTCGGCCGCGCGGGCTGCGCTCCGCGCGTGGAGGACCACCTCGTGCCCCTGATCGATGAGTCGCTGCCCGACGGCGAGGCCGAGGCCGTCGGCGGAACCGGTGATGAAGACGCGTGCCATGCGTCAAGGGTCTCTCGCTCCGGATCCGGACTCCCTCGGTGGCGCCGCGCCTGGGCTCAGGGGGGCCAGCGTGCACACACGGGATGCCCGGATGCGCCTCCCAGCGTGGAGGGCGTGAACGTCAGCGACGCCGCGGAGCGGAACGCGGCGGTGCTCGCCCTCCTCGCGGAACAGCGGTCCGGCGCACTCGGGAAACGCTCCGACGGCCGGGGCCAGCATGGATCGCGGCCTGGCCCTCGCAGCCCGAGGGCGCCGGAGGCCTCCCCGCCCGGAAGGACACCGCATGCCCGCACCCGCCCAGCCGCTCCGCGTCGGCGTCGTGGGCCTCGGTTTCGCCGGGACCACCGCGCTCGACGCGTTCTCCTCCCTGCCGGGCGTCGAGGTCGTCGCGCTCGCCGGGCAGGAGCAGCCCCGTCTCGACGAACTGGCCGACTCGCGCGGTGTGCCGAATCGATACCACGACTGGGAGGACCTCGTGGCTCGCGACGATCTCGACATCGTCTCGATCGGGGTGCCGAACCACCTGCATGCGCCGATCGGCATCGCGGCCCTGGAGAGCGGGAAGCACGTGTTCTGCGAGAAGCCGCTCGCGCCGACCGGGGACCTGGCGCAGGCGATGGTCGACACCGCGGTCGCGGCCGACCGGGTGCTCGAGGTCGCGTTCAACCACCGTCGGCGCGCCGACGTGCAGTACCTCCACCGCTTCCTCGACGAGCGCGGGATCGGCCGGGTCTACCACGCCCGCACGAGCTGGCGACGGCGCCAGGGCATCCCCGGTCTCGGCTCGTGGTTCACGAACCGGGACATGGCGGGCGGTGGTCCGATGATCGACCTGGGCCCGCACATGCTCGACATCGCGCTGCACCTGATGGACGAGCCCCGTGTGACCAGCGTGAGCGCCGTGACGTACGGCGAGCTGGGGCGGACCGGGCGGGGTGGGCGCCAGGGGGCCCCGTCGACGGGTGGCACCCGCACGTTCGAGGTCGAGGACTTCGGCAGCGCGCTCCTGCGCCTCGATACCGGCGGCAGCATCCATCTCGAGGCGTCGTGGGCCAGCTACTCCGCGGACGAGGAGGACATCGCCGTCGAGCTGCTCGGCTCCACCGGCGGCGTCCGGCTGTTCGTGCGCGACTACGCGACGGACGACACGCTCCGCATCTACACCGACCTCGACGGCGTCCCCGTCGTCGTCACCCCGACGGTGCACGTGCCCGCCGGCCACCACCTGTCGGTCATCACCGAGTTCGTCGCGACCGTCCGCTCGGGCGAATGGGCGAACGCGCACGGCGAGTACGCGCTGCACCGCAGCAGGGTCCTCGACGCCGTCTACCGCTCCGCCGAGGAGCACCGAGAGGTCGAGGTCGAAGCCGCATGAGGGTCACCGTCTGGAACGAGAACGCGCACGAGACCCGGGGCGACGCCGACGTGCTCGCGCACTACCCGGACGGGATCCACGCCGCGATCGCCGCAGGTCTCACGGCGCACCTCCCGGACGCCGAGATCGGCACCGCCACGCTGCAGGAGCCGGAGCACGGCCTCCCCGAGTCGGTGCTGGCCGACACCGACGTCCTGCTGTGGTGGGGGCACATCGCGCACGGCGAGGTCGCCGACGAGGTCGTCGAGCGGGTCTACCGGCACGTCCAGGCGGGTATGGGCCTGCTCGTGCTGCACTCGGGGCACTACTCGAAGATCTTCCAGAAGCTGCTCGGGTCGACCGCGTCCCTCCTCTGGCGGAACGCGGCCGAGCGGGAGCTCGTCTGGACGATCGATCACACGCACCCCATCACCCAGGGGGTACCGGACCCGATCGTGATCCCGCGGCAGGAGATGTACGGGGAGCCGTTCGACATCCCGGTCCCCGACGAGCTGCTGTTCGTGTCCTCGTTCTCCGGAGGCGAGGTGTTCCGCTCGGGCGTCACCTACCGCCGCGGGCTGGGGCGCATCTTCTACTTCTCGCCCGGCGACCAGGAGTACCCCGTGTACCACCAGACCGAGATCCAGCAGGTGCTGGCGAACGGCGTGCGCTGGGCGGCGCCCACGCAGCCGCGGCGCAACCAGATCGCGATCCACAAGCCCGACCAGGGCTGGTTCGGCGCCTGATCGTCGGACGAACCCCACGATGTCCGGGGAACGCGCAGATCCCCGGACCATCGTGGTGACGGCAGCACACCGAGGATCGGAGCATCGGATGTCGAAGCGCGACGTGGTGCGCATCGTGGTGGTCGCCGCATCGGTGGTCCTCGCCGTGGTCGGTTCCGCGATCGGCTCCGGCGCGTTCGGCGGCACGCCGATCCAGGACGCGGCCGACGGCGCGCTCGCGGCCGATGCCACCCTGCTCGCCCCGGGCACCGGCGCGTTCCAGATCTGGGGCGCGGTCTACCTCGGGCTGATCGCCTACGCCGCCTACCAGGCGGTGCCGTCGCAGCGCACGCGCGCCCGCCACCGCCGCATCGGCGGCCTCGCGGCGGCCTCGATGCTGCTCAACGCGGCGTGGATCCTCAGCATCCAGTTCGGGCTGCTCGTACTGTCGGTCCCCATCATCGCGGCGCTCCTCGCCGTCCTCGCGGCGCTGGTCCTCCGGCTCGGTCCTCCTGCGTCGTGGGTGGACCGGCTGCTCGGCGACGGGGTGTTCGGGCTCTACCTCGGCTGGGTGACCATCGCGACCGTCGCCGACGTCACCACGGTCCTGCAGCAGGCCGGCTTCACGGGCCTCGGAATGCCCGACGTCCTCTGGGCCGTCGTCCTGCTCGCGGTCGCGGCGGCGCTCGGCGTGGGGCTCGCGCTGCGCACCGGTGGTCGCTTCGCAGCGGCGCTGTCGCTGTCATGGGGTCTCGTCTGGATCGCGATCGCTCGGTCCATCGGGGCGCCGCAGTCCTCGACGGTCTCGATCGCGGCGGCCGTCGCCGCGGTCGTGGTGCTGCTGGCGCCGGTCGTCATCCGCGTCCGTGCCCGCGCTGACGACGTCCCCGGACATCTCGCCTGAGGTGCGTCCGGGTCGCCCCCAGCGGGGTGCGGGGAGAGTCGCGCCGGGCTGAGGACACGCCCGACCGGACCCCGGAATTTCTTGAATCGATCAAGTCTCCACGAGGATCGGGGGGATGCCCGGCTCCGATGTCCTCGACCCCACGGCGCTGCTCCGCGCCGCCGGGCTGAAGGTGACGCGGGGGCGTGTCGCCGCGCTGGTGGCACTCGGTGAGCACTCGCACTCGAGTGCCGAGCAGCTGCACACGCACATCGCTGCGGGCGGCGTGCCGATGACCCTGCAGGCCGTCTACCTCTCGTTGCAGGTGCTCACCGAGCACGGGGTGCTCCGGCGCATCGAGCCCGCCGGCTCAGCCGCCCGCTACGAGCTCCGGGTCGGCGACAACCACCACCACCTGGTGTGCACGGGGTGCTCCCGCGTCGTCGACGTGGACTGCATGGTCGGCGAGGCGCCGTGCCTGCTCCCCGCCGACGCCCACGGCTTCTCCGTCCAGGAGACGGAGCTCACGTTCTGGGGCGTCTGCCCCGACTGCGCGGCTCAGGCCGCCACCACCCGAGAAGAAGGAGCGGCATGACCGACGGATCCATCACCACGACCAACAGCGGTGCCCCGGTCGAGAGCGACGAGTTCTCGCAGAGCGTCGGCGCGGACGGCGCGATCGCGCTCACGGACCACTACCTCGTCGAGAAGCTCGCCCAGTTCAACCGGGAGCGGGTTCCCGAGCGCGTGGTGCACGCCAAGGGCGGCGGCGCGTTCGGCCACTTCCAGGTGACCGGCGACGTGTCCCGCTTCACCAAGGCGGCGCTGTTCCAGCCGGGAGCGGACACGAAGCTCGTGATCCGCTTCTCGTCCGTCGCAGGTGAGCAGGGCAGCCCGGACACGTGGCGCGACCCGCGCGGCTTCGCGATCAAGTTCTACACGTCCGAGGGCAACTACGACCTCGTCGGCAACAACACCCCCGTCTTCTTCATCAGGGACGGGATCAAGTTCCCCGACTTCATCCGCTCGCAGAAGCGCCTGCCGGGCAGCCACCTCCGCGACAACACGATGCAGTGGGACTTCTGGACCCTCTCCCCGGAGAGCGCGCACCAGGTGACCTGGCTGATGGGCGACCGCGGCATCCCCGCCTCCTGGCGGACGATGAACGGCTACGGGTCGCACACCTACCAGTGGATCAACGCGGATGGCGAGCGGTTCTGGGTGAAGTACCACTTCCACACGAACCAGGGCCACGAGACGCTGACGCAGGAGCAGGCCGACAAGATCGCGGGCGCCGACGCGGACCACCACATCCGCGACCTGTACACGGCGATCGAGAACGGCGACTTCCCGACCTGGACCCTGAAGGTGCAGGTCATGCCGTACGAGGACGCGCGCTCCTACCGGTTCAACCCGTTCGACCTGACGAAGGTGTGGCCGCACAGCGACTACCCCGAGATCGAGGTCGGCACGATGACCCTCGACACGAACCCGGAGAACCACTTCGGCCAGATCGAGCAGGCCGCGTTCGAGCCCTCGAACTTCGTGCCGGGCATCGACGGCAGCCCCGACAAGATGCTGCAGGCCCGCATCTTCAGCTACGCGGACGCGCACCGGTACCGCATCGGCACGAACTACGCGCAGCTGCCGGTGAACGCGCCGGCCGCCGAGGTGCACTCCTACTCCAAGGAGGGCGCGATGAGTTACCGCTTCCCGCCCGCCGCGAAGCCGGTGTACGCGCCGAACTCGACGAACGGCCCGCACGCCGACGCCTCCCGCGCCGGTACCGGCGGCTGGCACTCCGACGGCGACATGGTGCGGGCCGCCGCGACCCTGCACGCGGAGGACGACGACTTCGGCCAGGCCGGCTCCCTCGTGCGTGAGGTCATGGACGACGAGCAGCGCGCGCGGCTCGTGACCACGGTGACCGGACATGTCGGCGGCGTGAAGGACCCGACCGTCCGTGCCCGCGCGGTGCAGTACTGGAAGCACGTCGACCAGTGGCTCGGCGAGCAGGTCGAGGCCGGTCTTCCGCCGCTGGAGACCCCGGAGCCGGTGGAGGAGCAGTGGGCGAAGGCCGCACCCGCCGCCTCCGGCTGGGCGCAGGGCACCGCCCTGGTACCCGAGCCCGCGGAGTAGCACGCGACGCCGTGCGCCGGGCCCTCCTCGGGAGGGAGATCGCCCGGCGCACGGCGGTCAGGGGCGCGCCGACGCGAACGCGTGCCGTCGCGGCGGCCGAGCGGGCGTCGCGCGCCCGGCCCGCCACCGCAGGCCCGCAGCGGCGAGCAGCATCAGGCCGGTCAGCGCGATCGCGCGCGGCACCGGCGCAGCGACGTCCGCAGTGAGCACCACCGCCACCGCGACGACCACGGCGGCGACGAGATCGGCGCGATGCGCCGCGAGGACCATCGCGCCCACGGTGGCGATGAGCGCCGGATCCCAGTAGTAGCCCGCGAGCACCGGGTCGAGGATCAGTCGGGCGGCGACCACGGCCGTGATCACCGCCCACGGGCCCCACGATCCACCGCGCCCGCGGAGCAGCAGGGCGACGGCCGTCCCCGCCCCCGTCGACACGAGCGCCTGTGCGACGCGGAACGTCCACGGGAACGTCGTCGCCCCGGGTTCCAGCGCATGCACGAGGCTGCGCTGCACGACGGGCCACGAGAACGAGAACATCGCGAACGGTCCGGCGAGCGCGAACGGCGCCCAGAGCGCCCCGAGCCCGACGGCGCCGGCGATCGCGGACCGGACCAGCCGGAGGCGCGGCGCGAGCAGCACGAGCGGGGCACCGAGCACGCCCCACACCTCGAACCCGGTCGATGCGGCGACCAGCACAGCGGCGAGCACCGGCCGATCCCGGACCGCGAGGCGTCCGGCGACGGCCCACACGAGGGGCACCAGCGCCTCCGACGGGTGGCCCAGCGTCCAGCTCGCGGTCGGGCCGGCCACCGACACGATCAGCGTGCCGCCGGCGGCGAGCGCGGAGGAGCGGAGGTCCGCGGACAGCGTGGGCCGCAGCACGATCGCGGTCAGGAACGAGGTCGCGGCTCCGCAGGCGGCGAGGAAGACCGTCCACGCCGTCGTGCCGGACACCCCGAGCAGCTGTGCGACACCGAACGGCAGCAGCTCGAACGGACCCGCCTGCACGGCTGGGTCGCCGAAGATCGAGCCCCACCGGCCCGTGAGCAGATCCGCACCGCCCGGCCCGAACCAGCCGAAGTCGATGGGCTGCGGCGACGAACCGCGCGTCCAGATCAGGATCATCGCGGCGATGACCGGCAGGAGCACGACCGTCGTGGCGGTCGCGGCGGGCACCGGCCTCGCGAGCGCGGTCCGGAGCGACATGGCGCCGAGTGTCGCGGCCGGGCCGGTCGGGAGGATCGCGGCGCACGGCCGGACCCCGCGCTCTGGGGGTGCCGCGCGCGGGGCGGTCAGGAGACGGCGCGGGACCGGCCGTCGACCTCGAGGACGACCACGATCGCGATGACGAGCAGCGCCGCGACCTGCAGCGCGTAGGGCACGAGCGCGGCGGCGCCGACCAGCACGGCGAGGACCGGGACCGCCCGGCGCGCCCCGGGTCCGAGCGCGCCGCGCAGCACGAGGAACCAGGTCGCGAGCAGGAACAGCGCGACCGGCACGGTCGTGGCCGCGTGGATCGTCGGCTGGAGGGCGCTCGGCCCCCGCGCCTCCGCGCCTCCGGGCTCCTCGATGAGCCCGATCGAGAGCTCGAGGCCGGCCGCGAGGGCTGCGGCCGCGCCGAAGATCACGTAGTGCAGGTAGCCGAACGCGAAGGTGCCCCTCATCCCCGTGGCGAGCACCGGGGACTCGCGCGCGAAGTAGATCCACCACAGGCCGGCGATGAGCACCAGCGCGGTGGCGCCGAGCAGCACGAGCTCCCACCCCCGCGCCGAGCCCTGCGCGTCGATCAGCGCGTTCGCGACCGACAGGAGGCCCTCGCCCAGCACGATCAGGGTGAACAGGCCGTACCGCTCCGCGATGTGCTTGCGGTGGAACGGCGTCACCCGCCGCCGCTCCGCCCAGACCGGGACCGCGAACTCGAGGGCGATCAGCACCCCGATGGCGCCGTACGCGCCCGGCCGGGGCACGACCAGCAGCAGGCACCAGCCGATCTGCACCACGGTCACGCCGATCGCGTACCGGATCGCCGTGACGCGGAACCCGGGATGCCGGCCGGCCCGCAGCCATTGGGCGACGAGCGCGAGCCGCATGACGACGTAGCCGATGACGCCGAGCGCGAACGAGCCGTGCTCGATCATCGCGGGGATGCCCGCCGCCGTGACCAGCACCCCGCCCATCTGCACGATGGTGAGGACCCGGTAGAGCCAGTCGTCGGTGTCGAACGCGGACGCGAACCAGGTGAAGTTCACCCACGCCCACCACACCGCGAAGAACGCCGCCAGGTAGAGCACGATCCCCTGCACGGCGCCCGTCTGCTCGGCATGCAGCAGCTCGTGCGCGGCGACGGAGACACCGACGACGAAGGTCAGGTCGAAGAACAGCTCGAGCGAGCTCGCCGCGCGGTGCGGTTCGTCCGGATCGCGGGGCAGCATCCTCCGCAGGCCTGCTCGCAGCTGGAGGTCGCTCACGTCGCCATCATGGCGAAACCGCGGGGCGAGCGGTGACGGAGGGGTCGCCTAGAGTGCGCGCGTGGCCGAGCCCGTCGATGCGTGGTGGGAGCGCCGCCGCGCCTCCACCGGCCGCGCGGTGCCCTACGCGGTCGGGCGGTACTTCCACGAGTGGCACCGCTACCCGGTGCTGGTGAAGCAGTACCACCCGGACCTCAACCGGGGCATCGTGCTCAGCCAGGTGCCGCTCGCCGCCGACGTGTGGCTGCAGTGGCAGTGCGACGCCGGCCACCGCTTCATCGCGACCCCGGAGGAGCAGCGCATGCGGCCGGGCGCTGGGCGGCGGCGGCGCTCGACCTGGTGCCCCCGGTGCTCGGAGGCGGCGCTCGAACGACCGGTCGGCACCGGCGCACCCGCACGGCAGCGGAAGGCGGGCCCGCTCTGCACGAAGACACCGGATCTGCCCGCGGGGGAGGCGTTCGTCAGCGTCTGCGCCCCGAAGCCCGCGTCGGCGGCGGAGCCCGCGCTCCAGCAGCGCCTCGCGAAGCGGATCGCGTGGGACCCGGCACCGAACGCGATCCGCCTCCGGGAGCCGTTCTTCGACCACCTGGAGGCGTGGCCGGATCTCGTCCTCGCCGACCTCCGCATCGCCGTGGAGCTCGACACGGTCGGCCGGTACGGCCTCGAGCACTCCGGTCGGCGGGAGGCGGTGGATGTGCGCAAGGACCGCCTGATCCGCCGAGCCGGATGGGAGGTCGTGCGGGTGCGCCTCGATCCCCTCCCGGCGATGGGACCCTTCGATCTGACCGCGCCGTCCGTCTCGAACGCGCTCGCCGATCGGCTCGTCGAGCGGTTCCGGGAGATCCGGGGGCCGCTGTTCGTCGACGCGTACCTCCGATGAGGTCCCGCACAGTCCGACCCGATGGGATGGGCCCATGACGTCTCCGCTGCAGACCGCCGCTCGCCTCGCTCTCGGAGGTGCGCTGGTGCTCGCTGGGATCGGCCATCTCACGTTCGCGAGGAGGGGCTTCGCGGATCAGGTGCCGGAGTGGGTGCCGTTCGACACCGACGACACCGTGCTCGTCTCGGGTGCGGCCGAGATCGCGCTCGGGAGCGCCCTCGTCGCGCTGCCGAAGGAGCGCCACCGCCTCGGGGTCCTGGCAGCCGTGTTCTTCGCCGCGGTCTTCCCCGGCAACATCTCGCAGTTCGTGCACCACCGCGACGGGCTGCACCTGGACACCGACCTCCGTCGTGCCCTTCGTCTGCCGTTCCAGCCGGTGCTCATCGCGGTGGCGCTCTGGTCGACGGGCGTCGGAGGGCGGCGCTGACCCCCCGCATCCGCCGGGTCCGGTGCACCCCCGTCGTCCGAGCGCGGAGCTCGAACGAGCGCGCTCGGAGGTGATGCCGCTTCGGACCCGGCTCCGGCGCGGAAGCGGGTGCGAACCGGCGACACCCGACCTCCGGCGTCGGGTGGTCCGGCGGGTGTGACAGCGTGGGGCGGTGAGCGCGGGCGAGGGATGGCGGGACGCGCTGGACGTGCTGCTCGCGGCCCGGACCGTGCCGGAGCAGCCGGTCGAGACCGTGCCGATGGCGCTCCAGCTCCAGGCGCGCGAGCTGCTGCCCCGCACGGCGCACCGCTGGAACGGCCCGACGACCCGGGCGGCGACGGGCGACTCGGTCGGTGCGCTGCGTCTCGGCGTCCGGCCGGTGACGCGGACGGAAGCGGGATGGGCGCGTGGCGCGCTGACCTGGTCGTCGCTGCCGCACGTTCGGAACCGGCTGCACCTCGATCCGGTACAGCATCGCTGGGCGTGCGAGCTCGGCGCGCTGTACCGCGCGGCCGTGCCGGCGGCCGTCGGGCAGGACCCGGACTGGCTGTTCCTCGACGAGGCCCCGAACCCGCTGGTGTGGGAGCTGCTCCGGCAGGGGGAGGCGCTCGGCGTGCCCCTCGTCGCGCCCGGCAGCGGGTCCGTCCGGCTCGCCGGCGAGGCCTCGCTGGCGCTCGACGCCGTGCGGGTGACGGAGGGCTTCCGGGTCTCGCCGCGGCTCGTGATCGACGGGGAGTCGGTGCCGGTCGAGGCGGCGCACGCGGTCGGCGACCACGGCGTGTGGGCCATCCCGGACTCGCCGATCCACGTCGTGCTGGGGTCGTTCCCCGCGCCGATCGATCCCGCGCTGCTGGCACGCGAACCGCTGTTCGTGCCCGCCGAGGCGGCCGACGAGTTGCGCACGCGCTGGATCCCCGCGCTCCAGGACCGGTTCGCCGTGGTCAGCAGCGACGACTCCGTCGTCGTGCCCGTCCCTCGCCCGCCGTCGCTCGTCGCCACGATCCGCACCGCCGACGACGGCAGCGCGACGCTGACCTGGCGGTGGGAACGGCTGCACACCCCGGTGCCTCCCGACACGAGCGCGGTCGCCGCGGCGCTGCCCGAGGGCTGGTGGCCCACCCGGGGGCTGCCGGGGCCCCGCGCGCTCACCGCGGACGCCGCGCTCGACTTCGCCGCCGAGTCGGTGCCCTCGCTGATCGTGCTCGGCGACGTCGTCGTCGACCACGTCGGCGCCCCGCCTCCCGTGGTCCTCGGCGGCGCTCCGGTCATCGCCGTGAAGGTCGGGCCGTCCGAGCGGATGGACTGGTTCGACCTCGGCGTCACCGTGACCGTGGACGGCAGGGACATCCCGTTCGGCCCGCTCTTCTCCGCGATCGCCGGGGGGAAGCGGCGGCTGAAGCTCGTCGACGGCACGTTCCTGTCGCTCGCCCACCCGCGGCTCCGCGAGCTCGTCGACCTCGTGGAGGAGGCGGCCGAGATCCCCGAGTGGGCGTCCGGGTTCGCGATCCCGCGTGCACGGGCCGCGCAGTGGGCCGACTTCGAGGACTTCGCCGACACGGCGGACGCCGGCGTCGAATGGCGATCCCTGCGGGACGCGATCGATTCGCCTCCCACCCCGGTCGAACCGCCCCCGGGGCTGCGAGCCGTGCTCCGGCCGTACCAGCAGCAGGGGTTCGAGTGGCTCGCATTCCTCTGGCGGCATGGGCTCGGCGGGGTGCTCGCCGACGACATGGGTCTCGGCAAGACGCTGATGTGCTTGGCGCTCGCGCAGCACGTGCAGGCCGCACTCCCTCCGGGAGACCGGCGCGCGATCCTCGTCGTGACACCGACCTCCGTGGCCTCGAACTGGGTGGCGGAGGCCGCCCGGTTCGTCCCGGGGCTCGACGTCCGACGCGTGACGGACGCGGACAGCCCGGACGCGCCGATCGCGGAGCAGGTGGCCGGGGCGGACCTCGTCATCACGACCTACCCGCGCCTCCGACTCGACGCGACGGCGTTCACCCGGCTCGCCGCGGACGGCGCGTTCGCTGCGGTCCTGCTCGACGAGGCGCAGGCGGTCAAGAACGCAGCGGCGCGGACGCATCAGGTCGTCCGGGACCTCCGGGTGCGGCGCACGATCGCCGTGACCGGCACCCCGCTCGAGAACTCGCTCACCGAGCTGCACGCCCTGCTCGCGCTCGCCGTGCCGGGGCTGTTCCCCTCCGTCCGCCGGTTCCGGGAGGAGTACGTGCGGCCCATCGAGGGGCTGCGCGCCGGCTACACGGAGGGGGTCGGCGCCGGGTCCGCGCCCGAGGCGAACGCCGCGCACCGCGCGGAGCGGCTCGCGCGCCTCCGGCACCGGATGCGCCCGTTCGTGCTGCGGCGCACCAAGGAGCAGGTCGCTCCCGAGCTGCCGAGCCTCGAGGAGCAGGTGCTGACCGTCGAGCTGTCTCCGGAGCACCGGGCGCTCTACGACGTGACACTGCAGCGCGAGCGGCGGAAGCTGTTCGGCCTGCTGCCCGACATGGACCGCAACCGGTTCATCGTGCTGCGCTCGCTCACCCTGCTGCGGCTGCTCGCGCTCGACGCGGCGCTGATCGGCGAGGAGCACGACGCGGTGCGCTCGACGAAGCTCGACCTGCTGGCCGCAGAGCTGGTCGAGGCGCTCGCGGAGGGCCGCCGGGCGCTCGTGTTCAGCCAGTTCCCCTCCTACCTCCGGCTCGTCGGGGCGCGGCTGACGCAGGAGGGGGTGCCGTGGACCCTGCTGGAGGGCAGCACCCGGGACCGCGACGCGGTGATCGACCGGTTCCGCACGGGGGACGCCGCCGTGTTCCTGATCAGCCTGAAGGCCGGTGGGTTCGGGCTGAACCTGACCGAGGCGGACCTCGTCTACCTGCTCGACCCGTGGTGGAACCCGGCGGCGGAGGCGCAGGCGATCGACCGCGCGCACCGCATCGGGCAGGACAAGCCGGTGACCGTGCGCCGCCTGGTCGCTGCCGGCACGATCGAGGAGAAGGTGCTCGCGCTGCAGCGCCGGAAGCAGGACCTCTTCGACGCGGTGGTCGACGACGGCGAGCCGTTCTCCGCCGCGCTCACCGCGGAGGACGTGCGCGATCTCCTCTCCTGATGCCACCCGCTCTCCGCTCTGGAGGGCGGCGCGCCCTGGAGGGCGGAGCGTGGTGTCGCCGGGGGATGGAATGCTGGTCGCACGATGGCAGCGGTCGGACGGGAGCGGCTGCGCATCGGGCTCCTCCTCACCGGGATCGTGCTGCTCGCGTTCCAGCTGCGCAGCCCGCTCGTCGCACTCGCTCCGGTGGCGGCGGAGGCGCAGCGCGGCTGGGCCATCACGCCTGCGGCGTTCGGCCTGCTGACGACCGTCCCTCTCCTCTGCTTCGGCCTCGCGACGCCGGTCGCTCCGTGGCTCGCCCGGCGCATCGGCCTCGAGGGCGCGATCGAGCTGTGCATCGGCGGCATCGTCGTCGCCACCGTCCTCCGCTCGATCGACGGGTTCGGCGTCGCGGTCGCCTCGGTCGTGCTGCTCGGTCTCGCGATCACGATCGGCAACGTCCTCGTGCCCGCCGTGATCCGCCGCGACGTGCCGGCCCGCGGTCGTGGCGCTGCCACGAGCGTCTACTCCGTGGCGATCAACGTCGGCACCGTGATCACCTCCGTCGTCACCGTGCCGCTCGCTGCGCTGCTCGGCTGGCGGGTGGCCGTCGCGGCATGGAGCGTCGGGGGCATCGTCGCGGCGGTCGTCTGGCTCGTCGTGCTCCGCCGAGCGCGGACCCAGGCGCGACTCGCCCCGCCGCTCGCGGCACCGGCCGCTCGCGTCCCATTCCGCCCCGACCGCCTCGCGGTCATCATCGCCGTGACGTTCACGGCGCAGTCCGTCAGCTACTACGGCGTCACGACCTGGCTGCCGACGCTGCTCGCCGACGAACGGGGGTACTCGCCGGCCGTGGCGGGATCCGCTTCCGCGGTGTTCCAGCTCGGGGGCATCGTGGGCGCGGTCGTCGTGCCCCTGCTCCGCCTGCGGTTCCGGCCCCGCACGGTGATCGCGCTGATCGGCGTGCTCTGGGTCAGCCTGCCGGTCGTGCTGCTGGTCGCGCCGGAGCACTTCGTGCTGGGCAGCATCACCGGCGGGATCGCGCAGGGCGGCGGGTTCACCGCGGTCTTCACGATCATCGCGGAGGTGGGCGGGGACGCACGGCGCACGACCGCGCTGTCCGCGTTCGTCCAGACCTGCAGCTACCTGGTGGCCGCGGCCGCGCCGCCGCTGGTCGGGGCCCTCCACCAGCTCGCCGGCAACTGGACGGTGCCGATGCTCGTCGTGCTCGGCTCGACGGCCACGTTCCTGGTGTTCGGGGTGCTCGCCGCGACGCTCGCCTCCCGGAGAGCCCCCGCATGACGTTGCACCGATCAGGCTGATCTCTGCGACACGCCGTTTTCGAGGCACCCGGCGGCGGCGTGTCGCGGATCCGGCCTGATCCGTGCAATCAGTGTTTGGCGGCGGCTTTCTGCGCCTTCTTGAACTCGCGCACCTTCGTGAGCGACTCGGGATCCGTGATGTCGGCGACGGAGCGGTAGCCGTCCTCGCCGTAGGCGCCGGCCGCCTCCCGCCAGCCTTCGCCCGCGAACCGCTCCCGCTTGCCGAGCAGCGCCAGGAAGATGCGCGCCTTCTGGTCGCCGTACCCCGGCAGGGCCTTCAGCCGCCGCAGGACCTCGGCGCCGTCCGGGGCGTCACGCGTCCAGATCGCGCTCGCGTCCCCGTCCCACCCCTCCTGCACCGCTGCGGCGAGCGCCTGCACCCGGCCCGCCATGGATCCCGGGTAGCGGTGCACGGCGGGCGGCTGGCGGAACACCGCGGTCAGGTGCTCGGGGTCCTCGCCGGCGAGCGCGGCCGGGTCGATGCGGCCGAGCCGCTCGCGGATCTTCTCGGGGCCGGCGAAGGCGGTCTCCATCGGCACCTGCTGGTCGAGCAGCATCCCCACGAGCAGCGCGAACGGGTCGGACGAGAGCAGCGCGTCGGCGGCCTCGTCCCCGGTGATGCGCAGCTGGATCATGCCCGGAGGGTAGCCGGGGACGCCTCCGGCGCGCGATCGGCGGCGACTCCGCGCAGCAGCACCGCGCTCGCGAGCACGAACCCCCCGCAGATCGCCATCGCCGCTGCCGGGGTGAGCGCGGAGGCCAGCGGTCCGGCGAGCAGCGGGCCGACGCCCTGCGCGGTCATCGTCCCGACGCGGAGCAGCCCGAAGCCGACGCCCTGCCGGCCCTCGGGCAGCCCGTCGCGGAAGGCGCGCTGCCCCCCCAGCTCGTACGCCAGGCCGATCGCCGCCACGAACAGCAGCAGCGCGGCGACCGCCGGCGCCGGCGTCAGCGCGAGGGGGAGCAGCGGCACCCCCACGAGCAGCAGGAGGGGGAGCATCAGCCGCTCCCGCGTCGCCGGGCGGCACAGGCGTCCGACCAGCAGCTCGCCCACGAGCGCACCCGCCGGTGGGGCGCCGATCACCAGCGCCGTGAGCAGGCCGCTCGCGTGATGCGCGCCGGCGTCGGCGACGGCGAGGGACTCGGCGCCGACGAAGAAGCCGAGGGGCACCAAACAGAGCAGCAGGAGGTCGCGGAGCAGCGGCACGCGCAGCACGTCGCGGTAGCCGCGGAGGGTCTCCGCGGGCAGCGACGGCATCCCGACCGCGAAGACCACCGCGGAGACCGCCTGCAGGCCGGCCGCGATCAGCAGCGCCGGGGCGGGCCCGACGACCTGGAGCGTCGCGCCGCCGACGGCGATGCCGCCGAGCTGCGCGATCATCGAGGTGATGGTGAACAGGGAGCGGCCGAGCGCGGAGCGGTCCCCGTCGCTGCACGTCCGGACGCTGTTCCGGGCCGATCCGGGGGCGCCGATCGCACGCCGCTACCACGCGGGATTCGCACGGGTGCGGGAGGACCCGGCGGTCCGCACCATCGCCTACCTGCACGGCCCGGTGATGGGTGCCTCGTTCTCCGTCCCGCCGCCGGCCGGCATGGCGCAGACCATCGGCGACGACCTCGACGTGCTGCGCGCGGTGCCGGCCGACGTCGTCGAGGGCGAGCTGGTGGAGATCCGTGCGCTCCGCCGCCCGCCTGGCGCGGTTGCGGCCGTGCTCGACGACCCGCGCTTCACCGAGCTGCTCGCCGCCGGCATGGCGGTCGCCTGGGACGCGCTGCTCGCGCCCGACCGGGGCCGGGTGCGGGCCGTGCTCGAGCGCGACGTGCGGTTCCGGGCCGAGCGCCTCAGCGAGGTCGGCTGGTCCGGCGCCCTCACCGGCATGCACCACGACATCGCGTGGACCGGGGACGCGATCGTGATCGATCGGAGCTCGGAGGCGACGGAGGTGCTCGGCGGCCGCGGGCTGCTGCTCGTCCCCTCCGTCTTCCTCGGGCAGGGCCTCGCCGTGACCGGCGAGGCGCCCTGGCAGCCCACGATCGTCTACCCGGATCGCGGTGCCGGTCTCGTCTTCGAGGAGGCGGACGCGCCCACGGACCCGCTCGCGCCGCTGCTCGGCCGCACCCGCGCGGGGCTGCTGCGCGCGCTCGCCTCCCCGTCGTCGACGACGCAGCTCGCCGCACTGACGGGCGCGTCGCTGGGGGCGACGGGGGACCACCTCCGGGTGCTCCTCGACGCCGGCCTGATCAGCCGCTCCCGCGTCGCGCGCTCCGTGATCTACCGGCGCACCCCGCTCGGCGACGCCCTCGCCGGTGCATTTTGAAGGAGTTTCCGCCGCGCTTCGCAGGCGGAAACCCCTTCACGACCCACCGGGCTGATCGGCGAGATGCGGACGCAGCGCGTACCGGGACCACCGCACCCGTTGTCGATCGCGCCGCGACCACGTAGCGTCGAGCCCGTGCTGCTCTGAGACCGGTTCCGCGCCCGCGCTGCGGCGCCGTCGAACCCGTCCGATGCAGCCCTCTCCGGCTCCGCTCCGACGTGCGACGGCACAGGCCCGCGCAGGCGATCCTCCGATCCCGGAAGGCGCCCTCATGCCCCAGCACGTCCTGGTCCACCCACTCGCCCAGCTGCGCATCGACGGGATCAGCCGCATCATCGGGGCCCGGCGGGTCCTCACCGACGTCTCGCTCGTCGCCGGCCCGGACGCGCGGGTCGGGCTGATCGGCGAGAACGGGGCCGGCAAATCGACGTTGCTCCGGATCGTCGCAGGGCTGGACGACGCCGACACGGGCAGCGTGCTGGTCCCCCTTCGCACGGAGCTGCTGCGGCAGGAGCTGCCGTATCCGCCCGACGAGACGGTGGGGCGCGTGCTCGACGACGCCATCGCGGAGGCGAGCCGCGCGGTCGCGGCGGTCGAGGCCGCCTCCGCCGACGTCGCGAGCGGAGCACCCGGGGCGCCCGACCGGCTCGCCGACGCCCTCGAGGCCGCCGACGCGGCCGGCGCCTGGAGCGCCGCCGCCCGCCGCGGCGAGGTCGTCGCCGGGCTCGGGCTCGATGCGATCGGGGCGCACCGCACGATCGGCTCGCTGTCGGGCGGGCAGCGGTCGCGCGTCGTGATGGCGGCGCTGCTGCTCGCGAGACCGACCGCGCTGCTGCTCGACGAGCCGACCAACCACCTCGACGACGAGGGGGTCGCGTTTCTCGAGCGCACGATCGCGGGCTGGCCCGGCCCGGTGCTGTTCGCCAGCCACGACCGCGCCTTCCTCGACGCCGTCGCGACGCGGATCGTCGACCTCGACCCGGCCCCGATCCCGTTCGCGAGCGTCGTCGAGGGCGACGACGCCGGGTCCGGCTACCGCCTCCGCTCCTCCCGGGGCGGCTACTCCGCGTACCTCGCCGACCGGCGAGCCGAGCGGGCGCGCTTGGAGCGCCGGTTCGCGGCGGAGCAGGAGGGGCTGAAGGGCCTGCGTCACGAGGTCGCGGTGACGGCCAGGCAGACCAACAGGAAGCGCGAGCACCAGGGCGACCGGGCCGGCCTGGCGAAGTTCTGGTCCGACAAGGACGCGAAGGTGACGAGCCGGCTGGTCCGCAACGCCCGCGTCCGGCTCGAGGGCCTCGAACGCGAGCAGGTGCGCAAGCCCCCGCCCGAGCTCCGGTTCGGGGGCCTCGCAGCCCCATCCGGCGCGCCGATGGAGGGGGCGCTCGCGGTGCTGACCGGCGCGGCGGTGGCCCGGCGGCTCGAGCCGGTCACGATCGCGATCGATCCCGCCGCGAAGCTCCTCGTGACGGGGCGGAACGGTGCGGGGAAGTCGACCCTGCTGCTCCTGCTGGCCGGGCTGCTGGCGCCGACCGCGGGCTCGATCGACCGCGCCCCGCGCCTCCGCACGGCGCTGCTCGCGCAGGACGTGGTCTTCGGGGAGCCGAGCGCGACGGTGCGCGGCACCTACCGCGCGGCGCTCGGGGCGGCATGGGCCGAGGCCGTGCCGCTGTCCTTGCTGGGCCTCGTCGCCGGCCGGGACGTCGACCGCCCGGTCGGTGCGCTGAGCGTCGGGCAGCAGCGACGGCTCGCCCTCGCGCTCGCCGTGGCGGACCCTCCGGACCTCCTCCTGCTCGACGAGCCGACGAACCACCTGTCCCTCGCGCTCGCCGAGGACCTGGAGGAGGCGATCGGCACCTCCCCGGGCGCGGTGGTGCTGGCGAGCCACGACCGCTGGCTCCGCCGCCGCTGGGCGCATCCGGTACTGGCCCTCTGACGTCACCGTGCTCGCGCTTCTCGCCGCTGCATTCGAGACGCAGCGGCAAGAGGGGTCCGCGAC
>JABBOB010000047.1 GCA_019352055.1 Acidobacteriota bacterium
GCGCAGCTTGGTAGCGCGCCTCGTTCGGGACGAGGAGGTCGTGGGTTCGAATCCCGCTATCCCGACCACATCCGATCCGGTCCGAGCTCTTCTGCTCGCGGGCCGTTCCGTGGCTGAATGGCGTCATGGCGCCACCGCTGACTCTCGGTGACGTGCTCGTCGTGGCGGATGCGGCCGGATGGCGCGCCTGGCTCGACGAGCACGAGGACGAGCCCGACGGCGTCTGGTTGGCGCTCGCGAAGAAGGGCGTGGTCTCCCCCACCGCGCTGCGCTACGACTCCGCGCTGGAGGAGGCCCTCTGCAGCGGATGGATCGACGGGCCGAAGCAGAGCATCGACGGACAGGTCTTCGGTCAGCGGTTCACCCCGCGGCGGAGGACGTCGCTGTGGTCCGCGAGGAACGTGGGGATCGTCGCCGCCCTGATCGCCGACGGGCGCATGCGCAGCCGCGGGCAGGCGGAGGTGGACCGGGCGAAGGCGGACGGCCGGTGGGACCGGGCCTATGCGGGTGCGGCGTCGGCGGAGGTGCCCGAGGACCTCGCCGCGGCGCTCGCGTCGTCCCCGGCGGCGGCCGCACGCTTCGCCGAGCTGAACCGGACGAACCGGTACGCCGTGATCCATCGCACGGTCACGGCGAGCCCGGCCGCCCGGGCGGGTCGGCTGGCGAAGCTGGTGGCGTTGCTCGAGTCCGGTGGGTCACCGCACCCGCAGTAGTCCCGCTCCGGACGCGTCCTCCACCGCGGAGGTCTCGAGTCAGCTGAAGTCGGCGTCGGGGGCGAGACCCAGCGAGGCCACGACCGCCTCGCCGTCGAGGACTCCGCCCGACTCCGCGAGGTAGCAGGCGGCGCACAGCGACTCGTAGGCGACGTCGTCGAGGGTGTCGATCGCGACCTGCTGACCGTCGAAGACGTACCGACCGCCGATCGTGCGCGCGTTGAACAGCGCCTTCCGACCGCAGCGGCAGATCGTCTTCAGCTCCTCGAGGCTGTGCGCGACCTCGAGGAGGCGCGCACTGCCGGGGAACGCCTCCGTGCGGAAGTCGGTGCGGATCCCGTAGGCGAGCACCGGCACGTCCTGCACCACCGCGATCCGGAGCAGGTCGTTCACCTGCCAGGGGGTGAGGAACTGGGCCTCGTCGATCAGGAGGCAGGCCACGGGCGATCCCGTCGCCGCCATGAGCCCTCGGCGCTCGGCGAAGAACAGCTCGAGTACGTCCGCGTCCTCCCCGATCAGGAAGTGGACGCGCCGGGTCACCCCGAGGCGCGACACGATGTCCCGGTCGCCCTTCGCATCGACACCGGGTTTCGCGAGCAGCACCCGCTGCCCGCGCTCCTCGTAGTTGTATGCGGCCTGGAGCAGCGCCGTGCTCTTGCCGCTGTTCATCGCGCCGTACCGGAAGTAGAGCTTCGCCACGGTCTAGATGTACCCGTCTTCGGTCGCGCGTTGGATCAGATCCGCCTTCCGGCTCGCCGGACGGCCGACCCTCGCGTACTTCTCGCGCACGCGCCGCAGGTAGGTCTTGGCGGTCTCGAACTGCACGTGCATCTCGGCCGCGACCTCGTTGGTCGACCGCCCCGAGGCGTAGAGCCGCAGGGCCGCCTCCTCACCCAGGCTGAGGCGCGGACGCTCGACCGGCTCCGCCGCGCGGGGCAGCGGCCGCCAGTCGCGCTGCACGGCGCGGCCCGCGGTCAGTCCCATGACCTCGCGCGCGACGGCCAGCACGTCCCCGAGCGGCCGCGACTTGCCGAGGAACGCGGCGGCGCCGGCGCGCAGCGCGCGCTCCCGGAGGTCGG
Organism: Acidobacteriota bacterium; assembly: GCA_019352055.1. Classification (GTDB taxonomy): domain Bacteria; phylum Actinomycetota; class Actinomycetes; order Actinomycetales; family Microbacteriaceae; genus Amnibacterium. The sequence continues at coordinate 1,793 of JABBOB010000047.1, forward strand.
GGGTGTCCAACCCGGTCAGCACGATCACCGTCGCGCCGGCGGCGCGGCAGGTGCGGACCCGGGCCTCGATCGAGACGGGTTCGCGCAGCTGCACGTCGATGAGCACGAGATCGGTCGGGAACGCCGGGCTGTGCACCAGCTGGAGCCAGGAGGTCGCGGTCAGCGCGATCTCGAAATCGGGGGCGTTGGCGCGGAACCACGACGCCATGCTGTCGAGCAGCACCTCGTGGTCGTCGAGCAGCGCGACCCGCACGGCCCGCTGTGGCACGACCCGCGGTGGTGCGACGGCCGTGCGCGCGGCTCGAGCCGCGCCACCGATGACGGTCGGCGCGGGCGTCGGATCGGCGGCGGGCATGACGCTCCAGGAATCGGGGGACGCTGATCGCACCCCTGTCCCCCGATGATGCCGGACGAGGGCACCGATCGCCGCCGGTCGCAGAGCGCCGTCGCCGCGTTCGCCCCCGAACTGGGGTCAGAACAGCACGGGCTGGGACCCGGCGGCCTCTGCGGCGCGCACGATGCCGGCCGAGCGGGAGCGGGTCGAGCCGGTGGCGTCGTCGACCGACCCGCGCCGGAGTCCGTGCTGCCGCAGCAGCGGCGCGATCCGCTCGGCGAGCCACTGCCGGTAGGCCTTCGTCGCGAACGCGCCGGAGGAGTACACGCGCCTGTACGTCGCCTCGTGCTGCGGGAACCAGCGATGCAGCCACGCGAGGTACCACTGCCGCACGCCGGGCTTCAGGTGCAGCGCCGTCCAGACGACGTACGACGCGCCCGCCTCGGCGATCGCGGTGAAGGCCGCGTCGAGGTGCTCGACCGAGTCGGTGAGGCACGGCAGCACGGGCATCAGGAAGACCCCGCACTCGAGCCCCGCCTCCCGCGCCGCACGGACGGTCGCGAGGCGCGCGGCCGCCGTCGGGGTCCCCGGTTCGACGAGCGCCTGCAGCTCGGGGTCGAAGATCGCGATCGACATCGCCAGATCGACCGGGCCGTGCTCGGCGATCCGCGCCAGCAGCGGGAGGTCGCGACGGAGCAGCGTGCCCTTCGTCAGGAGGGACACCGGCGTCCGCGAGTCGGCGAGCGCCCCCAGGATCCCCGGCATCAGCCGGTACCGTCCCTCGGCCCGCTGGTACGGATCGGTGTTCGTGCCGAGCGCGACCGGCGACCGTTGCCAGGAGGGCCGCGCGAGCTCGGCCCGCAGCACCTCCGCGACGTTGACCTTCACGACGACCTCGGCGTCGAAGTCGGCCGGGTCGGTGAACTCCAGGTACTCGTGAGTGGGCCGCGCGAAGCAGTAGACGCACGCGTGCGAGCACCCGCGGTAGGGGTTGATCGTCCAGCCGTACGGAGTGCCCGGCACGCTGCCCGGCACCTTGTTCAGCGCCGACTTCGCACGGACCTCGTAGAACGTCATCCCGGCGAACTCCGGTGGCCGGCTCGTTCGGACCAGATCATGGATCCGCGCCAGGCCCGACAACGCACCCGGGATCTCCGCTCCGACCTGCTGCCCCGCCCATCGCATACGGACAGTCGAACACGTATTCGATACATCCGCAACCCGGCCGCACCCGGACCCCGCGCCCGCACCCCGCGCACGACAGCAGGAACGGGGAGCTTCAGCAGGAAGAAATCGCCGCTTCCTTCCTGCTGAAGCGGAATCCTCCTGCTGTCGTGCTCCTCAGGCGGTCAGGCCGAGCGCCTTCGCGGTCGATGCCTGGATGCGGCGGGCGTTCCGGGGATCGTCGGAGAGGAGGGTGCCGTAGGTCGGGATCAGCTGCCGCAGCCGGGGCTCCCACACCGGGAGGCGGTCCGGGAAGGACCGCCGGATCACGTCGAGCATGATCGCGGCGGCGGTGGAGGCGCCGGGCGAGGCGCCGAGCAGACCGGCGATCGTGCCGTCGGCACCGCTCACGACCTCGGTGCCGAACTGCAGCACGCCGCCCTTCTTGGCATCCTTCTTGATGACCTGAGCCCGCTGCCCGGCGCTCAGGGGGTACCAGTCCTTCGGGTCCGCGTCGGGGTAGAACTCCTGCAGCGACGCGAACTTGGCCTTCTTCGACTTCGTCAGCTCCCGCACCAGGTACTGCACGAGCGCGAAGTTGTCCTTCGCGACCGCGAGCATCGGGATCAGGTTGTGCGGCCGCACCGACAGCGGCAGGTCGAGCAGGTTCCCCTTCTTGAGGAACCTCGGGGACAGACCGGCGTACGGCCCGAACAGCAGCGACGCGGTGCCGTCGACGATGCGCGTGTCGAGGTGCGGCACGCTCATCGGCGGCGCCCCGAGCGACGCCTTGCCGTAGACCTTCGCGCGGTGCTTCGCCACGACCGCGGGATCGTCGGCGCGCAGCCACTCCCCGCTGATCGGGAACAGGCCGTAGCCCTTCGCCTCGGGGATGCCGGCCTTCTGCAGCAGCTTCAGCGCCCAGCCGCCCGCACCGACGAAGACGTACCTCGCGCGGGCCTCCTGCTTGTCCATGCCGACGGAGTGCCGCGCCCGGACGCGCCAGGTGCCGTCCTTCAGCCGCTTCAGACCGGTCACCTCGGTGTTCAGGCGCAGCTCCGCGCCGTCGTCCACGAGCCCGTCCATCAGCGCGCGAGTGAGCGCACCGAAGTCGACGTCCGTCCCGGCCTCCGCGCGCGTCGCAGCGACGGGCTCCAGCCGGTCGCGCCCGATCATGAGCAGCGGGGCCCAGTCGTGGATGACCTTCGGGTCCTCCGAGTACTCCATGTCGGAGAACAGCGGGTGGTCGGTCAGCGCCTCCCACCGGCGGCGGAGGTAGTCGATGTGCTCGGCACCGCGCACGAACGTCATGTGCGGGGTGGAGTTGATGAACGTCGACTCCTCGGGCAGCTGCGCGTGCTGCGCGAGCGCCGCCCAGAACTCGCGCGAGATCTGGAACTGCTCGTTGACCTTCACGGCGCTGGAGATGTCGATCGAGCCGTCGGGACGCTCGGGGGTGTAGTTCAGCTCGCAGAGCGCCGCGTGCCCGGTGCCGGCGTTGTTCCAGGGGTTGCTGCTCTCCTCCGCGACACCCCCCAACCGCTCGTAGATGCGGATGCTCCAGTCGGGCTGCACCGCGTGCAGCAGCGTCCCGAGCGTTGCGCTCATGATGCCGCCGCCGATCAGCACGACGTCGATGGTCTCGTCCTGCGCCATGCTTTTCAGCCTATCCGGGGCGCTCGCCGCACCCGGTCGCGCCCGCCCCTCCAGCAGTCAGGATGCAGGCTTCTTCACAGATCGGGAAGACGCCCGGGAGGCGTGGTCAGCGGCGGGTGAGGCTCGCCGCGACGAGCTCCGCGATCTGCACCGCGTTCAGGGCGGCACCCTTCCGGAGGTTGTCGTTGCTGACGAACAGAGCGAGGCCGCGGCCGCCCGGTGCACCCTCGTCCTGCCGGATCCGCCCGACGAAGCTCGGGTCCTTGCCCGCGGCCTCGAGCGGGGTCGGGACGTCCGTCAGCACCACACCGGGGGCGTCCGCGAGCAGCTCGCGTGCCCGGTCGGGCGTGATCGGCTCGGCGAACTCCGCGTTGATCGACAGCGAGTGGCCGGTGAACACCGGGACGCGCACGCAGGTGCCCGACACGAGCAGGTCCGGGATCGACAGGATCTTCCGGCTCTCGTTCCTGAGCTTCTGCTCCTCGTCGGTCTCCTCGCTGCCGTCGTCGACGAGGTCGCCCGCGAACGGCACCACGTCGAACGCGATCGGGCGGACGTACTTGTGCGGCTCCCCCAGGTCGACCGACGAGCCGTCGTGGGTCAACGTGGTGATGTCGCCGCCGGCGACCGCGCGCTCGACCTGGCCGGCCAGCTCGGCCACCCCCGCGAGCCCGCTGCCGGACACCGCCTGGTAGGTGCTGACGGTGAGACGGGTCAGCGTCACCGCGTCGTGCAGGACCTTGAGGACCGGCATCGCGGCCATCGTCGTGCAGTTGGGGTTCGCGACGATGCCCTTGCGCGCCTCGCCGAGCGCCTCGGGGTTGACCTCGCTCACGATGAGCGGCACGTCCGGGTCCATGCGCCAGGCGCTGGAGTTGTCGATGACGATCGCACCGGCCTCGGCGAACCGCGGCGCGAGGGCCCGCGACGCCGTCGCGCCGGCGCTGAACAGCGCGACGTCGAGTCCGGAGGGGTCGGCCGTCGCCGAGTCCTCAACGACGATCTCCTCGCCCCGGAAGGGCAGCGTTGTGCCGGCGGAGCGCGCGGAGGCGAAGAACCGCACGGACTCGATCTCGAGGTCGCGCTCCTCCAGCAGCCGGCGCATCACGGCTCCGACCTGCCCGGTGGCGCCGACCACGCCGACTCGGAGGCCGCTCATCGTCCGGTCCCTGCGTACACCACGGCATCCTCCTCGCCGTCGAGCCCGAACGCCGAGTGGATCGCCAGCGCGGCGGCCTTCACGGAGTCGGCACGGGTGACGACCGAGATGCGGATCTCGGACGTCGAGATCATCTCGATGTTGATGCCGGCGTCCGACAGCGCCCGGAACAGGCGGGCGGAGACGCCGACGTTCGTCCGCATGCCCGCGCCGACCAGCGCGAGCTTGCCGATCTGGTCGTCGTGCTGCAGCGACGAGAAACCGAGCGCCGCCTGCTCCGCCGACAGCGCTGCGATCACGGCCTGGGCGGAGGCCTTGGGCAGGGTGAACGAGATGTCGGTCAGCCCGGTGGCCGCAGCCGACACGTTCTGCACGATCATGTCGATGTTCGCGCCGGTGCGGGCGACCGTGGTGAAGAGCTCGGCCGCCTTGCCCGGCTCGTCGCGGATGCCCACGACCGTGATCTTCGCCTCCGACAGGTCGGTGGCGACGCCGGCGATGACCGGTTCTTCCACGGCTGCTCCGTTCTCATCGAGCCCCGGTCCCGCCGGGTTGTAGACGATCGTGCCCTGCTTGTTGCTGAAGGAGGAGCGGACGTGCAGGGTCACGCCGTGCCGCCTCGCGTACTCGACGGCGCGGATGTGCAGCACCTTGGCGCCGGCGGCCGCGAGCTCGAGCATCTCCTCGCTCGTGATGCGCAGCACCTGGCGGGCGCGCGGCACGATGCGGGGATCCGCCGTGAAGATGCCGTCGACGTCGGTGTAGATCTCGCAGACGTCGGCCTCGAGCGCGGCGGCGAGCGCGACGGCGGTCGTGTCCGACCCGCCGCGGCCGAGGGTGGTGATGTCGCCGGTTCCGCGATTGAAGCCCTGGAATCCGGCGACGATCGCGATCGCGCCATCGTCGAGCGCGCCGCGGACCCGCCCGGGCGTGACGTCCACGATGCGGGCGGAGCCGTGCTGGGCGTCCGTGATCATGCCCGCCTGGCTGCCGGTGAACGAGCGGGCGTCGAACCCCATGCTCTTGATCGCCATCGCCAGCAGCGCCATGGAGATGCGCTCGCCCGCCGTGAGCAGCATGTCGAGCTCGCGTGGCGCGGGCAGCAGCGTCACCTCGTGCGCGAGATCGAGCAGGTTGTCCGTCGTGTCGCCCATCGCGCTGACCGCGACGACGACCTCGTTCCCCGCCTTGCGGGTCTCGACGATCCGCTTGGCGACCCGCTTGATGCTCTCCGCGTCCGCGACGGACGAGCCGCCGAACTTCTGCACGATGAGCGCCACGAGCCGCCTTCCTCCTCCCGCCCGGAGGCGGCGCACCAGTGTACCGGCGGCCGGGATGCGTCAGCGGACCGCCCCGGACCAGGCGACCCGCGTGCGTCGAGCGGCGTGCCGCCGCGGACGGGGCCGCGGACCCGCAGCAGCCGCCGGCGGCCACGCCGTCCGCCGATCGCGCCTCAGGCGGCGCGGAGGAACGGGATCAGTGCCCCGTTGACCGCGTCGGGCGCCTCCTCGGCCGGGTAGTGCCCCGCGTCCTGCACGACGACCGAGTGGACCCGGGCGACCGAGTGGGACAGCGCCTCCGCGACCTGGCCCCCGCGCCCGAAGCGGCCGGCGATCGCGAGCCCGGGCATCGGCAGGCGTCGGCGCACGGCGCGGCGCACCGCGGACGCGTCCTCCTGCCTGGCGCGGTAGAGCGCGAGCGTGGCCGCCAGCCGGGCGTCGGTCGCGTACGCGCCCATGTAGGCGACATGCGCATCGAAGTCGAGACCGGCCGGCCCCGCGCTGCCTCCGAGGTAGGCGTCGACCGTCGCGTCCAGCCGGCCGGCGAGCAGGCGCTCGGCGACCCCCTCCGGAGCGGTGAAGAGCGGCAGGTGCCATGAGGGGTAGGTGGCGGCCTCGGGGGCCTCGACCTCGATCCCGGGCGACACCTCCTCCTCCATCGCGATCGCGGCGACACGACCGGGCTGCTCCGCGGCCATCAGCAGGGCGATCGTCGCGCCGACGTCGTGACCCACGACCGCGAACCGCCGGATGCCGATCGCGTCGAGCGCGGACAGCACCTCGCGGGCGAGCGTCGCCTTCGCGTGATCGCCGCGGCCGCTGGAGGTGTCGCCGAGACCGCGGGCCTCCACCTCGACGGCCCGGTAACCCGCCTGCAGCAGCACCGGGACGACGTGCCGCCAGTGCAGGGCCGTCACCGGCCAGCCGTGGATCAGCACGACCGCGGGACCGCGGCCGGTGTCGGTGACCGAGATGGAGGTGCCTGCGCCGATCGGGACGAGCATGGCCGATGCTAACGCCGCCGGTCTTCATCGTGGCGCGCGCCGCGCACACCCGAAACGCGCCTGAAACCTCCGGCTTCCAGAGCACTTCGGCAGGCCGCTTGCGCTTCGGCAGGCCCGGTTCGGCCTCTGCAACCTGCTCGAGCGAGAGCAGCCTGCCGAGGTGCTCATCCAGCCTGTCGGTGCGGTCAGTGCTCGACGAGCCGGCGTCCCTCGAAGGCGCGGCCGAGGGTGACCTCGTCGGCGTACTCCAGGTCGCCACCCACCGGCAGCCCGGATGCGAGCCGGCTGACCGGCACCGCCATCGTGCGCAGGAGGCGCGACAGATAGGTGGCGGTCGCCTCCCCCGTCATGTTGGGGTCGGTGGCGATGATCACCTCCTGCACGTCGCCGTCGGCGAGCCGCTGCACCAGCTCGCGGATGCGGAGGTCGTCGGGGCCGATGCCGTCGATCGGGCTGAGGGCGCCGCCGAGCACGTGGTACAGCCCGCGGTACTCGCGGGTCCGCTCGATCGCGGCGACGTCCTTCGGCTCCTCCACGACGCAGATCGTCGCGCGGTTCCTGCGGGCGTCGCGGCAGATGCCGCAGCGGTCCTGATCGGCGACGTTGCCGCACAACGAGCAGAACCGGACCTTCTGGTGCACCTCCTGCAGGATCTCGCCGAGCCGGGTCACGTCGAACCCGCGGGTCTGCACGATGTGGAACGCGATGCGCTGGGCCGACTTCGGGCCGATGCCCGGGAGACGGCCGAGCTCGTCGATCAGCTCCTGGACGATGCCTTCGTACACGGTTACCGCACCTCGCTCGGCACGATGAGGGTCTCCTCGAGGAAGCTCGCACCCAGCAGCTCGCGCACCACGGACTCGCCGTAGCGCTGCGCCTCGTCAGGACGGATGGGCGGCACCGGGTAGGTCACGACGGGGGCGACCGCCTCCGGTGGTGGCCGGTGTTCCGGCTCAGGCTCGGGTTCGGGAGCGACCGCTCCCCAACCGGCGGGGGGCAGCGGCTCGGACACGACGGCGACCGCGGGCGCGACGACAGCCGGAGGCGCGACAGCCGGCGCGACGGTGCGCTCGGCGGGATCCGGCGGCGGCGGGACGTCGTCGGGGTCGTCGGGCGGCACCTCTGCCACGGGCGCGGTCGCGGGGGCCGGTTCGGCGCGAGCGGCGCCGCCGTCGACCCGGGGCAGGAACTTCACCCGCACCCCGAGCACGTCGAGGATCGCGCTGCGCAGCACCTCGCTCACGCCGCCGCCGGTCTGGCCGGGTCGCTTGAAGCCCTCCACGTCGCTCCGGCTCACGAAGGCGAGCGTGAGCACGTCCGCCTTCAGAGCGAGGGGGTACGAGGTGTAGACGACCGCCCACGCGCTGCGCTTCGCGCGCTGCACGGTCTCCAGCACCTCGGGCCAGGCGTCGCGGACGTGCTGGATCGTGAGCTCCCCGGGCGCCCTGGTGCTCGCGGCCGACGGAACGACCGCCGCGGACGGGCCCTCGCGCGGCGCCGATGGGGGTGCCGATGGGGGTGCCGGGGCGGGGACCGCCGTGGACGGCGGCGGCACATCGAAGGTGGGCGTCGGGACGGCCGCGGGCGACGGCGCGGCGGCCGCGACCGGCTGCGCGGCGGGCACGGGCTGCTGCGCCGACTCGACGCCGACGCGGCGCTCGAGGCGCTCGATCCGGGTCGCCGCTCCGGCATCGGATGCCGGGACGAGCATGCGGGCGACCATCAGCTCGAGATGCAGCCGCGGCGACGTGGCGCCCACCATCTCGTCGAGCGCATCGCTGATCGTGTCCGCGATGCGGGAGAGCTCCGCGGCGCCGAACCGCTGCGCCTGCACCGTCAGCGCGGCGATCTGATCGGCGGGTGCTCCGCGCAGCACGCTCGCCGCGGCGTCGCCGGTCGCCGCGACGACGATGAGGTCCCGCATGCGCTCGAGCAGGTCCTCGACGAACCGGCGCGGGTCCTGCCCGGTCTGCACGATGCGGTCGACGCTCGCGAACGCGCCGGCCGCGTCGGCCTCAGCGACCGCCGTGACGACGTCGTCGATGAGCGACGCGCTCGTGTAGCCGAGCAGCGCGGTGGCCCGCTCGTACTCCACACCGGCGCCCTCGGACCCGGCGATCAGCTGGTCCAGGAGGGAGAGGGTGTCGCGGGGCGACCCTCCCCCCGCCTTGACGACGAGGGGCAGCACCCCGGCCTCGGTGGTCACGCCCTCCTCCTCGCAGAGGTGCGCCACGTACTCGAGCAGCAGCGCCGGCGGCACCAGCCGGAACGGGTAGTGGTGGGTGCGGGAGCGGATCGTGCCGATGACCTTCTCGGGCTCGGTGGTCGCGAAGATGAACTTGACGTGCTCCGGCGGCTCCTCCACGAGCTTGAGCAGCGCGTTGAACCCCTGCGGCGTGACCATGTGCGCCTCGTCGAGGATGAAGATCTTGTAGCGGTCCCGCGCCGGCGCGAACACGGCACGCTCGCGGAGGTCGCGCGCGTCGTCGACACCGTTGTGGCTCGCCGCGTCGATCTCGACGACGTCGAGCGAGCCGCCGCCGCCGCGCCCGAGCTCGATGCAGCTGGGGCACACCCCGCACGGCGTGTCGGTCGGACCCTCGGCGCAGTTCAGGCAGCGCGCGAGGATGCGGGCCGAGGTCGTCTTGCCGCAGCCGCGCGGACCGCTGAAGAGGTAGGCGTGGTTGACCCGGTCCGTCCGCAGCGCCGTGCGCAGCGGATCGGTGACGTGCGCCTGCCCGATCAGCTCGGCGAAGGTCTCCGGCCGGTAGCGGCGATAGAGGGCGGTGACCACGGCTCGAGGGTAACCGCGACCTCCGACACCGGCGGGCGTGTCCACAGGACCGCTTCGCATCGCGATCCGAGCCGCGTCCTCGGCGCCGTCGCGGCCGGGAGGAGGCGTCAGTCGCCCGGCAGCTCGACGAGCACGACCGCGTTGCCGTCCGGGTCCCGGACGGTGAACATCGCCGGCGCGGACGGGGTGCGGATCACCGCGTCGTCGACGTCCACCTCGTCACGCTCCAGGGTCTCGTGCAGCGGGTCGATGTGGTGCACCCCGAGCCGGATGCCCCGCGGCACCCCGCTACCGGCCTCGACGAGCGCGACGGTGACGTCGGCCCCGGGTGGCGCGACCTCGAGCCAGCGCGCGCCCCCGCCCATCCGGACGTCGCGGCGCACCTCGAACCCGAGCACGTCGCAGTAGAAGCGGAGCGCTCGCTCCTGGTCCTCGACCGGCTGCGTCATGCTGAGGACGGTGGTCTCGGGAGTCGCCATCCGTGCAGTGAACACCCGCCTCCGCACCGGCGCCAGGGGCGGCGACCGGCGGCGCACCGCCCCTGGCGCAGGCGCGACTCGTAGAGTCCGAGCATGACGTGGCGCGAGCAGCTGGGACCGGTCGGGGTGTGGCGCGGAGGCTCCCTCGTCGACCCGCACCTGGCGCGGGAGATCGAGGGGCTCGGCTTCGGTGCGATCTGGCTCGGCGGCAGCCCGGGTTCCGACCTCGGGCACACCGAGGCCCTCCTCGACGCGACCTCCGCGGTCGTCCTCGCCACCGGCATCGTGAACATCTGGAAGTCAGACCCTGCTGAGCTCGCCGCGTCGTTCCACCGGATCGAGGCGCGCCATCCCGGGCGTCTGCTGCTCGGCATCGGTTCAGGGCATCGCGAGGCGACGGCCGAGCGCGCCCGCCCGCTCGACGCGATGCGACGGTACCTCGACGTGCTCGACGAAGGCCGCGTCCCGACCTCGCGCCGCGTGCTGTCCGCGCTCGGGCCGCGGATGCTCGCACTCGCGGCGGAGCGCAGCGCCGGCACCCACCCCTACCTGACCATCCCGACGCAGACCACGGAGGCACGGGCGGCGCTCGGCACCGACGCGGTCGTCGCCCCGGAGCAGACGGTCGTGCTCGACACGGATCCCGCGAGCGCGCGAGCGGCCGCCCGGGCGTTCCTCGCGAACTACCTGCGGATGGTCAACTACGTCACGACGATGCGGCGGGGCGGGTTCTCGGCCGAGGACGTCGCGGACGGCGGCAGCGACCACCTGATCGACGCGATCGTGCGGCACGGCGACGCCGCTGAGCTCGCCGTGGCGGTGCGGGCGCATCTCGACGCGGGAGCCGACCACGTCTGCGTCCAGGTCGTCCCGGCGATCGACGACCCGCGCCGCGCCCTGTCGAGCATCGCGACCGCACTCGAGCTGCGCTGACGCCGGAGCCCGTCCCCGGCTGAACCGCGGCGCGACCCGCCCGCACCGATCATCGCGCGGCGGCCACGATCGCATCGGCGATCCTGGCGGGGCGTGGGTTGTCCTCGATCTGGATCGCGTCGTCGCCGACCGCCAGCACGACGGTGCACGGCGTCGTGCCGCCCGGAGCGCAGTCGGAGAGCGCACGATCCCGTGCCGCCAGGCCGGGCAGCGTCGTCAGCCGCAGGGCGCCCCGCGCCGCGGCGTCGTCCGCGAGATCGGTCACCGCCCAGGCCTGCCCCGGATCGACGGTGATCCTGGCGATACCGTCGGGCGAGCTGCCGGAGCCCTGGGCGAAGCAGACCTGCGTGCCGATGCGCTGCTCCGCGGCGCCCACGATCGAGTCGCCGGCGGCGGACGGGTGGTGCGCGGTGTCGTCGGTGGCGGACGCGACGCCCATCGCCGTCGCGAGGTCGGTGGCCGGCAGCACGGAGGAGCAGTCCGTCGCGCGGGCGCCGAGATGGTGCGTGAACCGAAGTCGGGCCGGGGGCGCCTGCCGCACCGCGGTCACGACGGACTCGACGGCCGGCCGGGCGTTCGCGAAGACGGTGTCCTCCGGCTCGCTGCCAGGGCACGATGGAGCCGTCGACGACCCGGACCGAGGCGCGCCGCCGCCAAGCCTCGAGGAACACGAGCGCGAGCGCGTCCTCGACGTCCCGCGTCGAGGACAGCAGCCGGCGCAGGTGTCGCTGCACCCGCGGGCCGTGCCGGTCGAACACGACGGCGAACGCCTCGCCGTCGCCGGCGATGGCACGCGCCCATGCGTCCCGGCCGTCGTCGCTCACACCAATGGAGTGTCCGCCGGTCCTCGATCGGTTCCCGGCACGCCGGGCGTGTCATCGACCCTCGACCGTTCGCTCGGGTGCGCGGCGCGCTTCGGCGGCGCGCACCAGCTCGTCCGGTCCGGGGATCCGAACCGGACGTGGCCCGCGGGGCCGGGCCGGGCGATCGCCACCGGGGTCGTCGACGTCCTGCGCGATCTCGCGTTCGCGGCCGGCCCGGGCATCCGACGCGACGGGTCATCTCCGGCGAGGTCGCACCGGGCCGGGCGATCGCCACCGGGGTCGTCGACGTCCTGCGCGGGCGCGGTGAGCTGCTGGAGCGCTTCGCGGACACGTCCCATCTCGACGGGGCCGCCGCGTAGCGGGCTCCGGCGCACCGTCGGCGGGCGGGTCCGGTGCAGAATTCACGAGGCGCGCCATCGTGTGCGGCGCTCCGCCTCGTCGGCGCCGCTCCTCGTGAAGAGGTCATCCTGCTCGGTCTCGAACTCGTCGTCATCCTCGGCGCCGTCGTCCTGGCGTTCGGGGCGCTCGCGCGACGGCTCCGCATCGCGCCGCCGATCGCGCTGCTCGTCGCCGGCGCGCTGCTCGGCTTCCTCCCTCTGTTCCGTCAGGTCGACCTGCCGCCGGAGGTCGTGCTCCTGCTCTTCCTCCCGGCGCTGCTCTACTGGGAGAGCCTGACGACGTCGTTGCGGGAGATCCGCTCCAACCTCCGCAGCATCGTGCTGACGAGCACCGTGCTGGTGGTGCTGACCGCCGGCGTGGTCGCGGTCGCCGTGCACGCGATCGGCCTGCCGTGGGGCGCCGCTTGGGTGCTCGGCGCCGCGCTCGCCCCGACGGACGCGACCGCCACCGGAGCGCTGGCTGCCTCCCTCCCGCGTCGCACCCTGACGGCGCTCCGCGCGGAGAGCCTCGTGAACGACGGCACCGCGCTCGTCATCCTCGCCGTCGCCATCCACGCATCCGTCAGCGCGACGCCCGTCACCCCGCTCCAGGTCGGGGGCCTGGTGCTGCGCTCCTACGCCGGGGGGATCGGCATCGGCTTCGCCGTCGCTGCGGTGGAGGCGTTCCTCCGCCGCCGCATCGACGACGCGCTGCAGGAGAACGTCGTGACGGTCCTCGCACCGTTCTCCGCGTACCTCCTCGCCGACCTGGTCGGGGCGTCCGGCGTGCTGGCGGTCGTCACGTGCGGGCTCGTGATGAGCCAGATCGGGCCGCGGATCGGTCGCGCCGACACCCGCGTGCAGACGAACGCCTTCTGGAGCCTCGCCACCTACCTGCTGAACGGCGCGCTGTTCGTCCTGGTCGGCATCGAGATGCAGACCGCGGTCCGCACGCTCGACATGGGCCACGTCGTGATCGGGATCGTCGGCATCGCGCTCGTGACCGCGGTGATCGTCGTGACACGGTTCGCGTTCCTCTTCGGCTCCGCCGCGGTCATCCACCTGCTCACCCGGCACCGGCCCGAGCACGGGCTCCGGCAGACGAACAAGGACCGACTCGTGCGGGGCACCGCTGGGTTCCGGGGCGCGGTATCCCTCGCGGCTGCGCTCTCGATCCCAGCGACGGTGGGAGCCGGCGCCCGCTTCCCCGACCGCGATCTGGTGATCTTCGTCACCGCCGGGGTGATCGCGGTGACGCTGGTGCTGCAGGGGCTGATCCTGCCCCTCGTGCTCCGCCGGGTCGCGCTCCCCGCGGACGCGGAGGTGGAGCACGAGCTCCAGGAGGCCGAGATCGAGGCGACGAAGGCGGCCCTCGAGTCGTTGGACCGCATCGCCGGCCGGGTGGGCGCCGGGGAGGCCGCTGTCGCCCACTGCCGGACAGAGCTGGAGGCGCAGCTGCGCACCTTCCGGAGCGAGGAGGACGACGACCTCGACGAGGAGCAGCAGGCGGTCGCCGACTCCGCGGCCCTGCGCCTCGAGGTCGTCCGGCGGAAGCGCGAGGTGATCCTGCTCATGCGCGACGAGCGGCGGATCGACGACATCGTCCTCCGGCGCATCCAGAACCGGCTGGACGACGAGGAGGTCCGGCTGCTCCACGACTGAGTCCGGCCCCGGGGTCGCGGCGGCGGTCGGGATCGTCCGTCCAGATCACGGGTGCGATGCTCGGCACGTGCCCGACGCCTCGCCAGGATCTGTGATCGCGACCGCTGCGGCGTCCGCGGCGCCGAAGGAGCGGGGTCGCGTCGGGGCGGTGCTGCTCGCCGGCGGCACGGGGTCGCGGCTCGGCGGGGTCGACAAGGCGGCGCTGCGCGTCGACGGCAGCACGCTGCTCGACCGGGCGCTGCGTGCGCTCGCCGACCTCGACGTGGTGGTACTCGGGCCGCCCAGGGACCTGCAAGGGGTCCGGGTCGTGCGCGAGGACCCGCCGCTCTCGGGGCCGGCCGCCGCCGTGGCGGCCGGGGTCGCCGCGCTGCCCGGCGCCGCCGAGATCCTGCTGCTCGCCGTCGACGTCGTCCGCCTGCCGGAGGCGGTCGGCCACCTCCTGCGGGCGCCGCTCGGCGGCGACGGCACGGTCGTGACCGACGAGGACGGCCGGCCGCAGTGGCTGCTCGGGCGCTATCGCGCCGCGGCGCTCCGCACGGCCGCATCGCGGTTCGGGGACCCGGCGGGGCGCCCGCTGCGCGCCCTCCTGGCGGGGCTCGATCTGCTCCCGCTCACGCTCCCACCCGGCCTCGAAGCGGACGTGGATACCGTGGCGGACGCGCGGCGGGCCGGAGTGGTCGTGCCCGGGGAGGAGACGCCATGAGCGACGAGATCGATGCGGCGCTCGACGCCTGGTGGGACACCCTCTCGCAGGCGCTCGGCCTGGCCGACGTCCCGGCCGATCGCGACGCGATCCTCGGTCTCGCCGGCAAGGCGGCGCACGCCGTCGTCCGACCGGCCGCTCCGCTCACGACGTTCCTCGCCGGGTACGCGGCGGGACGGGCGGGCGGGACCGCCGCCGACGTCGCCGCTGCGATCGAACGGGCGGCCGCGGCGATCCGCGGATGAGCCCTCCCGAGCGCACCGCTGGCCGCGGTCACCACGCGGACGCACCGAGCTGGACCGAGGCGCGCGCGGCGATGAGGACCTGGACTCCCCTCCCGGCGATCGCGGTCGCGCTGCACACCTCGGTCGGAGCGGTGCTGGCCCAGGACGCGATCGCGCTCCGGCCCGTACCCCACTTCGACTCCTCCGCGATGGACGGGTGGGCCGTCGCGGGCCCTCCGCCGTGGCGGCTGTCCCTCGACGGCGAGCTGCTGCCGGGCCGGGCTCGGGGGGTGGTGACGGGAGGCGTCCTCCCCGCCGGTTCCGAGGCAGTCGTGCGCGCGGAGCACGGCGAGCTGCGCGGTGATGTGCTCGACGCCGCAGCGCCCGAGCACGGGGCGCACGTGCGCCCGGCCGGCGAGGAGGCATCCGCCGGAACGGTGCTCGTCCCAGCTGGGACGCGCCTCTCCCCCGCGCACGTCGCGGTGCTCGCGATCGCGGGCACCGACCTCGTGTGCGTGCGGCGACGCCCCACGGTGGGGTTCGTGCTCACGGGCGACGAGGTGGTGACCGCCGGCATCCCGGATGCGGGACGGGTGCGGGACGCGTTCGATCCGCTGCTGCCGATGGCGGTCGCACGGCTCGGGGCGGAGGCGCTGCCGCCGATCCGGGTCGGCGACGACCCGGCGGCCATCCGCGCCGCCGTCTCCGACCTCCGCTCCGCGGACGTGGTCGTGACCGTCGGCGGGACCGGCCGGAGCGCCGTGGACCGCCTGCGCGAGGCGATCGACGACACGACGACGGTCTTCGACGGCGTCGCCATGCGACCAGGACATCCCGCGCTCTGCGCGAGCCGGGCCGACGGCCGGCCGCTGCTCGCGCTGCCCGGGAACCCGCTGGCCGCCGTCACGGTGCTGCTGTCGTTCCTGCCACCGATCCTCGACGCGCTGACGGGAGCCGCGCGGGCGCCTGCGACCTTCCGCACCGCAGCCGTCGACCTGGCCGGCTGGACCCGGGGCACATCGCTGGTCCCCTGCGCCGCGACCGCTGCGGGGGTCGCACCGGCCGTCGCGACCCGGCCGAACATGCTCCGTGGCCTCGCCGCGTCCGAGGTGCTCGCGGTCGTCCCTGCGACCGGGATCGCTGCCGGCGGAAGGGTCGAGGTGCTGCCGCTCCCCTGGTGAGCGCGGCCCGCTGGCCCCCCACGCTCTCAGCGAACTCTGAGCCCGAGACACTCGGCACTCGACCATGCCGAGTGCTAACTTTTCTCGCGTTGAGCGAGATCGGCTCAACTTCAGACTCAAGAAGGGACGACACCATGGCCATGAACTTCGACCCGTTCCGCGAGCTGGACCGCGTCGCGTCCGCGCTCCTCGACGCTCAGCAGGGGCCGCAGCTGATGCCGATGGACCTCTACCGCGACGGTGATCACTACGTCCTCATCGCCGACCTGCCGGGGGTGGACCCGGGCTCGGTCGACATCGACGTGGACGGGCAGCTGCTCACCATCCGCGCCGAGCGCACGCTGCGCACCGCCCAAGGGGTCAAGTGGCTCGCGCAGGAGCGGCGCGGCGGCAGCTTCCTCCGCCAGCTCAGCCTCGGGCAGGGCGTCGACACGGAGCACATCGCGGCCACCTACGAGAACGGCGTGCTCGCGGTGACCATCCCGGTCAGCGAGCGGGCGAAGCCCCGGAAGATCGAGGTCAGCGTCGGCGGGGATCGGCAGGCCGTCGAGGCCTGACGGCGTCTTCGAGGGGCCCCGGCGCGGATCGGGACCGACCCCGCCGTCTCCCGCCGACAGGTCGGCGCGACCGTGGGATCGGCGTACAGCACCGCCTCACAGCCCGGGCGCCGGCCTCCGGGCCGACCCGCACGGCACCACGACGGCGTCCGCGCCGGGGAAGACGAGCGCGGTCCGGCCGGTGTCGTCCCAGCGCACGAGGAACGGCTCCGTGCCCGCCGGTCCGTGCGCCTCGAGCACCTGACCGCGACGCGGCGGGGCGCCGAGACGGTGCGATCGCACGATCAGCTCGTCGTCCACCTGTGCCCGCATGTCCCGCCCCTTCCGGCACCGGAAGTCCAGGGCGCCGGCCCGCACCGCGGCAGGGCCGAAAGTCCATCGGCGCGCCGTCGCCGCGCCGGCCGCACCCGGGTCGAACGCCTGACCGCCTCCGAGATCCTCCTCATCGACAACGGCAGCACGGACGAGAGCGTCGACGTCGCCCGCGAGCACGGGGCGCGCGGGCCGCAGGTGAAGGTCGCGAGAGGCCCCGGGCCGCCGCCCCGACCGGGCCGATCGCCTCGAAGCGCCTGAGCGCCCTCGAGCGGCGAGCGGCGCGGCGCGTCTGGGGACGACTCGCCCGAGCCGCCCCGGCGCCCGACCCCAGGCCGTCGCGGAGCAGGTCGAACCCGCCGCGCGATCGCGCTCCGGCGGTCGCCCGGGAGGCCGCGGGTCAGGA
>JABBOB010000048.1 GCA_019352055.1 Acidobacteriota bacterium
GCGCGACGGGATGGTCGTCGGGGGAGATCCCCGTGGCCCACAGGTCGGCGGCGACCCGGTCCATCCCGGTCGTCTCGGGCAGCAGCGGCGGCTGCACGACGATCGACGTGTGCGGCAGGGTCTCCGGCCGCTCCTCCGCCGCGGACCCCGCCTCCCACAGCGCCTCCCGGACGCTCAGCCCGAACGCCTCGAAGACCCCCGCCGTCGCGAGCGCCTCGAGCTGCGCGGTGGTCAGCCCGATCCGGCGGGCCAGGTCGCGCTGATCCCGGTAGTCGCCGTGCGCCTGCCGCTCCGCGACGATCCGCTCGGCCAGCTTCGCGCCGATGCCGGTGATCCCCGCGAGCCCGAGCCGCACCGCGAACGCGCCGTCGCGCCGGTGCTCGGCGTCGTGGGCGGGCGCCGTGTGGTCGAACTCCGCCGGGACGGGCGGCTGCTCGGGGTCGAGGCATGCGGCGTGGCCGGTGGGAGCGGTGGCGCCCTCGATCGGCTCCAGCCCCGCGTCCGCGAGGGAGCGGTTGATGTCCGGCCGGCGCACGACGACCCCGTGCCGTCGGGCGTCCGCGGTGAGCGAGGCGGGGGAGTAGAAGCCCATCGGCTGCGCCCGCAGCAGGGAGGCGAGGAACACCCCCGGGTAGTGCAGCCGCATCCACGCCGAGGCGTAGACGAGCAGCGCGAACGACAGCGAGTGGCTCTCCGCGAAGCCGAAGCTCGCGAACGCCTGGATCTTCCCGTAGATCTCGTCGGCGGTCCCGCCCGTGATGCCGTTGCCGGCCATCCCGGCGTACAGCTTCCCCTTCAGCGACTCGATCTTCTCGATCCCGCGCTTGCTGCCCATCGCGCGGCGCAGCAGGTCCGCGTCCTCGCCGGAGCAGCCGCCGACCGCCATCGCGATCTGCATCAGCTGCTCCTGGAAGATCGGGATCCCGAGCGTGCGGCTCAGCACGGGCTCGAGCAGCGGGTGGAGGTAGCTGACCGGCTCGTCCCCGCGCCGCCGCCGCACGATCGGGTGCACGGCGCCACCCTGGATCGGCCCCGGCCGCACCAGGGCGACCTCGATCGCGAGGTCGTAGAACCGGCGCGGGAGGAAGCGCGGCAGGAGCCCCAGCTGCGCCCGCGACTCGACCTGGAACACCCCGACCGCGTCCGCGCGGCAGAGCTGGTCGTAGACCCCCGGCTCCTCCTTCGGGATCGTCTCCAGCGTCCACCGCTCGCCGACGTCCGCTGCGGCGAGGTCGAACGCGTACTGCAGCGCCGCGAGCATCCCGAGCCCGAGCAGGTCGAACTTCACGAGCCCCATGTAGGCGCAGTCGTCCTTGTCCCACTGCAGCACGGTGCGCGCCTCCATCCGGGCGCGCTCGATCGGCACGACCTCGCCGACGGGCCGGTCGGTCAGCACCATGCCGCCCGAGTGGATGCCGAGGTGCCGCGGCGCCTTCAGCAGCTGCTCGGCGAGGTCGACGACCGGGGCGGGGATGTCGTGGTCGTCGGAGGAGGTGACGGCACCCCAGCGCTCCACCTGCCGGCTCCACGCGTCCTGCTGGCCGGTGGACGCGCCGAGCGCCTTCGCCATGTCGCGCACCGCGTTCTTCGGCCGGTAGGTGATCACGTTCGCGACCTGCGCCGCGTTCCGCCGCCCGTAGAGCGCGTAGACGTGCTGGATGACCTCCTCCCGCCGGTCCGAGTCGAAGTCGACGTCGATGTCCGGCTCCTCGTCGCGGAGGGCGGAGAGGAAGCGCTCGAACGGCAGGTCGAAGAAGATCGAGTCGACCGCGGTGATGCCGAGCAGGTAGCAGACCGCCGAGTTCGCCGCCGAGCCGCGCCCCTGGCAGAGGATGCCGCGGCCCTTCGCGAACGACACGATCCCGTGCACGATGAGGAAGTAGCCGGGGAAGTCCTTCTCCTCGATCACCGCCAGCTCCCGCTCGATGCGTGCGAGGTGCTCCGGCTTCGCGTTCGGGTACTTCTCGGGGATCGCGTCGTGCACGAGCTGCCGCAGCCACGTCATCGGCGTGTGCCCCGCCGGCACCGGCAGCTTCGGCAGGCCGGGCTTCAGGCTGCGGAGCACGAACCGGGTCTCGTCCGCCACCTCCACCGTCGTCTCGACCGCACCCGGGTAGCGGGCGAACCGGTCCCGCTGCTCGGCGCCGCTGCGGAGGTGGCTCACGGAGGCGGGCAGCCAGCCGTCCATGTCATCGAGGCTGCGCCTGGCCCGCACCGCGGCGAGCGCGGTCGCGAGCCGGCGGCGCTCCGGCGACGCGACGTGCGCGTTCGAGGTCGCGACGGCTCGGAGGCGGCGGGTCTGCGCCAGGGCGAACAGGGCGTCGTTCGCGGGGCCGTCGAGCGGGGCGCCGGTGTCGAACAGCTCGACCACGACCCCGTCCGTGCCGAAGACGGCGACCAGCCGGTCGAGCTCCCGCCCGGCCGCGTCCGGATCGAGCCCGGTCGGGGTGACGAGCGCCTGCCGCACCCGGCCTTTGCGGCAGCCCGTCAGGGCGAGCACCTTCCCGGCGAGGCGCGTGGCGAGCATCGTCTCGTCGTACTCGGGACGTCCCTTCTCCGCCTGCGCCGCCAGCTGCGCCTCCGTGATCAGGCCGGACATCGCGTGGTACCCCGCGGCCCCGCGGGCGAGCAGCAGCAGGTGGGAGCCCTCCGGGTCCGGCACGCCCTGCTGCGGTGCGCCGAGCCCCAGGGAGAGCTCGGCCCCGAAGACGGTGTGCACGGGGTGCTGGTCCGCCGCCTCGGCCATCCGGACGGACCCGTAGAACCCGTCGTGGTCGGTGAGCGCGAGGGCGTGCAGGCCCAGCCGGCTCGCCTCCTCGAGCAGCTCCTCCGGCCCCGAGGCGCCGTCGAGGAAGCTGAAGTTCGAGTGCGCGTGCAGCTCCGCGTAGGGAACCGCGTCCGGGTCCCGCTCGACAGGGGGCGTGGTGGGCCGGTAGGGGTGCCGCTTCTGCGACCAGGCGGGCGAGTCGCCCCCGTCCGCCCCGTCCGGTGGGCCGCCGGGGCGCCGCGAGTCGCTGAGCCGGCGCTCGAACTCCGACCACGGGATCGGCGGGTTGCTGTATCCCATGGGCACATCATCGAACACATGTTCGATTTGCGCAATCGCCCCCGCGGTGCCTGCGAGCACGACAGCAGGAAGATCTCGCTTCAGCAGGAGGAATCGCGCGATTCCTTCCTGCTGGTGTGGATCCTTCCTGCTGACGTGCTCGGTCGTTCCTGCTGATGTGCTCAGTCGTACCTGGCTTCGGCCCACCAGCCCGTGTCGTCGTGGGCGACGAGCCAGGCGGTGCCGTCCCCGCAGGTGACCTGCATGCGGTGGAGGCGGACCGCGGCGGCGGCGTCCCACCACCGCTCCTCGATCGGCCAGGGCCCCGCCCACGCCTCGACCCGGGTGGCGGGGCGGCCGGGCGCGACCAGCACCGCGGGCGGCCCGCTGATCGCGCCGCGCTCGTCCATCGTCACGTCGCGGCCGGCCGGGTCCTGGACGACGACCCGCGGCCGCTCGGCGAGCACCGCGGTGGGGGAGAAGCCGGGCAGCCGCCCGGGCCACGGTGCATCGGCCGACCGCTGCGGAGGGTGCTGCTCGCCCCACGGCGCCAGCACGATCCGGTCGGCGGCGAGGCGGCCGCCGGCGAGGATCGGCGTCACCACCGCCTCGTGCCCCAGGAGGCTCTGCACGCGCGACAGCGCGTGGTGGATCCGCTCGTCCGGCCCCCCGCCCCAGAGGCCCTGCTCGTGGTGCGCGGCCTCGTCGACCGCCTCCGGGTGCAGCACCACCTCCACGACCGGGGCGGTGAGTCCCGCGGCCTCGAGCTGCCAACGGACCCGGTCGATCACGTCGAGCGGGGTGAAGGAGCGGGGATGCAGCCAGGTGCGGCGGTGGCGGGCGGCGTGCTGCCCGGAGGCGCTGGAGGGGGCGTCCGCGACGAGCTCCACGGTGAGCGCCGTGCAGACGAGCAGATCGGCGGACAGCGCCGAGACGAACGCCTCCGCGCTCCGCTTGAGGGCGAAGGCGATCTGGTCGATCCGTTCCAGCGGTGGTTCGAACGCCTGGTGCCGGTCCCGGTCGGCGGAGACCGTCCTGGCCGTCACGCGACGTGGATCGAGCCCGGCGGCGATGCGGTGCGCGATCTCCCCCTCCGGCCCGAAGCGGTCGCGGACGGACTCCTCGGGCAGCGCCGCGAGCCCCCCGAGCGTCCGCACCCCGAGCCGGGCGAGCAGCCCGGCGAGCGCGGGCAGACCGAGCGTCGTCACCGGCAGCGGCGCGAGGAAGTCGGCGCTGCCGCCCGGCGGCACGATCCGGATCGGTGCGGCGGCCCGCGCCGCCTGCTCGGCGGTGAACGGCCCGTCCGCGACCCCGGCCCTCGCGCCGGGCGCGCCCGCCTCGGCGAGCAGGTGCAGCGCCTCGCCCGCCGCCTCCTCCTCGCCGCCGAAGAACCGGGCGGGACCCGAGACCCGGATCACGACGAGGCCCGGCCGCACCACCTGCACGGTCGGGATGCCCGCCTCGAGCGCCGTCAGCACCGGTTCGAACCGCCGCGCGTCGACGGCGGGCAGGAGCGGCAGCACGACGAGCGCCGCGCAGCGGGACTGCGCCTCCCGCACCTTCAGCCCCCGCTGCACACCCATCGCCCTGGCCGCCGCCGAGCACGCGTGCACGACGCCGTGCTCGACGAGCGCGAGCGGCACGGCCGGATCGATCCCCGCCTCCTCCGCCGCGGCGCGGACCGGCCAGTCCGGGCACCAGAGCACGAGGCAGCGCTCGGTCACACCGCCGCCAGCCGGCGCGGGACGGGGGGTGCCGTCGTGAGGTGGAACCCGGTCTCGACGCGCACCCGGTGCTGCGAGCGGAGCTCCCTCGCCGTGACGGTGACGTCGAGCTCCCTCGCGGCCAGATACCCCCAGCCGGCGCCGATGCCGGACCACGCGCCGCCCGTGGTCTCGAGCGTCGCCTCCGCGCCCGACCACGAGCCGGCGACGAGCAGGGTCGCGTCGCGCTGACGGAGCCGGGAGGCGAGCCTGGCCGTCTCGGCGGGGGAGGCGCCCTTCGCGGGGGGCCGCACGAGCACGACGGGCAGCACCTCGGCCAGCTGCGCGGTGACCGCCAGCCAGTGCTCGTCCGGGTCCGGCACGAGCACGAGCCGGTCGAGCGCGATGCCCAGCTCGCCGGCCGCCTCCGCCCCGAACTCCGGGATGCCGACGACGCCGCACCACGCGCCGGCCGCCGACGGCCCCGCGAGCAGCAGCATCGCGAGCGCGAGGGAGCCGGGTGCCGCGTAGGCGACCCCGGATCGCAGGGCGCCTCCTGGCAGCAGCGGGGCGACGGCCGAAGCGGTGGGGAGGGTGCGTCGGCCGAGCGACCTCGCCTGCATGGCGGCGATGCGGGCCTGCAGCGAGGCCACCGTCTCCGATCGGGCTGCTGCAGGCACACTCCAGTATCGAACACGTCTTCGATCGAGGACAAGTCCGCCGCGCGGATGAGACCTGCATGCGCGGGCGCCAACCGGCGCGAACCATTCCGAGACCGTGCCCGGAGCCGTGGCCGGCGCCCGTTGTGCACTCGTGGAGCGTTTTGTGCTGCACTTTCCGCACCAGGGCCGTTTCGTCATCCGATCCGAGGTCCGATCGGTGAGCCTGTCCCGACGGCCGAACATGGAGGAGAGACCGCGACGATGCGATCGAGCACCGAGCAGCTCGTGCCCACCGTGGAGTGGGACGGTCCGGCCGGCTTCGAGCGGTTCGGGAACGCCGGTCGGTTCGCGGTGCCGGACGCCGAGCGCTTCCGCGCGACCTGGCGCGGGCTCGTGGTCGACGGCGTGCAGATCGGCGAGTGGGTGACGTCGCCCATCTCCGGAGCGCAGCGCCCCCGCCGGGAGGCCGCCGCGGTCGCGCTCATCGTCGTGATCGAGGGCTCGATGCGCTACTGGTCCGACGGGCGCCCGGTGGACGGCCGGAGCGGAACCCTGCATCTCGTGTCCATGGGCGATCAGATCCGGTTCGCCGTGCCCGAGCCGACCAGGATCCTCCGCATCGCCGTGCCCGGCGCGTTCCTGCCGCAGGAGGTGCGGGCGGCGACGTCCGGCACCATCGGCCAGGTACCGGTCAGCCGCGTGACGACCGGGCTCACCTCCCTCGTCGAGCAGGTGCTGGACCCGCTCAGCGGAGGCGTGAGCTCGCCCGCCGCCCGCGTGGTCCGGGCGCTCGCGGTCGCGGCGCTGGAGGACTCGGTGCCCGAGGCGGCCGAGCACGACCTGCGCAGCCAGATCCTGGAGCACATCGAGCGCCATCTGGCCGACCCGGACCTCGGACCGCAGTCGATCGCCTCGGCGTTCGGGATCAGCCTCCGCTGGGTGCACCACGTCTTCAACGTCGACGGCGCGTCCATCGCCCGGCACATCCGCGAGCGGCGCCTCGACATGGTCGCCGCTCAGCTGCAGGGCGATCGCCGGTTCCCGCGCATCGGTGCGCTCGCCGAGCGAACCGGGTTCGCCGCCCGCGACCAGCTGACCCGGGCGTTCAAGGCCCGGTACGGCATGACGATCGCCGACTACGCGGAGCGCGCCGGTGAGGGCCGCGTTCCGGCCCCGATCGCGGCGACGGCGTAGCCCCGCCGCCTCCGCGATCGCGCCTCCTTCAGCATCAGGGAGGAGTACCGGTAGCGCAGCGAGGCGATCCTCACGGTGCCCTTCCTCCACGTCCGGGACACCGTGTAGCTGGTGAACGACGCCGGGATCGTCACGGCGCTGGAGGTGTGCCGAGTGCGCGGCGGCGGAGAGCGCCGACTGCATCGTCGCCGTGCCGGCCGGTCCGCCGGTGCCGGTTGCCGGGGCGGTCGAGCCGGTGCTGCCGGAACGGTCGCCGCCCTCGGAGTCGGACCCGCCTGCCGGTCGATCCGCCCAGCAGACCGGTGATCGTGTCCGTGAGACCGGTCGTGACATCGGTCGAGAGGCCGGTCGTGAGACCGCCGAGCGCACCGGTCGTCGATCCGTCGTGGTCGCGGCGTCCGCCGCGGGTGCGGATGCGAGGCCGGCTCCGATCACCGGCGCGGCTGCGGCGCACGCACCGATGGTGGTGCGCCTCCAGCTCGTGTCGCTCACGTGCTTCCCCCGGAAGATCGATCGCACGCTTTCCCCCGGAGCGTGACGGGGTGAGGCGAGGAGATGGTTCGGCCGCTTCGGAAGGCACGTGCACGAAGCTCCCCTCCGTTCGTGCACGGATCCGCGCGAGGCGACCCCTACGGGGGCGCCCTAGGGTTCTTCCGTGGGCGGGGCGGGGTCGGTGTTCGCCGAGGCGGTCGCCTGGACCGTCGGCGGCCTGCTCCTCGTCGTCGCCGTCACCGGCCTCTCCCGCCGCGTCGGCTGGTCCGCCCCGCTCGTGCTCGTGGCGGTCGGCGTCGGTGCGTCCTTCCTCCCGTTCACCCCGCAGGTGCGGCTCGAACCCGACGTCGTGCTGGTCGGCGTGCTGCCCGCGCTGCTGTTCGCCGCTGCACTGCAGACGTCGTACCTGGAGGTGCGCGCCCGAGGCGACTCGATCCTCGCGCTGTCCGTCGGGCTGGTGCTGTTCTCGGTCGTCGTCATCGGGGTCGTCAGCTACTGGCTCCTCGGTGCCGTGACCTCCGGCATGACGCTCGCGGTCGGGCTCGCGTTCGGCGCGATCCTGGCGCCGACCGACGCGGTCAGCGTGAGCGCGCTCGCGGGGTCCGGCCGGGTGCCTCGCCGGCTCGCGTCGCTGCTGGAGGGGGAGGGGCTGCTGAACGACGCGACGGCACTCGTCTCCTTGAACACCGCGATCGCGGCGATCCTGGATCCGGGCGCCGGGTTCGCGAACGTCTTCGTGAACTTCGCCAGGGCGGTCATCGGCGGCGTCGCGGTCGGCATCGTCGTCGCCTGGCTGATCGTGCGCGTGCGTCGGCGGCTCAGGGCGCCGGTGCTCGACACGACGATCTCCCTCGCGACGCCCTACGTCGCCTACCTGCCCGCGTCGTCCCCGTTCATCGGCGGGTCCGGCTTCCTGGCCGTGGTGCTGACCGGGATCTGGCTGGGCTACCGGGCGCCGTCGTTCCAGTCGGCGGAGTCGCGCATCGCTGAGCGGATCAACTGGCGGACCGTCTCGTTCCTGCTCGAGAACGGGGTGTTCCTGCTGATCGGTCTCCAGCTGAAGAGCATCGTCGTGCTCGCGGCCGGGTCGCACATCGGGTTCCTGCAGGGGGTCCTGGTCATCGCGGGCATCTATCTCGCGATGGTGCTGGCGCGGTTCGTCTGGGTGTTCGCCGCGACCGTGCTGTACCGGTTCGGTCCCGAGGCGCTGCGGGAGCGGCGGTGGGACTGGCGCACGGCCGTCGCGATCTCGTTCGCGGGCGTCCGGGGTGTCGTCACGCTCGCGGCGGTGTTCCTCCTGCCGGCCGCCCGGACGCCGGACGTCGGCTTCCTCCAGCTCGCGGCGTTCACGATCGTGGTGCTGAGCCTCCTCCAGGGGCTCGGCGTCGGGCCGCTCGTGCGCGCGCTCCGCCTCCCGCTGCCGAACCCGGAGCAGGATCGGATGCAGATCCGCACCCTGGTGGCGGAGGCGCAGGCCGCCGCGATCACCCGGCTCGACGAGGAGGTCTCGGAGGAGGACCCGGCGGACCTGGTCTCGAGCCTCCGGCGCAGCGCCGAGTACCGCGTGCTCATCGGCACGACCGACGAGCAGGGCCTGCTCTCGCAGCCCGACGCCTACTCCCGGCTCCGCCTGCTGATGCTCGACAGCGAGCGGACCGCGGTCCTCGAGGCGCAGCGGGAAGGACGGTACGAGGTCAGCGTCGTCGAAGCGGTGCTCGGCGACTTCGACTCGATCGAGATGTCGCTGAAGCGCTCGTACCGCCGGGACGTCTCGAAGCCGGTCCGGCAGCCGCTGCGCCTGCCGCGCCTCCGCAGCAGGCGCTGAATCCGGCCGATCGCCCTCGCGACGGGAACTCGTAACACGCTCGAAAAGAGCGGATCCGTAGGCTCCGCACGTGGCGGCAGCGGTGACCCGGCGGCGATCCCGGACGCTGCCCCGTCCGCCGTTCACCTCGGAGCAGTGGCGCTCCTGGACGGAGTGGCCGGTCACGGCGGCGGCCGTCGTGTTCCTCGTCGCGTACTCCTTGAGCGTCATCGCCGACCTCAAGGGGCAGGCGTACGAAGACGCCGAGTGGGTGATGTGGTCCGTCTGGATCGTGTTCGTCATCGACTACGCCGCATCCCTGCTCACCGCGGAGCACCGAGGGCACTGGTTCGTCCACCACCTCCCGCAGTTCTTCGTCGTCGCGCTGCCCGCGCTCCGCCCCTTGCGCCTCCTGCGTCTGCTGAGCCTCTGGAACGTGCTGCAGCGCGCCGCGACCAGCTGGGTCCGGGGCCGCATCTCCATCTACGTCGCCGGCTGCGCGGGGATCCTCGTCTACATCGGGGCGCTCGCAGAGCTCGAGGCCGAACGCGATTTCCCCGGGTCGAACATCAAGGACTTCCCGACCTCGGTCTGGTGGGCGTTCGAGACCATCACGACCGTCGGGTACGGCGACCACTTCCCGGTGTCACCGGAGGGACGCGCGATCGCGGTCGGCCTGATGATCGCCGGCATCGGCGTGCTCGGCATCGTGACCGCGACGCTCGCCTCCTGGCTCGTCGAGCGCGTGCAGCTGGAGGAGCGGCAGTCCGACGCGGTCACGGCGTCGCACATCCAGGCTCTGACCGGCCAGGTCGAGCTGCTGACGGCGCAGATCGCGCACCTCGCCGCCGATCGCGGAGCACGACAGCAGGAAGAATCCGCATGAGCAGGAAGTGCTCGCGCGATTGTTCCTGCCGAAGTGGATGCTTCCTGCTGAAGGACTCGGTTCTTCCTGCTGACGTGCTCTAGGAGACGTGCACCATGGGGCGGCGGCGGACGTCCGGCTCCGTCTCGCGGAGGACCTCGCGCGTGACGGGGGCGACCTCGCCCTCGCCGGAGACGAGGAACCGGACCATGTTCGACACCGGGTTCCCCTCGGTCCATTCGAAGTAGACGTGCGGGACGACGCCGGTGAGGTTGCGGATCTGCAGCAGCACGATCGCGATCGTGTTCGGCACGTTGCCCGACGCCACCTCGAGCACCCGGAACCCGTGCCGGACGATGCCGCGGACGAGCAGGTCCTCCTCGAAGTCGGACGAGTCGGTCTTCTCGACCTCGAGGAAGATGATGGAGGCGCGGCCGGGGATGTTGCTGTCCCGCCGCTCCTCCTTCGCCTTGACCCGGTACTCGAGCGCGTCGCGGGCGCCCGGCTCGTTCGCGACGAGGTGCACCTCGCCGAAGTCCTCCGCCTCGCGGAGGAACTCGAGCGCCTCGTCGTCGAAGGTGACGCTCGTCGCGCGGATCTCGAACGACCGGCGGAGGCGGGACGCGAGCGACACGATCAGGATGCCGAGCACGAACAGCAGCGCGATCCGGATGCCATCGGGTCGCTGCACCACGTTGACGACCATCGTGTACAGGAGGATCAGGGCCACGAGAGCGAAGAACGCGGTGCGCTTCCACTGGCGCTTCCGGCGCGCGGACAGCGTCACCGCGACGGCGGCCGAGCTGATGAGCGCGAGCACGCCGGTCGCGTACGCACCGTTCTGCAGGTCGACGGAGGCGTCGAAGACGAACGTCACGAGGACCGCGATGAGCGTGAAGACGATCACCAGCGGCCGGATCGCGCGGGCCCACGCCGGCGCCATGCCGTACCGCGGGAGGTAGCGGGGCACGATGTTCAGCAGACCCGCCATCGCCGAGGCGCCCGCGAACCAGAGGATCGCGATCGTGGCCACGTCGTAGGCGGTCCCGAACACGGGGCCGAGGTGCTCGTGCGCGAGGTAGGCGAGCGCCCGCCCGTTGGCGCGTCCGCCCGGTGCGAACTCCTTCTGCGGGATGAGCAACGTCGTGACGACGCTCGAGGTGAGCAGGAACACGCTCATCGTGATCGCGGCGGTCGTGAGGAGGTTCTTCGCGCCGGCGATGCGGCGCAGCGGCTTCGTGCCCGGCGCGTCGCCCTCGCCGCGGATCTGCGGGATGACGGTGACGCCGGTCTCGAAGCCGGAGAGCCCGAGCGCCAGCTGCGGGAACACGACGAGCGCGAGGGCGATGACGCCGATCGGGTTGCCGCCGCCCTGCCGCAGCATCGCCGACGTCCAGTCGCCGAGCACCGCGGGGTGCGCCGCGACGAGGATGAACGAGTTCACGATCACGACCGCGTTCAGGGCGAGGAACACCGCGACGAGCACCACCGCGATCCCGATCGCCTCCTGGAACCCGCGGAGGAACACCGCGCCCAGCAGCACGATCAGCAGCAGCGTGATGGGCAGGTTCGCGGTGTGCAGCACCTGCGGCATCAGCGGGTTCTCGACCGCGTGCGCCGCGGCGTCGGCCGCGGACAGGGTGATGGTGATGATGAACGCGGTGCCGGCGAACCCCAGCAGCACCAGGACGAACAGCTTGCCCGCCCACCAGGGCAGCAGTCGCTCGAGCATCGCGATCGAGCCCTCGCCGCGGAAGCTCTCGGTGGCGACGCGGCGGTAGACGGGCAGTGCGCCGAACAGGGTCAGCAGCACCAGCACGAGCGTGGCGACGGGGGAGATGAAGCCGGCGGCGATCGCGGCGATGGCCGGCTGGTAGCCGAGGCTGGAGAAGTAGTCGACGCCCGTGAGGCACATCACGCGCAGCCAGCCGTGCGTGGGCCCAGCGCCGTCGCTGTGCGGTCCCTGCTTCGACCCGGCGGTCTCGGCGCCCTGCATCGCCCAGCGGCGGAACCCGGAGCGACCGGCGGGGCGCCGTCGCGGCACGCAGGCGTCCGGGACCTGGCGCTGGTCGGGGAGCCCGTCCTTGCCGGCCGCCCACGACTGGAGGTCGATCGCCCCGCTGTCCTGCCCGGACGAGCCCGGGTCGGGTGCGGAGGTCGAAGACTGCTCGGTCATCCGTCTCTCTCCAGGGGCAGGGCGTCGCCGCGGAACCCGCGCAAGTGTAGGGCCGCGGGAGGCGGAGGTGGGCGTCCCGTTCCGAGCGAGCGGCTCGGCGGGTGCGCCGCGATACTGAGGCCGTGACGACCGACCTGCACGTCCCCGGCGTGCAACGGCGCATGCTCGCCGCGGCCGTGCTGGCCTCGTTCGTGTCGTTCCTCGACGGGTCGATCACGAACATCGCCCTCCCCGCGATCGGCCGGGACCTCGGCGGCGGCGTCGTCACGCAGGAGTGGGTCGTCGACGGGTACCTGCTCACCGTCTCCGCGTTCATCCTCCTGTCCGGGGCCGTCTCCGACGCGTTCGGGCGCCTGCGGGTGCTGCGGGTGGCGCTCGTCGCCTTCGCAGCGACCTCGGTGCTGTGCGCCGTCGCGCCGACCGCGGGGATCCTGATCGCGGCCCGTCTGCTGCAGGGCGTCGCGGGCGCGCTGCTCGTACCGGGCTCGCTCGGCCTCATCATCGCCACGTTCTCGGGCAGCGCCCAGGCGAAGGCCATCGGCGCCTGGACGGCGTGGACGAGCGTCTCCCAGCTGTTCGGCCCGGTCGTCGGCGGCCTGCTCGTGGACTCTCTGGGCTGGCGGAGCGTGTTCCTCATCGGCCTGCTGCCCGCTGCCGCCTCGATGCTGCTGCTCGGCCGGCGGCGCGACGCGGGCCGGGAGGGTCCACGACCGTCGATCGACGTGCCGTCCGCCGCCCTGACCGCGATCGGGCTCGGCCTGCTGACCGTGGGCCTGATCGAGATCGGAGGCGGGACGCACGCCGTCCTCCCGTCCGGCGCGAGCGCGGCGCTCATCGTCGCGGGCGCGGTCCTGGTCGCCGCCTTCGTGCTGCGGGACCGCCGTGCGCGGAACCCGCTCGTCCCGCCGTCGCTCTTCACCGCCCGCAACTTCAGCGCGGGGAACGGGACCACGCTGTTCGTCTACGGGGCGGGCGGCATCGCCTTCTTCGTGCCCGCGCTGTACGTCCAGCAGGTGCTCCACCTGCCCGCGACGGTCGCGGCGCTGGTCGCCCTGCCCTCGACGGTCCTCCTGATCGTGCTGTCGGGACGGTTCGGCGCGCTCGCGGGTCGGCTCGGGCCGCGCCGCTTCATGACGGCGGGCCCGCTGGTGGCTGCCGCGGGCGTGCTGATCTGGCTGCTGACCGGCCTCGGGCAGGCCCAGGTGTGGTTCGTCGCCGCGGGCATCGTCGTCGTCGGGCTGGGGATGTCCATGACCGTCGCGCCCCTCACCGCCGCGGTGCTGGGCGCGGTGCCCGAGACCGAGAGCGGCATCGGGTCGGCCGTCAACAACGCGGTCGCCCGGGTCGCTGGGCTGGTCACGACGTCGTCCGCGGGGCTCATCCTCGGGGGAGCGGTCAGCACACCCGGGTTCGGCCGGGTCGCGGTGGTCGCCGCGGTGCTGATGGTCGCCGGGGCCGCGGTCGCCTTCGCGGGCATCCGCGGCGGCGCGTCCGCCGCCGACTGAGCGCGCGGCCCTCAGCGGAGGTGGCGGACCGCCCGTTCCGCGGTCCGACGGAGGCGCGAGAGGCGGCGTCGGCCGCGCTCCGCGATCCGGCCGATCGCGAACGCGTTGCCGCCCTGGGCCGTGAGGCGCTCGGAGGCGTCGGGCAGACCCGCCAGCAGCAGCGCGAGGTCGCGGTGGTCGCCCAGCACGTCCTGCGCCGCCTCATGTCTCGCGGCGGCGCGCGCGAGCTTCGACTGCTCGGACACGACTCCGGCGGCGACCAGCTCCTCCACCACGAACCGCGCGCGCTTCGCGGCCTTCCGTGCGCGGTGCAGCACGTCGAGGTCCCCGTCGATGCCCCGCCGCGCGCGTGCGCGGGCGCGCCGCACCGCGTGCTCCCCGAGCGCGACGAGGGTCTTCGGCTTCGCATCCGCGCGGCGTCCGTCGGGGCGGAAGGCCTCCAGGTCGGCCAGCAGCGCCAGCACCTCCGGCGCGCCGAGCCGGTCGACGAGCCCCGCGGTGTCCGCGCCGAGGTGCGCGGCTGGCCCGTCGACGAGGAGGGCCCTGGCGTCCTCCAGTCCCGGGGTGGCGGGATCGAGGTGCGCGAGCAGGCGATCCGCGATCCCCGCGGCGACGAGCGGATCGCGCACCGCACCGAGCAGGCGACCGAGTCCGCGGAGCCGCTCGCGGAGCGCCGTGCCCGAGGGTCCGGCGACGGGCGTCAGCGCCAGCACGGACCGGGATCGCCGGACGACCTTGCGCAGGCCGTGCACCACCGCGCCGTCCGGGTCGCCGTCCAGCACGAGCGCCTGCGCACCGCGATGCAGCTCCTCCACGTGACCGGCGACGAGCGCTGCGAGGACCTCGCCCGCCGTGCCGGGGCGCTCCGGGGAGGAGGACCGCGGTCCGACCAGTCCGAGCGCCTGCGCGATCTTCGCGGGGCTCGCCGATGCGCTCGCGCCCGCCACCCGCAGCGCCGCGTCCACCCGTTCCAGCAGGGCCGAGCACGCCTCCGAGTCCTCGGCCTGCTCCGCCTCCCACTCCCGCCAGCTGCGCAGCACGCCCGCGGCGACGTCGGTCGCGGACACCAGGTCGTCGACCACCTCCACGCCGCCGCCGGACCCGTCGAGCACGACGACCGCACGGCGCTCGGTCCGGATGCGGGCGATCGGCACCAGAGGACGTCCACGCAGGCGGGTCCGGAGCGTCGCCTCGAACGCGGCCGGGACCTGCTCCGGGTCCGCCGGATCGATGGGCGCGTGCAGCTCCACCCGGCCGCGCACCCCCCGCAGCTTCACGTGCCAGCCGGCGTCGTGGCCGCCGGTGCGCCGCCGCACCACGATGCCGGCCGCGAGCAGCGAGTGGTCCGCCGTGTCGAGGTAGACGGCGTCCAGGTGCACGCCGGCGCGGCGGTCGACCGACACCACCCCGGCCACCCGCTCGAGCGCCGGCAGCGCGACGCCGTCCGGCACCGCGTACTTGCGCTCGATCTCGACCGCTCTCGACACACTCACAGGCCCCATCCTGCCCGCCGAGCATGATCGTGGCCGTGACCGCACTCGACTTCGGGCCCATCGTGCTGGGCGGCAACGTCTTCGGCTGGACCACCGACCGCGACGAGGGCTTCCGCGTCCTCGACGCCTTCGTGGACGGCGGAGGGCGGGCGATCGACACCGCCGACGCCTACGTCGCCTGGCTGCCTGGCAGCTCGGGCGGCGAGTCCGAGACGATCATCGGCGAATGGCTGGCCCGCCGGGGCCGACGCGACGACGTGCTCATCGCGACCAAGGTCGCCGCCCTCCCGGCGAGGAAGGGGCTGTCCGCCGCCAACATCGAGGCGGCCGCCGAGGACTCGCTCCGCCGGCTCGGGACGGACCGGATCGACCTCTACTTCGCTCATGTGGACGATCCCGAGGTGCCGCAGGAGGAGACCCTCGCCGCGTTCGACCGGCTCGTGCAGGCCGGGAAGGTGCGCGAGATCGGGGCGTCGAACTTCAGCCCCGCGCGTCTGGGTTCGGCCGCCGCGATCGCCGAGACCGAGGGGCTCACCCCCTTCACCGTCGCGCAGGACAAGTGGAGCCTCGTCGAGCGCGGCATCGAGCTCGACGTCGTCCCGGCGCTCGAGGAGCTGGGCGTGGTCGAGATCCCGTACTCGTCGCTCGCCAGCGGGTTCCTGACCGGCAAATACCGCCCGGGCACGTCCACCGACTCCGCCCGCGCCGGCCGCGCCGGGATCTACCTGGACGACCCGAGGAACCTCGACCTGCTCGCCGTGCTCGACGACGTCGCCGCCGACCGCGGCACCTCCGTCACCGCGGTCGCGCTGGCGTGGCTCGCCGCGCAGCGGACGGTCGCCGCGCCGATCGCGAGCGCGCGCACCCCCGAGCAGGTCGCGGACCTCCTCGCTGCCGCGACGGTGCAGCTGACCCCGGAGGACCTGGAGCAGCTCTCGGCGACGACCGGACCGGTCGCGCTCTGACCGATGGGCCGCGACCGATCCCGCTCCACCGTGCCGGTGGAGCGGACCTGCGCCGTCTGCGGCAGGCGGATCGAGTGGCGCGCCAAGTGGGCGGACGCCTGGGAGTCGGTGCGGTACTGCAGCGACGCGTGCCGTCGCAGCGGGTTGCGGGAGTCGGACCTGGCGCTCGAGCGGGACATCCTCGCTCTGCTCGCGACGCGGGCCTCGAGGTCGACCGTCTGCCCCTCCGACGTCGCGAGGCGCGCCGCCGAGGACTGGCGTCCGCTGATGGAGCCGGTGCGTCGCGCCGCACGGCGGCTCGTCGCAGCGGGGGAGGTCGAGATCGTCCAGGGCGGCCGGGTCGTCGACCCGTCCACGGTCAAGGGCCCGATCCGGATCCGCCGCGTCCGACGCGGTTGATCCCCACCGCTTGACCCGCTCTGGGGGCACGGCGTTCGTCGTCGCCGGGTCCCGTCGCGGCGAGGCTCGTCCCGGACGAGGAGCGCGCTGTCCGGCGCCCTCGCCGAGTGCAGCGTGCTGCGCCGCGGAGGCGGCGGTGCGGCGAGGAACACGGGGGACGGTTGCAGATGGTCATGACGGTCGTGGACGAGCGACGCGCCCTCCCGACGGTGCTGGACGAGCTGGACGAGCGCCGCGTCCGCCGGGCGGCGCTCATCGGCGCTGCGGCGTTCGCCGCCGTGCTGCTGGGGTTCTGGGCGTGGTGGCCCGCCGGCGTGCTGCTCGGGCTCGTCGCAGGGACGTCCGTGGTGCTGCGGGTGGGCCGGGCGATGGCCGCGGCGGCGCTCGCCGAGCCCGCCGACGAGCTCCATGCGCTCAGCGGCGAGGAGGAGCTGCGCCAGGAGTTCCGGCGCCTGCGGGTGCGTCTCGGTGAGGACTGGCCGGGGTTCCGTCGGGCGGCGATGCTCGTCACGCAGGCGCAGTGGGCATCGGTGGCCGGGCTGCAGCGGGAGCTGCGGATCAGCACGGGCACCGCGCAGCACCTGATGGGCCAGCTCGAGCGCGAGGGGTTCGTGGGCCCGTCCCGCGGCACGCGCCCGCGGGTGGTGCGTCTCGCGCGCGACCGAGCGGCGGAGCTCGAGCGGCTCATGCTGCTCTGAGGGCATCCTGACGGGTGGCCCCGAGGTTCGAGGGCAGGGAGGTATCGACTCGGTAACGACGCGCCGATGAGATCCAAAGAGTGTCCTGAACCCGGCGCCGTGGATGCGCTCGCCGAGAGAGAATGACACCGTTGTGACGACGACCCGTCGTCCGTCCACGCCGAAGATGTCGCCCTCTCGATGCGTGGGATCGTGCCGCGTGATCCGCCCGCGTGCCGGTGAACGCCTTGGAACCGAGGAACACCCATGCCCTCTGCCCTCTCCGTCGTCCGCCCCGCCGGAGTCGCCGTGCTGCTGCTCGCCGCGGTCGCCGCGACCGGGCTGGCGCTGTACGTGTCCTGGCCCATCGGGGTCGCCATCGGGGTCGCGCTCGGCGCGGGAGCGGTGCTCGTCATCGGCGCGCGCATGCAGGTCTCCGAGCGCCTGCAGCCCTCGGACGCCGACCTGGCCGCCGAGCTCGGCATCGCCCCCGCCGCCGCCCCCCGCCCGGCGTCCGCGACCTCGCTGCCCGCGGTGCTCGCGCCGCTCGAGGTGCCAACAGCACGCGAGGTGCCTGCAGCGCTCGAGGCGCCCGCAGCGCTCGAGCCGGTGCTGCACGTGCAGCCCGACATCCTGTACTTCACCTCCGAGGACGACCCGGACCAGGTGGAGGCCCGTGAGGTGGTCGCCGATCCGGTGACCACCGAGATCGCGATCATCGACCCCGTGCGCAGCGACCGCGATCAGCTGAAGGCGGAGCTGGGCGACGGCTACCGCGACTTCGCCCGTGCCGCCCGGCTCGTCGTGTCGACCCAGTACGCCTCCGCGTCCCGGCTGCAGCGGGATCTCGACCTGCCGTACTCGCGAGCTCGGCGCCTGCTCGCCGACCTCGAGGAGCAGCACTTCGTCGGGCCGGCCACGGGTTCGCTGCCGCGTCGGGTGCTCCTGTCGAAGGACCGGTTGCCGGAGGTCGAGCAGCTGCTCGCCGACGCCTGACACGCGGAGACGCGCCTCGCCGCCTTCCTGTGACTTCCGAGTCGGAACCGCAGAGTCCGCCTGTCCCGACCGACCGGAGCCCGATGCGTTCGTACGATTCCCGGATGCCCTCCCGCCCTCGCACCGGATCGGCCTTCTCCGCCTTCGTCGGGATGGTCGCCATCGCGGTCGTCGCCGGCGTGATGGTCGCCGTCGCGGTGACCCCCGCGATCGCGCTGACCGGCACGACGACCAAGAACGGCATCAGCGCGTTCGAGAACCTGCCGAGCGACCTGAAGATCTCCGCGCTCGATCAGAAGACCGAGATCTAC
>JABBOB010000049.1 GCA_019352055.1 Acidobacteriota bacterium
CGAAGGGGTTTCTGCGGGCCGAAGGCGCCAGAAACCCCTTCGAAACGCACACCGAGGTGCGGATCAGGCGACGATGGCGGGGCGGCACACGCGGTCGACGAACGCCTGCAGCCGCCGATAGACGATCGGCGAGTCCGGGTGCGCCGCGTCCTGCTGCCAGGTGTGCCGGGCCTTCCGCGACTCCGGACCGAGGAAGAGCGTGTCGACCGGCACGCCCTGCGCCTGCATCGCGGCGGCGAGGGTCCTGCTCGCCGGGTGCAGGAAGTCGCGGGTGGAGCTGGAGATGAAGGTGGGTGGGAAGTCCGGGCCGACCCACTCGACGGGGGAGAGGAACCGCGCCGCGTGCGCCAGCCGCGTGCGGTTCAGCCGCTCCGGCAGCAGCAGCTGCACGAAGCCCGGGCCCATCGCGAAGCCGGGCTCGAAGACGAGACGGAAGTCGGCCATGCTGCAGTGCTGCACGAGCCCGCGGATCGACCCGACCGGCAGGGCCGGGGTGATCCCGTAGTGCTCGGCGAGCGCCGGCATGGACGGCATCGCCGCGGTCAGCGCGGCGAGCTGGCCGCCGGCCGAGTCCCCACCGAGCACGATCCGCCCGGGGTCGCCGCCGTGCTCCCCGATGTGGTCGCGCGTCCAGCGCAGCACCGCGTCCGCGTCCTCGAGCAGGTGCCGCATGTGGTGCGCGCCGGCCGCGCGGTAGTTCGCGTTGACGACGACCATGCCGGCCTCGGCCTGCCGTGCGCAGTACTTGGTGAGCGGCGCCTTGTCGCCCGAGGTCCAACCGCCGCCGTGGAAGTACACGTACACGGGTGCCGCTCCGGGTCGCGGCCGCGGGGTCAGCACGTCGAGCCGGTGCTGCGGCAGGCCGTCGCCCGCGTAGTCGACGTCGAGCCGGTAGTCGACCGTGCGGACGGGGTCCACGTTGAACCGGCGCAGCTCCCGCGGCGTCACCTGCGCCATCACCGCGGTCCACAACCAGACCGGCATCCGGATCGGGAGCTTCGCCATCTCGTCACGGTACGCGCGCATCCGGCCGTGCCCGGCGCGCGGGCCCCGGCCGAGCAGCGGATCCGCTGTGAGCACGACCGGAGCACCCGCCGCTCAGCGCGTCGGCGGTGGCGCGGTCGCGGCGAAGAGCTCGAGCTGATCGAGGCCTGACCGGTGCGGGGTGGTCTCGCATGGGCGGTGGCCTGTCACGGAGGTGAGCAGCACGGCATCACCCGCTCGCCCTCCAGCTGGGGAACCTGCAGACCCTCGTCGAGCTGGGCGTCGAGGATACGACCGTCGTGCTCCCAGCGCCGCTGATGAGCACCATCAGCGAGCCGGCCAGCTTCCTCGCGAGGGAGTCGGCTGCGGTGCACCCGGTCGTCCCGGACACGGCTGGGGGGTGATGGGGACACCCCCGATGTTCTGGGAGCCGGCCCTCACCCGTTCCGACGGCACCGAGCGCTGACCGTCGTGGACGCCTCCTGCCCCGGCGTGCCGCCGAGGTCGACGGTGCGGCGGCGTCGGCCGCGCGACCGCGCGGGTCGAGCGGGATCCCGTGCTGCCCGACGGTCTTCCGTGGGCGTCGGAGGAGGTCCTCCGCGCGATGACGGACCGGGTACCGGAGCGGCGGCCTTCCGGGGCCGAGGCCGCCGTCCTGCTGCGGAGCGCCCGCGATGCGGAGGCATCCCGCGCGGCCGGGCGGCATGCGTCGCTCGCACCCGCGGGGGCGGCTGCGCGGTGAGGGCGGCTCGGCCACGGGACCAACGGCCCTGCCTCCGGCTCCTGCACCCGCGGATCGTGGTCGCACCGCCATCCGGGCGGTGGAGCGAGGACGGATCATGACGACGACGGTGCTGGACCAGACGACCGGGCCGGGCCGGGCCGGGGACCTGCCGCACCGGGTGCTCCTGGCCACCGACGGCGGCCTCGGCAGCACCGCTGCGATCCGCTGGCTCGCGGCCAGGGCGAGGACGGCGCCGATCGAGGTCGAGCTGGCCGAAGTGCTCGACCCGGACGCCAAGCAGGACCAGGAGTCGGGCATGTCGTCGGGGGACCGGGGCCAGGACGCCGACACGGCGACGGAGCACGCCCGGGACATGCTGCTCCAGCTCGCCCCGCACGTGCGGGTCCGGCGCGTGGTCCTCCACGGGGACCCGGTGCCCGAGCTGCTGAAGCGCGCCGCCGAGGCGGACCTCCTCGTCGTCGGCAGCAACCGCGCCGTCCGGGTCCTGCCGCACCTCGCCCCGTCGTTCGCGACGCGGGTGGCCGAGGGCAGTCCCATCCCGGTCGTGGTCGTGCCGACGGGCTGGGAGCAGGTGCCCGGGCCGGTCGTCCTCGGCGTGGAGGGCGACGGCAGCGACGACGCCGCGATCGAGTTCGCCGCGCGGGAGGCGGAGCGGACTGGGACGCAACTCGTCGTCGTCCGGGCGTGGGGCCTCGTCGCCGAGCTGGTCTCAGAGGGCCACGACATGCGCAGGCGGGCGGGCGAGCCGGGCAGCGAGGCGCTGCTGGCACAGGTGCTGGAGCGGGTGCAGGCCGCGCACCCGCAGCTCGACCCGGTGCCGATGCTGCATCACGGGACGCCGATCGAGGTGCTCGTCAACCTCGGCCGGGGAGCCTCGCTCGTCGTCGTCGGCACACACCGTCGCGCCGACGCGGACCGGATGCTGCTGCGCTCCGTCAGCAAGCGGGTCCTCGAGCGCCCCGTCTGCGCGATCGCCCTCGTGCCGCCGGCCTGATCCCGTGCCGCGGATCCGGGACGTTCGCCCGTTGTCACCGGCCCGGCGGGCGAGCAGGATCCCCGCATGAGGCACACGAGCTGGCACGATCTCGACCCTCGCCTCAGGCAGGTGCTGCTCACCGCGGCCGGGGTGGAGGCGGGGCTGAAGATCGCCGCGCTGATCGACCTCGCGCAGCGGTCGCGAGCAGAGGTGGTCGGCACCCGCACGCGCTGGGCGGTCGCGATCCTGCTGCTCAACACGGTCGGCGTGCTGCCGATCGCGTACTTCCTCCGCGGCCGGCGCTAGGTCGGTCCGCGGCAGGCGTCACGCCGGGGCCGGTGCGTGGGCGTGGGCCTCCACAAGATCGCAGATCGTCGACTCCGCGTCCGTCCGCTCGATCTGGACCGCGATCCGCGCGGCCGCCAGCCGGTACGACGGGTCGCCTCGGATCCGCTGCACCGCCTCCAGGATCGCCGACTCCTCGGGTCGCCGTCGCCGCAGCTGGACGCCTGCGCGTGACCAGGCGACGCGAGCACCGGTCTCCAGATCGGTCTCGAGGGTCCCGGTGACGACGACGGGTATGCCGCGGCGGAGGGCGTGCTGCGTGTGCAGGTAGTCGCCGTCGGTGATCACCACGCTGCGCTGCGGGATGAGTCGCGGCCACGGCGTGTTGGCCTCGAAGTGCACGTTGCTCGGTAGCGGCCCATCGCCCGCCGCCTGCACCGCCTCGCGCGTGACGCCTGCGATCACGACCGTCTCCTCCTTCCCGCCGAACGCCCGGATGGTCGGCAGGACCAGGTCGCGGACCGCCGTGCGACCGTCCGCACGCACCGCGATGACGGGGGGCTCCGCCACCGGGTCCCACCACTCCGGGAGGGGATCCGAGTCGCGCGGCCGGAGCGGTCCGATGAAGCGGAAGCTCGCCGGCAGCGTGGTCCGGTCGTACTCGAAGCGGGGGACGGTCAGCTGCGCCCAGACGTCGCCGACGGTGGAGATCGTCCTGATGTCCGCTCGCCGCCGCACGCCGAGCACCTGGTGCACCTGCGCGTTGAACGCGTTCGACAGCGAGGCGTACGCGGGGGCGGCGATGACGTCGAAGACCGCCGAGCGCAGCAGGCTCGCGCCGGTCGAGCTCGGGCCCACACCCATGCCGGACGGGGGGGAGCGTCGCGTCCGGTGCCCAGGGCGGGAAGGCGCCGAGCACGATCACGGCGGGACGGCGTCGGAGCGGGCCGTCCGCGAGGACACACGCATGGGACCGGCACGAGGATCGGTCCGTCGAGGTACTCGTGCAGGTCCGTCCCGCAGATCCCGCACCACGCCGGGGCGATCGCGACGGTCCCGGGCCCCAGCCGCTGCTCGGGGACCGGCTCGATCCGGATGTCGTGGGGGCCGTCGTAGCGGGCGGCCTCGATCGTCTCGGTGACGTCGCTCATGCAACGAGCATCGGGTCGTCGCGTCAGGGGATGAGGGGTCGTTCGGGCGCCATCGGCGGTCAGTGGGCCGGCGTCGTCAGGTCGGGATAGAGCCGGCGGAGCGCGCTCGCGAGCTGCAGCCCGAGGTACCGCTGCCCGGCGACGGTCGGGTGCTCGGTCCGGGGATCGATGGCCGAGGTGTGCACGGTCTCGGAGATCCAGCCCTCCCGCAGCATCGAGACGTAGTCCACGTGCTCCGCCGCGGCCGAGCCGGCGAGCTGGCGGTCGATCGACCACTGGTCCGCCGTCACGGGGAGGGGATCCGGCCCCGGACCCAGCATCATCCGGCGGGCCCCGGGGAAGCGGTGACGGACCAGTCGGAGCGTCTGCCGGACGGCCTCGTCGAGCTGGTCGAGCGGTTGCGTCCGGTCGTTGCTGCCGCCCTGGACGACGACGACGTCGACCCCCTTCCGCGTCGGCAGATCCGCCACGCGGTCCACGTAGGAGAGCTCGTCGGAGGAGATCTGGTCACCCACGCCGGTGAGGTACCCCGTGCCGGAGCCCGCGTCGACGGTCACGTGCCAGCCCAGCCGTGCTGCGGCGACCTGACCGAGGGCGTGCGCGGGATCGGCGTAGAGGCCCGCGGCCCACGAGTCCCCGATGACGACCATGGTCCGCGGCCGCCTCGGGACGCGGGGGACCCGGGCGGGCGCAGCGCTCAGCCCGGCCATCGTCACGACGGTGGCCAGCGCCCCCCGTCGGGTCAGTCGCATCGCGCCCACCGATCCAGTGTGCTCCGATCCGGTCCAGTGTGCTCCGATCGGTCTCCCAGGAACAGGCCGACGATCGAGTGCGCGCCCCACCTCGACGGTGCGCGCACTCGATCTCCGCTCGATCTCAGCTCAGGCGTCGTCCAGCGCCGCGCGAGGCCGGCTGCGGAGCGCGGTGCCCCGCTTCGCGTAGTAGTCGCGCCAGACCAGGCGGTGGATCGGGATCAGGCGGGGGAGCGTGCGCAGCCCGGGGATGAACGGCACGAGCACCAGCGCGATCGACAGCAGGCCGATCAGGCCGACGGCGAGCACGTCCGCGTTGGGGGCCCCGCCGATCGCGGGGATCTGGTACCAGAGCGAGAACAGCCACAGCCACGACTGGCCCGGGTAGTCGCCCGTCTCGTTCATGACGCCCCACTGGTCGCCGCTGAGGTGCAGCGTGGCCGCGAGGTCGTTGAAGTAGGCGCCGTCGCCGAGGAAGAGCGTCGGCCGCGTCACGTCGAGGCCCGCGAAGCCTCCCTCACTGCGGATGACGCCGTCGAGCGAGCCCGATCTCGCCATCCCGAGCAGCGTGCCGGTCAATGCGGGCACCGGGCCGTAGGGGCCGGCCGCAACCCCCGTCGGGCTGCCTCCGGGCGCCTTCGCGAGCGCCTTCGTGTACGCGTCCGTCCAGGACGTCTGCTGCGCCGTGCCGGCGGCCCTCCACAGGGCGACGGCCGACTGCGCCGTCGGGACGGACGCCAGGGGGCGGATCACGAAGTCGTTCGCCGTGTCGATCGGGATCCGCACACCCGAGAAGCTCTGCAGATCGATCGGCCCCAGGGTCTGGCTGGCGCCCTGCGTGCGGGTGTACGGCGGTCCGTAGGTGGCCGAGTCGCTCGTGCGTCCCAGCTCCGCCGTCGCGGTCGCGACGAAATCGGCGGGCGCAGCCTTCGCCCAGGTCGCCAGCGTCATGCCGCGGTCGTCGGGCGAGCCGAACACCGCCGACAGCGCGACGACCGCGATCCCGATCACGAGCGTGCCGACCGTCAGCTCCTTGAACAGGTCGTAGTGGCGCTTGCGACCGGTCCACGGGCGGCTCGCGAGGTCGTCGCGGCGCCTGCTCCCCATGAACGCGCTCATCGTGCGACCTCCTGGTGTGCGACCAGCGCGGGCTCGGCGGCGGCCGCGGATTCGGTGACCGGCCGGGGTGCGGTGGGCGGCTCCTCGGCGACCGTGACGGCCGCGCTCCCGCCGAGCTGCGCGTCGGACTCGGCGGCGTCGATCGGCGGCACGACGCCGTGCACGCGCACGAGCAGCACATGGAGCGCGACGATCGCGCCGACCGCGAGCGGCATCAGCACGATGTGCCAGGTGAGCAGCTGCCCCAGGTCCGTGACGCTGAACCACGCGCCGATGCCGACCGCGTTCAGAGCGTCCTTGGCCTCGAACGCGATCCACTGGGAGTCGAAGTTCGTCTGCACCAGGTAGCCCGTGAACGCGGCGCCGATCGAGGCGAAGAACGAGATCGCGCCGGTCATCCAGGTGAGCGCCCGCCCACCGCGCCAGGCCGCCATCCAGTACTTGCCCCACAGGTGCACGACCATCGTCAGGAAGAGCAGCTCGACGCTCCACAGGTGGGCGCTGTTCACGAAGTGGCCGAGCGCGGACACGTGGTACCAGGCGGGGCCGTTCAGCGCGAGCACGATGCCGGATCCGATCACGAAGACCAGCGACGCGATCGCGCCCATCCCGAACACGTAGATCCACGACGCGACGTAGCTCGGCTGATCCTCCGGCAGCAGCCGGTCGGGCGGGAGACGCTTCAGCATCCACCCCCGTGCGCGACCGGTCCAGGTGGACCAGCGTTCCGGCTCCTCCGGCACCACCTTCTCGTCGGGCATCACTCGTCCCGGTCGTGCAGGAACGGGACGAACAGCGCGGCCACGAACAGGACGACCATCGCCACGATCACGATGAAGTTGCCGATCGAGATCGTGATGGGCGCCCAGCCCAGGAAGATGCCGCTGCCGACGGGGTCGGCGGCGGCCGCGAGGAGGGGAGGGATCATGCGCGACTCCTTCTGTCAGGAAGGCGACGAGCGTGACGTGCCGCGAGCGTCGGCGGGAGGGGCTTAGGTCCTGTCCGACCCGTGGGCGAGTGCGGCGCGCGCCTCGCGGACGGCGTAGTAGACGATCACCAGCCCGGCGAGCGGGTCCGCCCACCACCAGCCGAGCAGCGCGTTCAGCACCAGGCCGACCAGCACCGCGGCGGCGAGCCCCGCGTCGACGAGCGTCACGCGCCCCTCCGTCTGCAGCACGGGGTTGCCGAGCCGCGCGCCGGTGCGGAGCTTGCCGGTGGCGAGCAGCAGCATCACGACGAAGGTCACCGCGGTCCAGGCGATGCCGAGCGGGGACGGCGCCGGGCGCCGCGCGACGACGAGCACCACCACGACCTGCACGACGACGTACGCGGCGAGCAGCGCGAACGCGACCCCGATCAGGCGCATCGCTCGGCGCTCGCGCAGCTCCGGGGCGCCTGAGAGCTCCCAGACCACGACCAGCGACGCACCGATCTCGATGAGCGAGTCGAACCCGAACCCGGCGAGCGCGGGCGAGCCGGCGCGGATGGCGAGGAGCACGAGGACGACCGTCCCCACCACGTTCCAGCCGAGCGTCGCGTACTCGAGTCGGAGTCCCCGTCGCAGCAGTGCGGAGGGGGTCGTCGCGGTCACCGGTCCATCCTCGCCGACCGGCGCCCGGTCAGGCCTCCGACCTGGCGAGCTCCGGCACGGTGTCGCGCCGGGACGGCCACCAGAACCGGTCGCCGACGATGAGCACGAGCGCGGGCACGAGGAGGGTCCGGACGACGAGGGTGTCGAGCAGCACGCCGATGCACACGAGCGTGCCGATCTGCGCGAGCGCCACGACCGGCAGCACGCCGAGCACCACGAAGACCGCCGCGAGCAGCACCCCTGCGCTCGTGATCACGCCGCCGGTGGCGCCGAGCGCGACGACGATGCCCTCGCGCGTCCCGTGCCGCACCCGCTCCTCCCGCGCTCTCGCGGTGAGGAAGATGTTGTAGTCGACGCCGAGCGCGACGAGGAACAGGAACGCGAACAGGGGCACCTGCACGTCGAAGCCGGGGAAGCCGAACACCCGCTGGAACAGCAGGTTGCCGAGCCCGAGGCTCGCGAGGAACGTCGCGAGCACGCTCGCCAGCAGCAGCACCGGGGCGACCAGCGAGCGCAGCAGCAGGGCGAGCACCACGAACACGACCACGAGGATCGAGGGCACCACCACGGCCTGGTCGCGCTGCTGCGCCTCGCGCTGGTCGTACGCCGTGGCGTCGCTCCCGCCCACCAGGGTCGTCGCGACCGTCCCGCCGGCGTCGTGCAGCGCGGCACGGAGCGACCGGATGGAGGCGAACGCCGCGTCGCTCGCCGGCGCGCCGGCGAGCTGGAGGTCGAGCTCCGTCCGTCCCGCCGCGGTGGCGCCGGGGGCGACGCTCGAGACGCCCGTCGTGTCCTTCGCCAGCGTCGTCACCTGCTGGACCACCGCGGTGGGCGCGAGCACCACCGTCTGCGCGCCCGTGCCCGCCCCGAAGGAGCGGTCGAGGAGCGCCTGCGCCTGCACGCTCTCCGGGTTCCCGAGCAGCTGCTCCGTCTGGGACAGCCCGAAGCGGAACCCGATGAGCCCGGAGCCCATGGCGATGATGCCGAGCACGGCCACCACGGCGACCGTGCGCGGGCGGCGGGCGACCCGTCGTCCGATCGACGCCCAGACCCCTCGCTCGGCACGGGGTGCGGCCGGGTCGGCCTTCGGGACGAAGGGCCAGAACAGGCGGCGCCCGAACACGACGAGCGCTGCGGGGAGCCAGAGCACCGCCGCGGCGATCGCGATCACCACGCCGATCGCGCACGCGACGCCCAGCGCACGGTTCCCGGACAGCTCGCCGAGCAGCAGCGTGAGCAGGCTGAGCGTCACC
The DNA here is from genome assembly GCA_019352055.1 of Acidobacteriota bacterium. Taxonomy (GTDB): domain Bacteria; phylum Actinomycetota; class Actinomycetes; order Actinomycetales; family Microbacteriaceae; genus Amnibacterium. The sequence continues at coordinate 8,857 of JABBOB010000049.1, forward strand.
GTGCCGCCGCTCGCCGCGATCGTCGGGCCCGCCGAGCGCACCGCGACCTGCATCGCCTCGTGGTGGTCGGGTCGTCTCCGCAGCTCCTCCCGGTACCGCGAGATCAGGAGCAGGGCGTAGTTCGTGCCCGCACCGAAGACGAGCACGGACTGGATGCCCGAGATGGAGGCGTCGACCGTCAGGCCGAGCGGGGCGGCGACGGCGGCCACCACGACGCGGGCGAGCCCGTCGGCCGCCCCGACGACGACGAGCGGCACGATCCACAGGAGGGGGCTGCGGTAGGTGACGATCAGCAGCACCGCCACGACCAGCGCGGTGACGAGCAGCAGCCGGATGTCCGCACCGGCGAAGGCGTTGCCGATGTCGGCCTGGAACCCGACCGGGCCGGTGACCCGGGCGGTGAGCCCTGCGGGGATGCCGGTGCGGGCGATCCCGCGGATCGTGGCGGCGGCGGCGCCGGGGTCGCTCGCAACCGGCTTCGCGTCGAGGGGTACGGCCACGACCGCGACCCGGCCGTCGCCGCTCACCTGCGGCCGCACCGCCTGCGGGACGACGGAGCGCTTCGCGAGCGCTGTCGCCCGCGAGGCGATCGCGGTGCGGTCCGCCGTCGTGAGGCCGCTCTCCCGGTCGAACACCACGATGGCGACCGTCCGGTCGGCGCCGGGGAACCGCTTCAGGAGCGCGTCCACCTGCTGGGACTCGGCGGACGAGGGGAGCCCCGTCCCGGGTGCCGGTGCGGTCCCCGCCTGGGGCAGCAGCGCGAACAGCGCGCCGACGACCACGAAGCCGAGCACGAACGTGATCCAGGACGTCCGACGTCCTGCGATGAAGCCGGCGATGCGGTGCATGAGACCCCCGTTGTTCGGTAACCGAACTATACGGGTGCCGAACGGGGGAGAATGGGCAGATGTCCGACGAAGCGCCTCGACTCGAGCCGGAGGCGCGAGCGCTGCGCCAGCTGCAGTCGGCCATGTCCGAGGCCGAGACGGCGCTCGGGCGGCGGATGCGGATGCACCCCACCGATCTGGCCGCGATGAACCATCTCACCTGGGCGAACCCGCCGATCGGGCCGGGGGAGCTGGGGCACCGGCTGGGCCTGTCCCCGGCGGCCGCGACCGAGCTGGTCGACCGGCTCACCGCGGCGGGGCACGTCGAGCGGCACCGCGACCTGGTCGACCGCCGCCGGATCCGGCTGCAGCCGAGCGGCGGCGCGGTGGCGAGCGTCTTCGAACACATCGGGACCCTCATCGGCGCGATCGAGGACGTCGCTCGGGACGCGACGGACGAGGAGCGCGCGACGATCCTCCGGTTCCTGCAGCGGGTCACCACTGTCTACGAGGACTGGGCGGACCCGGATCGGGACTGAGTCGCGGGACCTCCGACCCTGTGCCCCGGCCGGCGCGCTCGCCAGCATCGAGTCGTGACGATCACGAGCTCCCCGGCCGCCGACACCCTCCGTCCTGCCCGAGGGACGGCCGCGTTCCCGTACCTCGAGCCGCGACCGCTGAGCGACGAGCGCCTGCTCCAGCTGCAGACGTGGTGGCGGACGGCGAACTACCTCTCCGTCGGCCAGATCTACCTGCTCGACAACCCGCTGCTGCGTCGGCCGCTCACCCGCGACGACGTCAAGCCCCGCCTCCTCGGCCACTGGGGCACGACGCCGGGGCTCAACTTCATCTACGCGCACCTCAACCGGGCGATCCAGGAGCGCGACCTGCACACCGTGTACGTCATCGGTCCCGGGCACGGCGGCCCGGGCATGGTCGCGAACGCGTACCTCGACGGCACCTACAGCGAGGTGTACCCCCGGGTCGGCCTGAGCGAGCGCGGGGTGCAGCACCTGTTCCGGCAGTTCTCGTTCCCCGGCGGCATCCCCAGCCACGTCTCTCCGGAGACGCCGGGCAGCATCCACGAGGGCGGTGAGCTCGGCTACGCGCTGTCCCACGCGTACGGCGCCGCGTTCGACAACCCGGACCTGCTGGTCGCGGCGGTCGTCGGCGACGGCGAGGCCGAGACCGGGCCGCTCGCCACGAGCTGGCACTCGAACAAGTTCCTCGACCCGCTGCACGACGGCGTCGTGCTGCCGATCCTGCATCTGAACGGCTACAAGATCGCCAACCCGACGGTGCTCGCGCGCATCCCGGAGGAGGAGCTGCTCAGCCTGATGCGCGGCTACGGCCACACGCCGTACGTCGTCTCCGGCGGTTTCGACGGGGAGGACCCGCTCGCGGTGCACGAGCGGCTCGCCGCGACGATGGACACGGTGCTGAACCGGATCGCCGAGATCAAGGCCGCCGCGGCCGACGGCACGCTGCACGGCCGTCCCGCATGGCCGATGATCATCCTCCGCACGCCGAAGGGCTGGACCTGTCCGAAGGAGATCGACGGGCACCCCGCGGAGGACAACTGGCGCTCGCACCAGGTGCCGCTCGCCAGCGCGCGCGACTCCGAGGCCCACCTGCAGGTGCTCGAGGGCTGGCTGCGGTCCTACCGTCCGGAGGAGCTCTTCGACGAGCTGGGCGCCCCGGTGCCGCTCGCGACGGCCCTCGCGCCGAAGGGCGAGCGGCGGATGAGCGCGAACCCGGTCGCGAACGGCGGGATCCTCAAGCGCGACCTCCTGCTCGCCGACTTCCGCGAGCACGCGGTCGACGTGCCGACGCCGGGCGGCAGCGTCTCGGAGCCGACCAGGGTGCTGGGCGGCTGGCTGAAGGAGGTCGTCCGGGACAACCCGCACAACTTCCGGATCTTCGGGCCCGACGAGACCGCGTCGAACCGGCTCGGCGACGTGTTCGAGGTCACCGACAAGCAGTGGAACGCCGAGTTCTGGCCCATCGACGCCGACAACCACCTCGCTCGCGCGGGCCGCGTCATGGAGATGCTGAGCGAGCACCAGTGCGAGGGCTGGCTGGAGGGCTACCTGCTCACCGGGCGGCACGGCATGTTCACCAGCTACGAGGCGTTCATCCACATCGTCGACTCGATGCTCAACCAGCACGCGAAGTGGCTGAAGGTCACGAAGGCGATCCCGTGGCGCCGGCCGATCGCGTCGCTGAACTACCTCCTCTCCTCCCACGTGTGGCGCCAGGACCACAACGGGCTGTCCCATCAGGACCCGGGATTCATCGACCACGTGGTGAACAAGAAGGCGGACGTGGTCCGCGTCTACCTGCCCTTCGACGCGAACACGTTGCTCTCGACCTACGACCACTGCCTCCGCTCCGTCGACTACGTGAACGTGGTCGTGGCCGGCAAGCAGCCGACGTTCGACTGGCTGACGATGGAGCAGGCCGTCGCGCACATGACGCGCGGGCTCGGCCTGTTCGAGTGGGCCGGGACGGAACGGGCGGGGGAGGAGCCCGACGTCGTGCTCGCCTGCGCGGGCGACGTCCCGACGCTCGAGGTCCTCGCCGCCACCTCGATCCTGCGGCGCGAGATCCCGGAGCTGCGGATCCGGGTGGTGAACGTCGTCGACCTGATGCGCCTGCAGTCCGAGGGCGAGCACCCGCACGGGCTGCCCGATGCGGAGTACGACGCGATCTTCACCACGGACAAGCCGGTGGTGTTCGCGTACCACGGGTACCCGTGGCTGATCCACCGCCTCACCTACCGCCGCGCCGGCAGCGCCAACCTGCACGTGCGCGGGTACAAGGAGGAGGGCACCACGACCACGCCCTTCGACATGGTCATGCTCAACGACATGGACCGGTACCACCTGGTGATGGACGTGCTCGACCGGGTGCCCGCGCTCGGGTCGAGGTACGCCGGCCTGCGGCAGCGGATGCAGGACGCGCGGGTCGCCGCCCGGCGGTACACGCGCGAGCACGGCGAGGACATCCCCGAGGTCGAGGACTGGACCTGGACCGACTCGGTCGGCGGGGAGGCGGGCCGGGCGGGCGCCGCGCTGTCCGGCGCGGCCGCGGGGACGGGCGGCGACAACGAGTAAGGGAGCGCGGGGTCGTGCTCCCGGCCGCGTGCTCGGGCAGCGCCCGTCGGGGCCCGGAGACCACTCCGGGCCGATTGCGCGTAGCCTCCCTGCCACCTGGATCGAGGTGACGCGTGTCGGACGACCTGCTGATCTTCCCCGACGTCCCGCGCGTCGCGCTCGACCTCAGGATCGCCGAGCTGGTCGAGGCGGCCGAGCACGTGCTCGCCACGCAGGACCGGCTCCGCGCGCTCCTCTCCGCGCATCAGTCCATCGCTGCGGAGCACGGCTCCGTCCCGGTGCTGCACCGCATCGTCCGCACCGCGCTCATGCTCTCCGCGGCGGGCTCCGGGGCGCTCGTGGTCCGCGGGCCGTCCGGCGACGTCGAACGGGTCGTCCATGCGGATCCGGCGGCGGGACCGCTCCGCGTCGACGGGGGCGGTGGTCGCCGGTGGCCGACCGTCGCCCCCGCTCCTCGCAGCGTGCTGGAGGTGCCGATCCGGGTCCACGGCGTGCACTACGGCGAGCTCGTGCTGGCGGACAGCGTCGGCGGCGGCTTCTCGGTCGAGGACGAGCAGCTCGTGCAGTCCCTCGCGGTCACCGCGGGGTTCGCGATCGAGAGCGCACGGCTCTACGACGAGATGCGTCGCGGCCGGGCCTGGGCGCTCGCCTCGGCCGACGTCGCCGCCCGGCTGCTCGATCCCGGCACCGGTGAGTCGGTCGCCCTGGTCGCGGATCTCGTCCTCGACCTCGCGGACGCGGCGACCGCCTCCGTGGGGCTGCTCGCCGACGACGGCGGATCGATGCGGGTCTGGCGGCTCGGCGTGGATCGCGCGGTCGTGCCGCCCGCGGTCCGCGCGGTCACCGGCACGCTCGTCGAACGCGTCTGCGCGGGGGACGGGCCGCTGCGGGTCGACGTCCCGACCGTCGCCGACCAGGCCGACTCGGCGACCGACGGCCCCGTGCTCGGACTGCCGATGCGGGTCGGCGATCGTCGACTCGGCGCGCTCGTCCTCGGCCGGACGCGGGACAGGCCGGCGTTCTCGGACGCCGACGTGTCGATGGCGGAGGGATTCGTCGCCCGCGCGAGCGTCGCGCTGCAGCTCCGTCGCCACTCCGCCGGGATGGGACCGGGAGGAGCACCAGCGGTCGATCGACCCGTGCAGGCGTGACCTTCGCCCCTCGTCCGGCGCCGCTGCGGCCTGCATCCTGAGTCCGTCACCGCCCGGAGGGGGATCGCATGCTCGAGGACGTCGTCGTGGCCTGGGACGGGTCGGCACGCGCCTGGTTCGGCCTCGAATGGGCGCTGCACCGCCGCGCGAGCACCCGGGTGCACCTGCTCCGGCTGCTCGGCGACGACGGGTCCGACCCGTCGATCGCCGCGGGTCCCCGCCTCGTCCTCGAAGGGGCGGTGGCGCGCCTGCGCGATCGTCGGCCGGACCTGCGGATCACTGGCGAGGTCGTGCACGGCGATGTCGAGCAGGGCCTGCTCGAGCGGGCGCTCCCGGGGTCGCTGCTCGTCGTCGGAGTCGACGGACGGGCCGGCCACCTGCTCCCGCACCGTTCCGCGATGCTCGGCCGTATCGCGCGGCACGCGACCGGGCCGGTCGCGATCGTGCCGGTCCGGGAGCCGCCCCCGCGAGGGCCCGTCGTCGCCGGCATCGACGGCACACCGGCCGGGGTCGCGGCTGCGCAGGTCGCCGCTGCCGAGGCGGAGGGCTCCGACGTCTCGCTCGTGGCAGTGCTCGTGCTCGGCGACGGGGCGGCGCAGCCCGGATGGCCGGGCGGCCCCCTGGACGCCTGCGCCCACGACCTCGAGCAGCACTTCCCGCGGCTGCTGGTGCGGCAGCGCACCGTTCGGGGCGACGTGCGCCGCGAGCTGCTGCAGGCGGCCGAGTCCGCATCGCTGCTGGTGATCGGGCATCACGCGCGGCCCGGCGCCGGGGGACGTCTCGTCGAGGACGCGCTGGCCGGGGTCACGCCTCCGCTGCTCTTCGTCGGCGAGGCCGACGCCCTGTGGCCGTCGGGCGCCGGCGCCGAGCCGAGCCGCGTCGAGCTGGGGTGAGCGCAGCGCTGGGGCGCCGGGCCCCGCGCAGCGAGCGCGGCTCGGAGCCCGCCTTCTGGAGCATGACGGAGGCGGAGGCGGTGCAGGCCGTCGCAGCCAGGGGTGCTGCCGCCCCGCTCCGCGTCCGGCACCGGGCGCCGTCGATCCTGCGCGTGCTGGCGCGGCAGTTCGCGAGCCCGATCACGTTGATCCTGATCGTCGCGGCGCTGATCGCCTCGTCCACCGGGGACCTGGTCGACGGTTCGATCATCCTCGCCATCGTGGTCGCGAGCGCGATCCTCGGCGCGTGGCAGGAGGGTCGCGCCGGACGGGCCGTCGCGGCACTGCTCGCGCAGGTGCAGGTGAGAATCGAGGTGCAGCGCGACGGCAGGGCCCTGCAGGTGGCCACGGGCGAGGTGCTGCCGGGCGACCGTCTCGCGCTCGCCGCCGGCGACATCGTGCCGGGCGACTGCCTGCTCACCGCCTCCCATGTCCTGATGGTGGACGAGTCGGCGCTCACGGGGGAGTCGTTCCCGACGGAGAAGTCGGCCGGTGCGCCGGTGCCGGCGAAGGCGCCGCTGAGTGCACGCACCAACGCGGTGTTCGCGGGCACCTCGGTCGTCAGCGGCACCGGGACCGCCCTGGTGGTGCTCACCGGCGCAGCGACGTCGCTCGGGCACATCTCGACCTCCCTCGCGCACAGCCAGGGCGCGACGTCCTTCGAGGTCGGTGTCCGGCGGTTCGGGCTGCTGCTGCTCCGCGTGATGCTCGCGCTCGTCGGCGCGATCCTGATCATCAACCTGCTCCTGCACCGACCGCTCATCGACTCGCTCCTGTTCGCGCTGGCGCTCGCCGTGGGCATCACGCCGCAGATGCTGCCCGTCGTCGTGACGGTCAGCCTCGCCGCGGGCGCGCGGCGGATGGCGCGGAACCAGGTCATCGTCAAGCGGCTCGACGTGATCGAGGACCTCGGCGCTATGACGGTGCTCTGCACGGACAAGACGGGCACGGTGACCGCGGGGGTCGTCGGCGTCGACGGCGCGCTCGACCCCGACGGCGCGGACAGCCCGGCGGTGCTCGACCTCGCGGTGCTGAACGCCGGGCTGCAGACCGGCTACCCCAACCCGCTCGACCTCGCGATCCTCGCCGGGCACGAGCCGCCGGCCGGAGCGCAGCGGCTGGACGAGATCCCCTACGACTTCCAGCGCAAAGGGCTCTCGGTGGTCACGGAGGTGGCCGGCGCGCGGACGCTGATCACCAAGGGCGCTCTCGACTCGGTGCTGGCGTGCTGCGCCACCGCGTCGGGGCGGCCGCTGACCTCGGAGGGTCGCCGGGCCGTCCAGGAGCGCGTCGCGGGGCTCGGCGCCCGCGGGTACCGCGTGGTCGGCGTCGCGACCCGGGTGCTCGGCGACGCGGAGCTCGACGTCGACACGACCGCCGAGCGGGACCTGGACCTCGCGGGGATGCTCACGTTCCACGACCCGATCAAGCCGACCGCGGCGGCGTCCATCGCCGACCTGAAGTCCCTCGGCGTGCAGGTGAAGGTGATCAGCGGCGACAACCGGGCGGTCACGGGAGCGCTCGCCGAGCAGCTCTCCCTCGGCGGCCGCATCGTGCTGGGGTCGGAGATCGTGCACGCCGACCGGGAGGAGCTGCGCCGCCTGGTCACCGAGAACGCGCTGTTCGCGGAGGTCGAGCCGGACCACAAGCGCGCGATCGTGGAGGCGCTGCAGGCGACGGGGGAGACCGTCGGGTTCCTCGGCGACGGCATCAACGACGCGGAGGCGCTGCACCGCGCGGACGTCGGCCTCTCGGTGCAGACGGCGGTCGACGTCGCGAAGGAGGCCGCGGGCATCGTGCTGCTCACCCGCGACCTCGGCGTCGTCGCGACCGGGGTGCGGCTCGGCCGCCGCACGTTCGCGAACACGCTGAAGTACGTGCGGGTGGCCGCGAGCTCCAACTTCGGCAACATCCTCAGCATGGTCGTGGCGGCCGCGGTCCTGCCGTTCCTGCCGATGCTCCCGGCGCAGATCCTGCTGCTGAACTTCCTCGCCGACATCCCGAACACGCTCGTGTCCCGGGACCGCGTCGACCATGAGCGGGTCGCGCTGTCGGGTGCCTGGGACATGCGCGCCATCACCCGCTTCATGGTCGTGTTCGGTGCCGTGAGCACGGTCTTCGACCTGATGACGTTCGCGGTGCTCGAATGGGGGTTCCACGCGGGCGCGCCGACGTTCCACACCGCCTGGTTCGTCGAGTCCGCGCTGACGCAGTTCATCGCGATGATGACGCTGCGCACCGCCCGGCCCTCGTGGCGGAGCCGCCCCGACGGGATCTTCCTCCTCGTCTCCGCGCTCGTGGCCGTCGGCACCGCGGTGCTCCCGCTCACCCTCCTCGCCCCGGTCCTGGCGTTCACGCCGCTGCCCGCCACGCTCCTCGCCGCGATCGTCGTGATCGCCCTGCTGTACGGCGCCGCGGTCGAGGGGATGAAGCGGCTCGTCTCCTACTGAAGCGGTCAGGCGCCCGGGAACACCTCGGCGACGATGTCGCGTTCCGCGGCCATGCCCGCCCACGCGTCGTCGCCGGGACCCTCGAACACGAGCGCGAGCGGGCCGTCGAAGCCCGCGTCGGCGAGGACCTGGAGGGAGCGGCGGTAGTCGGCCGCGTCGAGCGCGGACCCGTCCGGCTTGGTGTGGCACTTGGCGTGGCAGGTCTCTGCGAACGGCGCGATCCGCGCGAGATCGTCGTACTTCGAAGGACCTGACCAGTTGCCGAGGTCGATGAGCAGGCCGACGTCGCCCTGCGTCTCCTCGAGGAACCGCAGGACGGCGTCCGGGGTGGAGAGGAGCTCGTGCCAGTTCTCCGTGACGACCCGGACGCCGGGGGCCTGCGCAGCGAGGCGGCGGACCCGGACGGCGCTCGCGTGGATCGTGGCCGGCGTCGCCTCCTGCCGCCCGCCGATCACGCGGATGCGGCTCGCGCCGAGCGCGGCCGCATCGTCGATCCAGCCCGCAGCCCATCGCTCGGCGTCGTCGCCGAGGTCGGGGCTGCTGAGGTCGCCGGTGTCGAGGAGGAGCGCGTCCAGGCCCACCCCCGCGTCCGCGAGCGCGCCGCGGAGGTCGGCGAGGTAGCCGCGGTCCCGTGTGGGCAGCTGGAAGTGGCACAGCTGCACGGTGCGGTAGCCGCGGTCCGCGAGCTCACGGGGCAGCCGCAGCAGTTCCAGCCCGTCCCCGCGGTGGGGTGTCATGCCGCCGGGCCACGGAAAGGCGTCGTCCGCGACGGGACGCCCCAGCACCCGCTGGAGCGACCAGGACTGCACGGCGATCGTGGGCAACGCGACTCCTTCGTACGGTGGTGATCAGCGC
>JABBOB010000122.1 GCA_019352055.1 Acidobacteriota bacterium
TCCACCGCAGGTCGTTGCACACCTTGGTGAGACTGACGGCGATCGTGCGGAGCGCCCCGGAGAGCTCGACGAGTCCGTCGCGGCCGCTCTGCGCCTCGAAGTGGTTCCGTGCCTCCGTCAACGGCAGCCCGGTGTCCTCGACGAGCAGGGCGATCACCCGCTGCGGGAAACCTGCCGGGGTGTTGATGCCGGTCCCGACGGCGGTCCCGCCGAGCGGCACCTCGGCCGCCCGGGGGAGCGCGGCCGTCAGGCGCTCGATCCCGTACCGGACGGCGGCGGCGTACCCGCCGAACTCCTGGCCCAGGGTCACGGGGGTGGCGTCCATGAGGTGCGTGCGGCCGGACTTCACGACGGAGGCGAACTCGTCGGCCTTGGCCTCGAGCGTCTCCGCGAGGTGCGTGAGGGCCGGCACGAGCACGTGGACGACGCCGGACGTCGCCGCGACGTGGGCGGAGGTCGGGAAGACGTCGTTCGAGGACTGCGACGCGTTGACGTGGTCGTTCGGATGCACGTCGCGACCGAGCCGGCGCGAGGCGAGCGTGGCGATGACCTCGTTGGTGTTCATGTTGGACGACGTCCCCGAGCCCGTCTGGTACACGTCGACGGGGAAGTGCGCGTCGTGCTCGCCCGCGGCGACCTCGTCGGCTGCGGAGACGATCGCGGCGGCGATCTCGGTGTCGAGCACGCCCAGCTCGGCGTTCGCCCTGGCCGCGGCCTTCTTGATCCGGGCCAGCGCCTCGATGTGCCCGCGCTCGAGGCGCGTGCCCGAGAGCGGGAAGTTCTCGACGGCGCGTTGCGTCTGCGCGCGGTAGAGCGCGTCCGCAGGGACGCGGACCTCTCCCATGGTGTCGTGCTCGATCCGGTAGCCGGTCCCGTCCTGTGCGTCATCGCTCATGGGCACATCATGGCAAAGGCCGCTGGGTGCGGGTGCACCGGCGCCGAGGTCGGCGTCGGACGACGGGCGGGCCCGTGGACGGAAGCCGGCCCGGTCCCGCTGCCGCTACTGTGGACCGAGGTCGCCGATGACCTCGGTGAGCCGGGCCTCGCCCTCGGCGAGGTTGTACTCGAGCCCGATGATCGCGCACCTGCCCGCGTCGACCGCGTCCGCGAGGAGCGCCGAGTAGCTCCGGAGCATCTCGACGGTGTGCCGGACGTGGTCGTGCCCGAGAGTCGCCGCGTCGAAGTCGGCGATGCCGGTGCCACCGGCGTTCACGATGCTGGGGATCACCCGGTCGACGATCGCACGCACGAACCCGCGCGGCAGCTCGCCGGTCGTCAGGGCGGTCGCCGCCGCCGCGACAGCGCCGCAGCTGTCATGACCGAGCACGACGACGAGCGGGGTGCCGAGGATGTCGATCCCGTACTCGATCGAGCCGATCACCGTCGTGTCGATGACGTGCCCCGCGGTGCGCACGACGAAGAGGTCGCCGAGCCCCTGGTCGAAGACGATCTCGGCCGCGACGCGGGAGTCCGAGCAACCGAAGATCACCGCGAAGGGGTGCTGATCGGCGCTCAGCTCGGTACGACGGTCGACGCTCTGGGACGGGTGGTCCATGTCGCCGGCGACGAAGCGCGCGTTCCCTGCGCGAAGCATGGCCCAGGCCTCAGCCGGTGTGGAAGGTCGCTGCATGGGTCCATCGTCGCAGGTTCGCGCGCGCGAGCGTTTCCGACGACGCCGGATGTCGAGTCGCCGGACCTGTCATTCGAGTCGAGCCGAGCCGACCCCGGACGTGCTGCGGCGTCAGTGCTGGCGCGTCGCGCTCGCTGCGGCGCGGGATCGCGTGCTGAACGCGAACGGCGCGTAGAGCGGGCAGAAGCCGACGAGGCCGGTGCCGAGCATGACGGCCCCGAGGGCGTAGAAGACCCACGAGATCGGAGCGGCGGGGCCGGTGACGATGCCGAGGATGACGAAGACCGGTGCGGCGACGACGCTCCGCAGGATGCGGTCCGTGGTGCCCATGTTCTGCTTCATGGCGAGTCCTCTCGTGCGGGGCGGCCCGGCGGTGCCGGGCTACGCTGCTCCACGCGCCAATGATACCCTGGGGGGTATGCAGACACGCCCCCGCATCGCCTCGATCGTCCTGGCAGCCGTTCTCGCCGTCGGCGGTCTTGCCGCGTGCTCCAGCGGATCGAGTGCCATCACCGAGGTCACGACGGCCACCGCGTCGGAGGTGCTCGCCAAGCCGGGCATCTCGGTGATCGACGTCCGGACGCCCGGTGAGTTCGCTCAGGGTCACATCCAGGGCGCCGTGAACGTCGACGTCGAGGATGCCGCCTTCGCCACGACCATCGGCAAGCTGCCCAAGGACAAGCCGTACTTCGTGTACTGCCGCAGCGGGAACCGCTCGGGTGTCGCGACGTCGAAGATGGCAGACCTCGGCTTCTCCGAGATCTACGACCTCCAGGGCGGCATCACCCAGTGGCAGAGCGCGGGCGGCGCGGTCGTCTTCAACTGACCACGGGCGTGAACGGACCACGGGCGTGAACGGACCACGCGTATCGACTGACCACACGGCGGGCTTCACCGCACGCAGGCCGGCGACGGGCCGGTCGACCGCGGATCGGCGCCTAGACGCCCGCCGATTGTGGGCTGAGCTCGTGCGCCCACGGTGGGTTCGCGCCCGCGCGTGAGACTGTGATACCCGCGATCTCGGCGCACCGCTCCAGGATCCCGATCAGGGTGGACTCGTCGATCCGGCCGAGTGCCTCGCGGCGATCCGCGCCGAGAAGCCCCGCGGTCCACAGGCCGTCGATCAGGCCGGACATGAACGAGTCCCCGGCCCCGACGGTGTCCGCGACGACCACGCGGCGCGACGGCACCGCGACCGTC
>JABBOB010000050.1 GCA_019352055.1 Acidobacteriota bacterium
GTGCAGTGACGTGCAAGAAGTGCGGGAAGACGACCTGGGCCGGCTGCGGCCAGCATGTGAACGAGGTGATGCGGGGCGTGCCGAGCGCCCAGCGGTGCCGCGGCCACGAGCACGACGCACCGACCACCACGGCCAAGGGCAGCGGGTTCCTCTCGCGACTCTTCTCCCGCTGACCGCCAGCTCCGCATGGACCGCTCGGACGACAAGGAACTGGACAGCTTCATGATCGAACACATCACCGTCGACCAGCTCGCAGCCCGCACGGGCGTCGTCGTCGACGTCCGCGAGCCGGACGAGTTCGCCGCAGGGCGCGTGCCCGGCGCCCTGAACATCCCCCGGCACCGGTTGACCGCCAGGCTCGGCGAGATCCCGACCGGCAGCCCGGTGGCGGTCATCTGCCAGTCCGGACGACGCAGCGCTCAGGGCACAGAGGTTCTGGCAGCCGCAGGCATCGACGCGGTTACCGTTGACGGCGGCACCGCCGCCTGGGCGCAGGCCGGTCGCCCGCTCGAGCACTGATCGATGCGGGTGGCCGTCGCGGCCGGCCACCCGCCTGAACCCGCACCAGGGAACGAAGGACTTGACACCCATGAGCGCATCCACCCCTCTCGAGGCCCGCGAGCAGTCCACCGACGTCGACCGCAAGATCGTGAACCGGCTCCGCCGAGCTCAGGGCCAGCTCACGGCCGTGATCGCCGCTGTGGAATCCGGAGGCGAGTGCCGCGACGTCGTCCTGCAGCTCGCCGCCGTGTCCAAGGCGCTCGACCGCGCCGGCTTCGCGATCGTCTCCTCCGCGCTGCGGAACTGCCTGACGCAGCCGGCCGACGGCGAGAACGCGCTCACGGTCGAGGAGCTCGAGAAGCTGTTCCTCACGCTCGCCTGAAACCGCGCGAACGTCGCGCGGTTCCCCGCAACCGGGGCACCGCGATGAGGCTGAACGATGCCGCCGGCTCCGTCGGGCTCGCGGCGGGCGCGCTGGCCCCCGGCGTCGTCGTCGCCGGCTCCGGGTCGGAGCCGGGGCCGTTCCTGCTCGGTGCCGCGTTCATCGGCGTCGGGCTCGGGCTCTCGGTCGCCGGTGTGCGCGAGGCCCGGAGCCACGTCCAGCACGAAGCGGCGGCTCGAGGACCGCAGCCCCATCCCCTGACCGGCCGCGGGACCTTCCTCCTCACCATCCGGCGGGACAGCGGCTTCGCCGTCGGCGCCCCGCTGGCCGGACTGCTCGCCGACGCGTTCGGCATGCCCGCCGCGATCCTCGTCGTCGCGGCCGCGACCGCCGGGTCCGGGATCCTCGTGGCGATCCGGATGCGCGGCGACGACCACCTCGGCGCTGCACCGAGAACCGCAGGCGGAGCCCCGACCCTCCCCGCTCAGTACCGCAGGTAGGCCCAGCCCTCCCACTGGCGAGTCGCGAGATAGGCCCCCGCCGACGCCACCGTCCCGACCGCGGACAGCAGCTCCTGCTCGCTCACCCCTGCGCGATCCATGCTGTTGCGGCACGCTGCGACACTCACCGTGTCCGACACGGTGACGGTCACGTCCTCCGCCGACTCACCTCCGGCGGTGAGGAGCCGCACCAGCGGCCCCTGCACCACGACGTGGAACCGCGTCCCCGACGGCAGCTCGATCGCCGACTGCCGCGCGACCCTGAGCGCCGTGGCCAGGGAAGCGGGATCCTCCCCGTTCGCGTGGATCAGCACGTGCCGGATCGTCGGCGCCGCCGCATCCGGGAGGTCCGCATCCGCGCCGGTGTCACCGCTCACCGCTGCTCCCTGAGGTCGTCACCACGCTGCCTCCGCGGTCGGCGCGCCACGGGCTCCCGATGCTGTCGCACGACCCTGGAAGCCCACTCCGCTGTCGCGCCACGCGATGGGGGCGGACGGTGGCGAGGTCACCGGTGCTGGAGCCGGCGAGACGGCCGGAGCGCGATCTCGACGAGCGCTCGGGCCGCTGCGCCGATCTGCGACGCCGACCACAGGGCCACCAGCCGACGCCGCGGCGCAGCACCATGCACGGCGACCTGCCGCAGCCGACCCGCGGCGAGATCCTCACGCACGGCACGCCCGCTCAGCACGGCGGGAGCGACGCCGGCGATCGCGGCGGCGCGGATGGCGGACGTCGTGCCGAGTTCCGCAGCCGGTGCTGACGCACCGAGGCCCGCGTGTCGCAGCCATTCCTCGAGGGTGGCGCGCGTACCGGATCCCGGTTCGCGAAGCAGCAACGGGGTGGCGGCCAGCAGAGCCGGGGAGACCGCGCCGAGAGCCGCCCATTCGTGGTCCGGTGCGACGACGACGACGAGCTCGTCGTGCCCGACCGTCGAGGAGCTGAACCCTGCGGGCACGGTCGGACCCTCGATGAAACCGAGTTGAGCGGTCCCGCTGCGGAGGCGCGCGACGACGTCGTCGCTGTTGCCTGACACGAGACGCACGACGGCGTCGGGATGCTCCCGGCGCAAGGCCTGCAGCCAGCCCGGCAGGAGGAACTCCGCGACCGTCTGCGACGCCGCGATCGTGAGCGGAGCGTCGGAATGCCGCAGCGCGTCGAGCGAGACCGCGGCACGCCGTGCTGCGTCGAGCACCGGCGTCGCCCATTCGAGCACCATCCCGCCGTGCTCCGTCAGCACCGAGCCGCCGATCGCACGGTGCACGAGCGGATGCCCGAGCAGCCGCTCCGCACGGACCAGACGAGCGGACGCGGCTTGCTGGGAGACCCCCATCGCCGTCGCCGCAGCGGTCTGCGATCCCGTGCGCGCGATCTGCTCCAGCAGCTCGAACGTCACCAGATCGACGAGCCCGTCGACGAACCACCGATCAGCCACAACCTCCGATTGTGGCACGCCAACGATCCGGGCGTATCGCCGAACCCGTGCTCGAGTCAGCCTCGTCAGGTGAGCACATCCTCGATCGTCCGCGGGAACCCCGCACGGCCGCACTCCCGGTTCTTCCAGCAGCTCGAGCACCCGGGCCAGATCGTCTCGAACCTCACCCCGAACTGGTTCGCCTCGATCATGGGCACCGGCATCGTCGCCACGGCGGCCGCGAGTCTGCCGCTGCAGTTCCCCGGTCTGCGGACCGCAGCCACGATCGTCTGGGTGATCGCCGCCTTCCTGCTGCTCGCGCTCACCGTCGCGACCGTGCTGCACTGGGTCCGTTACCGGCAGACCGCGAGTCGGCACCACCTCGACCCGGTGATCTCGCACTTCTACGGCGCTCCCCCGATGGCGATCCTCACCGTGGGAGCCGGCACCCTGCTGCTCGGCAAGGACTGGATCGGCCTGCCCGCGGCAATCGGCGTCGATTGGACCCTGTGGACGATCGGCACCGTCCTCGGGCTCGGCACCGCGGTCCTGGTCCCCTATCTCGCCTTCACCCGGCACGAGACCGAGCCCGACGCGGCGTTCGGCGGCTGGCTCATGCCGATCGTCCCGCCCATGGTGTCCGCGTCCACCGGAGCACTGCTCATCCCCTCCGTGACGGCAGGCCAGGCGAGGGAGACGTTGCTCTGGGCCTGCTACGGCCTGTTCGGTCTCAGCCTGCTCGCCTCGGTCATCGTCATCACCCTCATCTGGAGCAGGCTGGCGCAGCACAAGGTCGGCGCCGCCGCGATGGTCCCGACCCTGTGGATCGTCCTCGGACCCGTCGGCCAGTCGATCACGGCCGTGAACCTCCTCGCCGGCGATGCGGCGATCACCGTCGAGCCCTCGATCGCGCAGGCGCTGTTGATCGTCGCGCTCGTGTACGGCTTCGCGATGCTCGGCTTCGCCTCGCTCTGGACGGCCATCGCCGGACTCATCACCATCCGTGCCGTGCGTGCGCACCTGCCGTTCAGCCTCACCTGGTGGTCGTTCACCTTCCCCATCGGCACCGTCGTCACCGGCCTCAACGGCCTCGCGCTCCACTCGGGCTTGATCGTGGTCCAACTCATGGCCGTCACCTCATACGCCGGGCTCGTCGGGGCGTGGTTGCTCGTCGCCGCCCGCACCTTCCACGGCTCCGTCGTCCGCGGAACCCTGCTGGCGCCACCGCCGCCGCCGACCTGAACCGGGCGCACCTGCTGCTGCCGCGCCTCGCGCCCCTCGCCCGCCGGTCCCAACTCCGTCTGCCACCGACCCCTCCGCCCGCGAACTCGGACCGCGGGTGGCGGGCCGCATGATCACGGCCCATCACCCGCGCAGGCACGCGACGATCGACGGATCGGATCAGCCGCATCACCAGATCGCGCTGGCCCGGTCGACCGCCATGCCGCAGCGTCGTCCGTGCGCCGATGTGAGCGCTCACGCTGAGGAGGACGACGATGAGATCGACGGGCCCGGGTCCTGCTGTCCCGCGGATCGAAGCGACCGAGCACTCCTTCCGCCTGGTCGTCGACGGTGAGCCCGCTCTGCTGCTCGGCGGTCAGCTCCACGACTCGACACCGACGGACGAGCGACTCGCCGAGGTGCTCGAGCGGGTCCGCGGTCACCACGCCTCCGTCGCCATCGGCTCGGCGAGCTGGTCCCTGGTCGAGCCGGAGGAGGGCCGGTTCGACTTCTCGACCGTCGAGCACCTGCTCGATGCCGCACGCGGAGCCGGGCTGCGACTGGTCGTGATCTGGTTCGGCGCCTTCAAGAACGCCGGCTCGACCTACGCGCCCGGATGGGTGCGCGCCGACCCGGAGCGATTCCCTCGCGCCGCGACCGCCGGCCGCCGTACCGAGGCGTTCACGCACGCGGATGCGACCGCGAAGCCGGTCCTGTCGGTCTTCTCGGAAGCGCTCCGTGAGGCGGACCAGCGCGCGTTCGTCGCGTTCATGACCCACCTGCGAGCGATCGACGCGCAGCACACGGTGGTGATGGTGCAGGTCGAGAACGAGGTCGGCCTGCTCAAGGACTCCCGCGACCGGTCAGCACTCGCCGAGTCGGTCTGGCGCGGCCCGGTGCCGCCCGCACTGCTCCGGTTCCTCTCCGAGCACGAGCACACGCTCCCCGATGCCATCGCCGGAGCGTGGGAGCGGGCCGGTTCGCGGCGGGAGGGCAGCTGGCAGGAGGTGCTCGGCGACGGGTGGGACGCCGAGGAGCTCTTCATGGCGTGGCATTCCGCCACCGACGTCCAATCGCTGGCGGGCCGCCGGCCGCTGACGCCGGGGTCCGGCAGCGCCCGCGCAGCTCACGGCCGCGTCGAGCACCTGCGCGCCACCCCACCGGGCGAGCAGCGCCACCGCGTTCCCACCCTCCGGGCCACCCGTGGGCATGCTCGCGACGGTGCCGGCCCCGCGGTCCGGCGCGACCACATGGACCAGGGACCTGGCCGTGCCGACCGCGTTCGACCCGACCAGCACCGCGGGCCGCCAGGCCGGCCCACGGTGGGCGCGGGCGTCCGCCGGGAGCAGCCGCTCCGGAGCATCCCTCATCGTCGTCACCGGCCGACCGCCCCATCCTCGTCCGGGTGCTCCCCCGGCACCGCACCGTCGGCGGACACCCCCCGCACCGGACCCCGGACGCCGTGGCCGTCCGCCTCCAGGCGAGGCAGGACGGCGTCGAGCCAGCGCG
Organism: Acidobacteriota bacterium; assembly: GCA_019352055.1. Classification (GTDB taxonomy): domain Bacteria; phylum Actinomycetota; class Actinomycetes; order Actinomycetales; family Microbacteriaceae; genus Amnibacterium. Next base: position 5,525 of record JABBOB010000050.1, read on the forward strand.
GGATCCACCAGGTGACGTGCGCGAGCAGCGTCATCGTGGCGGGCACGAGCAGCAGCCGCACCACTGCGGCGTCGATCAGGACGCTGACCGCGAGCCCCAGCGCGAGCATCTTGATCACGACGAGGTGCGAGGTGGTGAAGGCGAGGAAGACGCCGATCATGATGAGTGCGGCGCAGGTGATCACCCGCCCCGTGCCGGCGAGACCGAGCCGGACGGACTCGACGGTGTCCGCCGTCCGCACGTAGGCCTCCTGCACGCGGGAGAGCAGGAACACCTCGTAGTCCATGGACAGCCCGAACACGATGGCGAACATCATCATGGGCACGTAGGACTCGATGGGCACGTTCTCGCTGACGCCGAGCAGCTGGCGTCCCCAGCCCCACTCGAAGACCGCGACGAGCGCACCGTAGGCGGCGGCGACGGAGAGCAGGTTCATCAGCGCCGCCTTCGCGGCGAGCAGCAGGCTGCGGAAGCTGCTCAGGATGATCAAGAAAGCCGTGAGCACGACGACCGCGATGATGAGCGGCAGTCGCGCGGTGACCAGCTGCTGGAAGTCGAACTGGGACGCGGCGGCACCCGTCACGTAGCCGAGCGTCCCGGTGCCCGCGAGCGCGTGCGGCAACCCGGTGCTGACGAGCGTGCCGAACAGCGTGCTCGTCGCCGCGTCCTGCGGACCGCTGCTCGGGACGACGGTCCCGACCAGGATCCTCCCGTCCCGGGAGGGCGTGAGCGGAGCGACCTTCGCCACGTCCGCGGTCGTCGTGAGCTGCTGCTGCACCACCTGCGCGACGTGCTGCACCGGGACCGTCGCGTGCGTGACGTCCACCACGATCGTGAGCGGACCGTTCGCGCCGGGTCCGAACCCCTCGCTGATGAGGTCGTAGGCGCGCTTGTCGGTGAAGCTCGTCGGGTCCGCGCCGTCGTCGATGTGGCCGAGCCGGAGGGAGAGGACCGGGATGGACACGAGCGCGAGCAGCAGCAACCCGGCGACGAAGAACCGCCACGGACGCCGCACCACGACGGCGGCGTAGCGATGCCACACGTCGCGATCGGTCCCTGCCTCCGCCACGCGGCGCCCGATGGTGACGCGGTCGATCCGGCGTCCGAGCAGCCCGAACGCCGCGGGCACCAGCGTCACCGCGGCCACCGCGGCCGTCAGGACGGTGAAGACGGCGGCGAACCCCATGGAGCCGATGAACGCGAGGCCGGAGGCGTAGAGGCCGAGCAGCGCGACCGCGACCGTCCCCGCAGCCACGAGGACCGCATGACCGCTCGTCGCGACCGCGCGGCCGGCCGCCACCACCGGTTCCTCCCCGTCCAGCAGCAGCTGCCGGAACCGGGTGGTCAGGAACAGCGCGTAGTCGATCGCGACCCCGAGGCCGATCATCAGCGCGAGGGTCGGCGCTGCGGTGCCGAACGTGATCGCGGCGGCGACGATCCCCAGGATGCTGACGCCCACGAGTGCGCTGACCAGTGCGGCGAGCAACGGCAGCAGCGCCGCGAACAGGCTGCCGAAGCCGACGACGAGCACCACCAGCGCGATCAGCAGTCCGGCGGCCTCGCCGACGTCACCGGCGGCGGGCCGGACCAGCGCGTCGAGAGCACCGCCGTACTCGACCTCCACGCCCGCCTGCCTCGCCGACGCGGTCGCTCGATCCAGCCGGTCGACGTAGGCCGAGCCGAGGGTCTTGGGACGCACGTCGAACTGGACGGTGGAGTACGCCGTCCGGCCGTCGGCGGAGACCCGGGGTGACGCCGCAGAGAATGGATCGGACGCGGACAGCACGTGCGGCAGCCGTCCGAGGTCGGTGACGCTCCGCTGCACCGAAGCGCGGTCGGCGGCGAGCGCCCCGGTGCCGACGTGGAAGACGACGATGCCGGCGATGCCGCTCGACCCGGGCTCGCTCGCCGTCAGCAGGGCGGCACCCGTGTGGGACTGGGTGCCGGCGAGGTCGACGTCGTCGCTGAAGGTGCCGCCCGCGCCGCGGTTCCAGGCGAGCAGTGCGATGAGCACGAGGAGCCAGACGCCGAGGACGCGGAGCGGTCCCCGGGCGCAGGCGGACCCGACCCGCTCGAGGACGCCGGATCGTCCGCCTGGCTGCCCGTCGGCCACGGCCCCTCCTCCGGCGAGCCCCCGGAAGGCGCCCGTCACGGACCATACGGAGCCTGCGGAGTTTCTGTCAACGCTGCCATCTGCCTGTTGTGCCAGAACACCGGCCGCGGTCTCGGCGCTAGGGTGCTCGCTCATGACCGACGCGCTCCCGGAGACGGGTCGCCGCGAGCGGAAGAAGACCGCGACCCGCGACGCCATGCGGACCGCCGCCCGCGACCTCTTCGCCCGGCAGGGTGTAGCCGCGACCTCGATCGAGCAGATCACCGAGGCGGCAGATGTCTCCCCCCGCACCTTCTTCCGCTACTTCGAGTCGAAGTACGACCTGTTGCTGCCCGACCTCACGGCCCTGTTCTCGGCCGTCGAGGCCGCTCTGGCAGCACGCCCGGCCGGCGAGGCGCCGATCGAGGCCTTCGAGACGGCCGTGTTCCAGGCATTGCAGCAGGAGGGGGGCGCCGGCACCATCACCGCGCTCGCGCCGAGGCTCGACCCGGTCGAGTCAGCGGTCTCCGCACGGCTCGCGCAGGCGTTCGTCGCATGGGAGGAGCGCCTCACCGGTGTCTTCGCTGACCGCGCCATGCAGGCCGGAGCCACCGATCCGCTGCAGCAGGAGCTGCAGGCGGTGGTGACCGCGGGCGTCGCGGTCGCCGGCATGCGGGCGGTCGTCCGGCTCCTGCGCCGGCACCCCGACCTGCCCCCTTCGCAACGGCCGACCCTGCTGCGCTCCTCGTTCTCGATGATCCGCCGAGGGCTGTGAGGCGACCCGGGGAAGGGCCTGATGCTGGAACGCGCCCGATCGAGGGCGGCCCGCGGGTCAGGCGTCTACCGTCGTCGCCAGCAGCAGCTCCGCGTTCTCGGGCCGGCACTCCAGCTCGCCCGCCTCGATGCGGAGCGCGATCTCCACGGTCCGCTGGTTCGCCGGCGCCTCGAGACCTGCGGCCCGCATGGCCCGCACGACGGCGCCGTTGATCTCCTGCACCTCCGCACGGCGACCCTTCATCCAGTCCTGCAGCACGGTGGTGCGCGTGGTGGGCGAGGAGAACCGCTGCAGCACGATGTCGAGCAGCGCCGGCGCGTAGACGTCGGCGTCCGTGACCTGGTCCTCGGTCAGACCGAAGACCGGGCGGAGGCGACTGCCGGAGGCGACCGTCGCAGCCGCCGCCTCGCGGCAGCACCGGTCCATGAAGTCGCGCACGCCCGGAACGGCGGCTGCGTCGGCCAAGGGCAGGCCCAGGATGGCTGACGGCACGAGCTCCCCCGCGTTCGCGACGAGCTTCATCCACTTCGAGGAGCGGATGTCGTCGGAGATCTCGACGGTGCCGGCGTGGCGCAACGCCTCCCAGACCTCCTGCTCGCGCCCGCGGGTCGCGACGTCGTACGCGCCGACGGCGAACCAGGCGGTCGTCGGCGAGTTCTCCCTGTTGACGACGCCGGGCTCGAACATGTTCGACGCCATCTCGATCACAGCGCCGATCGTGCGCTCGGCGCCCACCACGGCAGCGATGTCGTCGATGCTCATGCCGTTCTGCAGGCCGACGACGAGCCCGTCCGGCGCCAGGACGGGCTTGATCAGCTCGCACGCCCAGCGCGTGTCGTAGGCCTTGGTGACGAGGAACACGAGATCGAACCGCTCGCGGAGCGTCGCCACCTCGCAGAGGTGGATCGCCCGGACCGGGGTGACGGTCGCCTCCTCCGGCATGCGCACCTCGATGCCGTGCCGCCGCATGGCCTCGACATGGTCCGGCCACTGCTCGATGAACGTGACATCGAGCCCGGCGCGGATCATGTCGGCACCGACACCCGACCCCTGCGCGCCGCTTCCCAGGATCGCGATCCGTTTGTCCGCCACATCAGCCTCCTCGCTTCGTGCATCTGCACTCTACGATCGTTCTACCCTGCTGAACAGCACCGAGGAGAAGGAGCCGGCATGATCCGTCATCTGGTGCTCTTCCGGCTCCGGTCCGAGTCGCCCCAGGAGCGGGCCGAGCACCTCGCAGGGATGCGCTCCCGCCTGGAGGGCCTGCGGAGCGTCGTCCCCGGGACCCTGTCGATCCACGTCGGCCCGGACGTGGGGGGCGGCCCGAACCACTGGGACGTCGCGCTCGTGAGCGAGTTCGAGGACCAGGGCGCGCTCGACGCCTACCAGGCGCACCCCGACCATCTGGCCGCCATCGCGTACCTCGCCGACTTCGTCACGGAGCGGTCGATCGCCGACGTGGAGGTCTCCGGGGACGCGCCGCACGACGCCTGGGAGCCGTTCCCGCCGCCGGCACGGTCCGTGTAGCTTCACTGCACACGAAAGCGCGATGGTGCGCGGATCGCGAAGGGGCGGGCTGTGGTCGGACGGGTCGAGGGCAGGACGATCGTCGTGACGGGTGCCGGATCCGGCATCGGAGCCGCGATAGCCCGGGGTCTGGCGGCCGAGGGGGCGAACGCCGTGCTCGCCGATCTCGACGGGACCGCTGCGGAGCGAGTCGCGTCGACGATCCGCTCCGACGGCGGTTCGGCGCTCGCGGTTCGGGTCGACGTCACCGACCGGGCCGCGGTGATCGCGGGGCTGGAGCGCGCCGTCGACCGGTTCGGCCGGCTGGACGCCTGGTTCAACAACGCCGGGATGAACGCGCCGATGCCGTTCCTCGACGTCACGGCTGAGAACTTCGAGCGCATCATGCGGGTGAACGCCATCGGCGTGCTGATCGGCACCCAGGAGGCGGCGAAGCGGTTCCTGCAGCAGGGCGGCGGCGGCAAGATCGTGAACACCGCGTCGATCGCGGGCCGGACCGGGTTCCCGAGCTTCGCCCCGTACAGCGCCTCGAAGGCGGCGGTGATCTCGCTGACCCAGGCCGCGGCGCGGGACCTGGCGAAGCACGGCATCACCGTGAACGCGTTCGCCCCGGGTGTCGTCGCGACGCCGCTCTGGAAGCAGCTGGACGCGGACCTCGCGGCGATGGGCGCCGCGGATGCCGGCTTCGACTCCATGGCGGCGGACATCCTGCTCGGCAGGCCCGCGCAGCCGGAGGACATCGTGCCCACAGCGCTGTTCCTGGCCTCGAGCGACTCCGACTACATCACCGGTCAGGTGATCGCGATCGAAGGCGGGATGATCCTCGTCTGAGCCCCCGCCTCAGCGCGGGGGCTCGAGCTCGATGCCGGCGTCCCGCGCCGCGACGAGGACGACCGCCGCGAGGTCCTGGCCGGCGCCGAGACCGCTCGCGATCGTGCGCGAGAACGCCACCTCCGTCGTGGAGAGCACCGGCATGGGCGCCTCGAGGTCGGCCGCGAGGTCGAGCGCCAGGCGGAGGTCCTTCCGCTGCCCCTCCACGGTGAACGTGGGCGACAGGTCGAGATCGACGAGCGCGGGCGTCTTGTACGCGGAGAAGGGCGACCCGACGGCGCTGTCGTTGATGAACGCGAGCAGGTCCGCGCGCGGCACACCTGCCTTCTCCCCCAGCACGACGAGCTCGGCGAGGGACTGCATCACGATCCCGAGCAGGCCGTTCGTCGCCAGCTTCACGACGTTCGCCTCCGAACCCCCGCCGACGCGGTGCACCGCGCGACCGAGGGCTGCGAGCACCGGGGCGGCGCGATCGAGGTCGGCGTCGGCGCCCGACACCGCGAAGATCGCGCGACCCGCCGCGACGACGCCGGGGTTGCCGCTCACCGGCGCAGAGACGTAGCCGACCCCGGCCGCGCGCGCCGCCTCGGCCGCCAGCGCGGCCGCGCGGGGCGAGACGGTGGATCCGTCGATCCACGTGGCGAGCCGGGTGGTGCCGCCCGACAGCACCCCGTCCTCCGGATCGTGCAGGCGCGCGAGGGCCGGGTCGTCGAGGACCATCGAGTAGGCCAGGTCGTACCCGCCGGCGTCGGCGAGGGAGCCGATCCGCGTGGCTCCTGCGGCGACGAGCGCGTCGTCCTTCCCGGGGCTCCGGTTCCAGACGCCGACCTCGAACCCGGCCTCGAGGAGGCGGGTCGCCATGACGGACCCCATCCTGCCGAGGCCCAGCCAGGCGATCGTCGGCCGCACGGCGCTCACCGCAGGATCCGGACGGGGTGCTCGACCAGGTCCACGAACGCGGCGATCCACTGCGCCGCGAGGGCGCCGTCGATCACCCGATGGTCCGCGGACAGCGTCACCGTCATGACCCGGCGGACCACGACCTGGTCGCCCTCGACGACCGCTCGGGGCGCGGCGGCGCCCACGGCGAGGATCGCCGACTGGGGCGGGTTGATGATCGCCGAGAACTCCTTCACCCCGTACATCCCGAGGTTGGAGATCGAGAACGACCCGCCCTCGAGCTCGTCCTGCTTGAGGCGTCCGCGACGCGCGCGGTCGACGAGGTCGGCGGACGCCGTGGCCACCTCGCCGATGGAGCGCCGGTCGACGCCGCGCAGCACCGGCGTCACCAGACCGCCCTCGATCGCCACCGCGATCGAGATGTCGACGGAGCGGTGTCTGCGGATGACCGTGTCCGCCCAGGTCGCGTTCGCGTCGGGCACCGTGCGGAACGCGCCGGCGGCCGCCTTGACGAGCAGGTCGTTGACCGAGATCTTCACCTCGCCGTCCTCGTTCAGCTCGGCGCGCAGCGCGAGCAGCGCGTCCATCCGCGCGTCCGCGACGACGTAGAAGTGCGGGACGGTCGTCTTGCTCTCGGTCAGCCGCCGCGCGATCGCTCGGCGCATGCCCGTGAGCGGGATCTCGTCGTAGCCGCCCATCGCGTCGGGGGACGGCGCAGCCGGCCGTGCGGGCTGCGCGGCGGTCGGGGCGACGGGCTGCGGCAGGCGGTCGAGGTCGCGGCGGACGATGCGGCCGTCCGGACCGGTGCCGCGGACGGAGTCCAGGTCGATGCCCCGCTCCTTGGCGAGGCGGCGGACGATCGGGCTGATGAACCGGCGCCCTGCCGTCGTCGAGCCGGCGGAGCCGGCCGCCCCGCTCGGCAGGGTGTCCGGTGCGCCGGCGACCGGCGACGGAGCCGCCTCCGGTGCGGTCTCGGGCTCGGGCGCGGCGGCCTGCTCGGTCGTCGCGGCCTGCTCGGCGGCGACGGGCGGCGACGCCGGCGCGTCGTCCGAGGTCTCCCCCGGAGCGCCGATCACCGCGATCGGCTCGCCCACGGCCACGCTCGCGCCCTCCGCGACGAGGAGCTCGAGCACGGTGCCACCGATCTCCGCGGCGTACTCCACGACGGCCTTCTCGGTCTCGACCTCGGCCAGGGGCGCGCCGACGGCGACCTCCTGGCCCTTCTGGACGAGCCAGTTCGCGATCGCGGCCTCGGTGACGTTCGCGAGCACCTCCGGCATGCGGACGATGGAGGCCATCAGCGCTCCCCCATCCCCGCCACGACGCGCTCGAGGCCGGCGACGACCTCCTCGGTCCTGGCGATGGCGGCCCGTTCCAGCACCTTCGAGATGCTGGGGCTGGCCTCGCTGCCCGTCACCCGCTGCACGGGCTGGTCCAGCCAGTCGAAGAACCGCCGCTGGATCTCGTCGGAGAGCCAGCCGCCGTAGGAGGTGCCCTGCGCGCCCTGCTCCACGATCAGCACCGCGTTCGTCTTCCGGATGCTCTCGCCGATCGTGTCCCAGTCGAGCGACGCCCGGTCGAGCCAGCGGAGGTCGATCACCTCGGCGTCGACGCCGGTGCGCTCCACCGCCTCGAGGGAGTGCCGGACCATCGACAGGTAGCTGATCATCGTGACGTCGGATCCGACGCGGCGGACCGCGGCCTTGCCGAGCGGCAGGCGGTAGTCCAGGTCGACCGGCGTCTCCTCCGTCAGGGGGTAGAGGTCGATGTGCTCGATCACGAGCACGGGGTCCTGCAGATCCAGCGCCGTGTTCATGAGGCCGATGTAGTCGGCTGCGGTCGACGGGGCGACGACCCGCCAGCCGACGCTCGTCGCGAAGACGCCCGCCGGGTCCATGAGGTGCTGGGAGCCGTAGCCCGACCCCATCGCGACCTTGGTGCGCAGCACGAGCGGCACCGGGTTGTCGCCGCCGAACATGTGGCGCGCCTTGCCGATCTGGTTGAAGACCTGGTCGGCCGCGACCCAGAGGAAGTCGGGGTACATGAACTCCACGACGGGCCGGTAGCGGCCGTCGAGGGCCATGCCGCCGCCGAGACCGACGAACGCGTTCTCGCTGATGGGCGTCCCGAGCACGCGGCCCGGGAAGTCCTTCGCCAGGTTCTTCGTCGCACCGTTCGTGCCGCCGTTCAACCGGTGCACGTCCTCGCCGAGGACGATGATGCGGTCGTCCTGCTCCATCCGGTGGTGCATGACGCCGGCGACGGAGTCGACGAAGCGCCCCGAGCGGGTCTCCCCCGTGTACTCGAGGGGTTCGAGGGTCGGCACGTCGGCCAGCTCGCTCGCGTCGCCGCGGATGCCGACGTCGACGAACGCGGGGTCCGGCCACAGGTCCGGCTTGATGCGCCGCTTGCCGTCCGACTCCGGGTCGCGCTCGACGAGCCGCCCGGCGACCTCCTTCATCGCCTGCACAGCCTGCTCGCGGGCCGCGTCGGCCTGCGCCTCGGTGATCGTGCCGAGCGCGAGCAGCTCGCGCGTCATGCGCGCGATCGGGTCGCGCTCGCGCCAGGAGGACTCCTCGTCCTTGCTGCGGTAGCCGAACGCGCTGCCGGGGTACGGCCCGTTCTGGTGGAAGAAGCGGTAGACCTCCGCCTCGATCACCGCCGGTCCCTCGCCGGCGCGCATCCGAGCCGTCGCCTCCTCGGTCGCGAGGTGCACGGCGAGCGGGTCCATCCCGTCGACCTGCCACGCGGGGATGCCGAAGCCCGGTCCGCGACCGGACAGCCTCGGCTCGCCCGTGACCTCGTGCACCTCCGTGGACACCGCGTAGAGGTTGTTCTCGATGAAGAAGCCGAAGGGCAGGTCCCACGCCGCGGCGAGGTTCATCGTCTCGAGGACGGAGCCGATGTTCACGGCGCCGTCGCCGAAGTAGCTCATCGTCAGATCGGTCGTGCCGGCGTGACGCTGCGCCCATGCGTTGCCCGCGCCCATCGGCACCCCGCCGCCGACGATGGCGTTCGTGCCGAGCGCCCCGGCCTCGAACCACTGCAGGTGCATCGAGCCGCCGCGACCACGGCAGTATCCCTGCGCGAGGCCGAGGATCTCCGCGAGGGTCCGCTGCAGCACGGTGTCGACCTCGCCGGTCACGATCCCGTCGATCGCGAAGCGCCCGCTCGTCACGTGGGTGAGCGCCTTGGCGAGGAACTGGTGGTGGCCGCGGTGCGACCCGTTCACCCCGTCGGCGGAGCGGAGGCCGATGATCGAGCCGACGGCGCCGCCCTCCTGGCCGATGCTCGAGTGCGCCGGGCCGTGCACGAGCCCTTCACCCGCGAGCTCGAGGACGGTCTCCTCGAACGCGCGGATCAGGTGGAGCTCGGAGAGCATCCCGATCAGCAGCGCAGGATCGGCGCGCTTCCAGTCGTCCGGCGTCGAGTCCAGACGGATCCAGTCGACCGACGCCTCCAGGCGGGAACGGTTCGGCATCGGCCCTCTTCTCCATCGATGAGGTGGACATCACGTGTCCGTAGGTGTTCACTGTAGATGTACATTGGCGCCAATCTCAAGCGGATCACTGAACACTCCGCGGAGCAGCGGCCCGCATTGCAGCCAATCCGCGACGGCGCGGGGAGTGAGGAGGAGCGATGTCGCTTCCCGGCCTGCGTGGCACCGACCACATCGGCTTCACCGTCCCGGACCTCGACGAGGCCGACCGCTTCTTCACCGGGGTGCTCGGCTGCACGCGCGTGTACTCGCTCGGTCCGTTCGTGCACGAGGACGACGACTGGATGACGGAGCACCTGGGGGTCGACGCGCGCACGGTGATGCGCCGCCTGCACTTCTACCGGTGCGGGAACGGCTCGAACTTCGAAGTGTTCAGCTATGAGGCGGCCGACGGGCAGCGCCCGCAGCCGCGCAACAGCGACCTCGGCGGCCACCACCTCGCCTTCTACGTCGACGACCTCGACGAGGCCGTCGCGTACCTCCGGAGCGAGGGGATCGGGGTGATGGGCGAGCCGACCGCGAGCTCGAGCGCCAGCACCGGGCAGCGCTGGGTCTACTTCCTGAGCCCGTGGGGCATGCAGTTCGAGCTCGTCTCCTACCCCGACGGGAAGGCGTACGAGCAGGACGCCCCCGTGCTGCTCTGGCACCCCGCTCGGCCGGCGGAGTGAGCCGCCGATGAGCACGGGCCCGAGCCGGGCTCCCGGTCGCGTTCCCCGCGACGGGGCAGCCGGAGCACGGATCGCGGAGGAGCTTCGTCTCCGGATCCTGCACGGCGACCTGCGACCCGGGGATCGGATCCGGCAGGAGACCCTCGCGGTGCGCCACGGCGCCAGCCGCGCCCCGGTCCGCGAGGCGCTCCGGATCCTGCAGGCCGACGGCCTCGTCGTCACCGTCGCGAACACCGGCGCATGGGTGGCGCGGCTCAGCCAGGCGGAGTGCGAGGAGATCTATCAGGTCCGCGAGCGCCTCGAGCCGCTCCTGCTGCGCATGAGCCTGCCCCAACTGGGGCCCGCCCGCATCGAGCGGCTGGCGACGCTCGCGCGCGAGATCGAGCAGGTCGACGACGTCGAGCAGTTCCTCCGTCTCGACCGCGCGCTGCACCTGCTGTCGTACGAGGGCGCGGAGACCGCGATGCTCGGCGACACGATCGAGCGGCTCTGGAACACGACGCAGCATTACCGCCGCGCGTTCTCGCTCCTGATCGAGCCGGAGGACCGGCGCACCCTGCACGACGAGCACCACATGCTCGTGAAGGCCATCCGGGACGGCGACGCCGAGGACGCGGAGCGCGTGCTCGCCGGGCACATCCGCCGCACCCGGCTCCAGCTCGCCCACCACCCGGCCGTCTTCGCGTGACCGCGACCGGCGAACGAACGAACGAAGGACATCGCATGACGACCACGGACATCCGCACCTCGCTCTTCCGGGACCTCTACATCGACGGTGTCTGGCGGGAGGGCTCGGAAGGCGGCCGCTTCCCCGTGCTCGACCCGTCGGACGGCTCCACGATCACCGAGTTCGCGATCGCGTCGGAGGCGGACTGCGACGCGGCGGTGGCCGCCGCGGAAGCCGCACTGCCGGCGTGGAGCGCCACGGCGCCGCGCGTGCGCAGCGAGATCCTGCGCCGTGCGTGGGAGATCCTGACCGCCGAGGCCGACGTGTTCGCGGAGATCATGGTCCGCGAGAACGGCAAGTCGTGGTCGGACGCGAAGGGCGAGGCCGGCTACGCGACCGAGTTCTTCCGCTGGTTCGCGGAGGAGGCGGTCCGCATACCGGGCGACTGGCGCCTCTCCCCCGCCGGCGACAAGCGCATCGTCGTGACGCACCGCCCGATCGGCGTCTCGCTGCTGATCACGCCGTGGAACTTCCCCGCCGCGATGGCGACCAGGAAGCTGGCACCCGCCCTCGCCGCCGGCTGCACGACGATCCTCAAGCCCGCCCGCGAGACCCCGCTCACCGCGGCGTACATGGTGGACGTGCTCGAGCGGGCCGGCGTGCCGCGGGGTGTCGTGAACCTGGTCACCCCGGTGCCGACCGGACCCGCCGTCGCCCGGATGCTCGCGGCGCCGGCGGTGCGGAAGCTGTCGTTCACCGGGTCGACCGAGGTGGGCCGCGAGCTCCTGAAGGTGTGCGCGGACCGGGTCGTGAACGCGTCGATGGAGCTCGGCGGGAACGCTCCCCTGATCGTGCTGCCCGGCGCCGACCTCGAGCAGGCCGTCGACGGGGCCTTCCTCGCCAAGATGCGCAACGGCGGGTCCGCGTGCACCTCCGCGAACCGCTTCTACGTGCACGAGTCCCTGCACGACGGGTTCGTCGCGGCGCTGACGGCGCGGCTCGCGGCGATGCGCGTCGGCCCGGGCCTCGATCGCACGAACGAGCTGGGCGCGCTGGTCTCGACCGGCGAGCGCGACAAGGTCGCGGAGCTCGTCGACCGCGCGGTGGAGGAGGGCGCGTCGATCGCCATCGGCGGCACGCCCTCCGGCGCGGGCGCCTTCTACCCGCCGACGCTGCTGACGGGGGTGTCCCACGGCAGCACGATCAACGTCACGGAGATCTTCGGCCCGGTGACGGCGGTCGTCCGCTTCACCGACGTCGAGGAGGCGATCGCGCAGGCGAACGACTCGGAGTTCGGGCTGATCGCCTACGTGTTCGGCGAGGAGCGCGCCGCGATCCAGGTGGCGACCCGGCTCGACGTCGGCATGGTCGCCGTCAACCGCGGGGTGGTGTCCGATCCGGCCGCGCCGTTCGGCGGGACGAAGCAGAGCGGGCTGGGCCGCGAAGGCGCCGGAGAGGGGATCCTCGAGTTCCTCGAGACCCAGTACATCGCCGTCACGGCATGAGTCGCGGGCGCGCCCGGACAGCGGCCCGGGCGCGTCAGGCCGGCGGCTGGTGGTTGCTGCCGTGCACGAACCAGA
>JABBOB010000008.1 GCA_019352055.1 Acidobacteriota bacterium
GGTGGCGGACCTGCTCGACCCGAACCCGGTGCTCACCGAGGGTCCCGAGGACTGACGGAGCACGACAGCAGGAACCGTCGAGCACCACAGCAGGAACCATCCACTTCAGCAGGAACGCAAGGGCGATCCCTTCCTGCTGAAGCGAATGCTTCCTGCTGAAGGACTCAGACGACGGGGCGGATACGGCCGACCTCGCGCCCTCCCCCCCGGATGCTGAAGGAGGCGTCGGCCAGGAACGCCGCCGCCGCGTTCCCGTCGATCGAGCCCGCCGCTGCGAGCAGCGCGACGCCGACGGCGGAGGAGGCGCGCGGCGAGCCGTCCAGGACCTTGACCGCGACGGCGGATCCGTCGGGCGCGACCGCGCACCAGACGCCCTCCGCGCCCACCTTGGCGATGACGCCGAGCGACTCGATCGCGCGCGTGGTGGCGCCGCCCTCGCCGTCGATCAGCACCGGGTTCGCCAGGATCGCCGACGCGATGTCCGGGTGGGCGGCGAACAGGTTCGCGTACCCCCGCGCGAGCGCCACGAGCGACACCGACCAGACCGGGCCGCCGCAGCCGTCCGTGCCTGGGTGCTCGGGCACGACCCCGGAGAAGTCGAGGAGGACCTCCTCCGCGAGAGCGTGCACCCGGTTCGTCGGGTCGAGGTACTCGGCGACGGGGATCCCGAGGGCCAGCGCGGCGCCGATCATGCCGGCGTGGTTGCCGGAGCAGTTCATGGCGATGCGACTCGGCCCGAGCCCGGCGCGCACCAGATCGTTCGCCGCCGCCCGCGACGCGGGCCACGCCTCCGGGGTCCGCAGGTCCGCCTCCGACGCGCCCACCGACGCCAGCACGGCGCGGACCGCCTCGACGTGCCGGGGCGTGCCGTCGTGGCTGGAGGTGACGATCGTGAGGCCCGGTGCGTCGAGCACCACCCCCGCGCGCAGCGCGGCGACCGTCTGGAACGGCTTCAGCGCGCTGCGGGGATAGACCCGCGCCCCGGCGTCGCCGCGCGGCAGCACGACCTCGCCGCCCGGCGACACGACCACCGCGGCACCGATGTGCTGCGACTCCGGGAAGCCGCTGCGGTCGACGACCGCCAGCGGCACGGACGCTGCGGCGTCCAGCGGAGCCCCTCCTGCGCTCGTCGAGACGCTCATGCCGGATGCGGCATGCTCAGGCGAGCCCGAGGTCGGTGAGGTCGAGCGCGGCGAGGTAGGGGTATCCGGCCCCCTCGATGACCTCCCGCGCTCCGGTGCTGCGGTCGACGACCACCGCGACGCCGGCGATCTCCGCCCCGACCTTCTCGAGCGCCTCGATCGCCTTCAGCGGTGAGCCGCCTGTGGTCGAGGTGTCCTCGACCACGATCACGCGCTTGCCCGCCAGCTCGGGGCCCTCGACCTGCCGGCCACGGCCGTGGTCCTTCGGCTCCTTGCGGACGACGAAGGCGTCGAGGACCGCGCCCCGCGCGGCGCCTTGGTGCAGGATCGCCGTGGCGATCGGGTCGGCGCCCATCGTGAGTCCCCCGACGGCCGAGACGCCGGGCACATCGGCGATGAGATCCAGCATCACCTGGCCGATCAACGGCGCGACGCGGTGGTCGAGGCTCACCTTGCGGAGGTCGACGTAGAAGGACGCCCTCTTGCCGGAGGTGAGGGTGAAGTCGCCGTGGAACACGGCGTCCGTCCTGATGTACTCGATGAGCTGTTCGCGGGCGCTGGGCACGGTCCCCCATCGTAAACAGCCGACGGCGCCCCCTCCCCCCGCCGATGCTCAGCGCAGTGCGTCGACGAACGCGCGCACCGCCCGCCGCGCCTCCGGGATCGGGAGCAGGGGCCAGTTGTGCAGGAGGCCGTCCCCGACGAGCACCCGCACCGGGGAGGGGCATCGCTCCTCCAGGCGGAGGGTGTCGCGGTGCAGCACGTCCCGGGTGCCCGATGCCGCGACGATCGCCCCGAGGCCGCGGAGGTCGCCGAGCAGCGGGCTCACGAACGGATGGTCGATCGGCAGGTCGTCGCGGTACAGGTCGGCGGCGTGGCGCAGGCCCGGCGCCGCCAGCCACGGATCGCGGGGGGAGGTCCACGGCTCGGTCACGCCGCCGTCGAGCCACGGGGCGCTCAGCAGGAGCGGCGGCCGCAACCCGTCGACGGCGAGCAGCTGCGCCGCTGCGAGCGCCATCCCCCCTCCGGCCGAGTCGCCGAGCATCGCCGTGGGCCCCTCGGCGGCGAGGTGCCGGACGATCGCCGCCACGTGCGGCACGGTCTCCGCGGCGACGCCCTCGGGGGCGCGGTCGTAGAGCGGGACCACGACCGTGCGGCCGCTCGCGGCGGCGATCGTGCGCCACAGCGTCCAGTGCTGCGCCTCCGGTCCGAAGAGGTAGCCACCGCCGTGCAGCGCGACGACGGTGCCCGAGGGCCGCTGCGGCAGGAGCCGGACGACCGGCCAGCCCTCGTGCACCGTGCGCGTCACCGCGACGCCCGGGGAGGGCTTCGGCCGGTCGAGCGTCCGGTCCCGCCGGCGCCGGATCGACCGGTCGAGCGCCTCCGCGGAACGCCAGGGCCGCCCCGCACCCGTCAGCGCCAGGTACGCCCGAACCGCTTCGTGCTGCGCGCTCATCCGACCCGTCCCTCCGCGACGGACACTCCGCTGCGATGGGTAGCGTTGCATCCCGTGCGGATCGCCACCTGGAACGTCAACTCGATCCGGGCGAGGGTCGGCCGCGTCACGGACTGGTTGCAGCGCGCGGACGTCGACGTGCTCGCGATGCAGGAGATCAAGTGCCGCGACGACCAGTTCCCGCACCAGGCGTTCGAGGATGCCGGCTACGAGGTCGCGACCCATGGGCTCTCCCAGTGGAACGGCGTCGCGTTCGCAAGCCGGATCGGCCTCGCGGACGTCGAGCTCGACTTCCCCGGCATGCCCGGATTCGGCAAGCCGCTCCCCGACGGCTCGCTGCCGCTCGAGGCGCGGTCGATGGCCGTGACGGTCGGCGACGGCATCCGGCTCTGGAGCCTCTACGTGCCGAACGGCCGTGAGCTCGACAATCCCCACTACCCGTACAAGCTCGAGTGGCTGGCCACGCTCGCGGACGTCGCGAGCGCATGGCTCGCGGGGCACGAGGGCGAGCCGATGGCGCTGATGGGCGACTGGAACATCGCGCCGCTCGACGACGACGTGTGGGACCGGTCCGCCTTCGAAGGCGCGACCCACGTGTCCCCGGCGGAGCGGGCGGCGTTCCAGCGCTTCGAGTCGCTGGGTCTCGCCGACGTCGTGCGCCCGCTGATCCCGACGGGGTACACCTACTGGGACTACAAGCAGCTGCGCTTCCCACGCAACGAGGGCATGCGGATCGACTTCGTGCTCGGTTCGCCCGCGTTCCAGCAGCTCGTGACCGACGCGTCGATCGAGCGGAACGAGCGCAAGGGCGATGCGCCGAGCGACCACGTGCCCGTCGTCGTCGAGGTCGACGCGGACTCGCCGCTCGACGACGACCGTCCGATGATCTTCTGATGCGCTATCGGGTGATGACCGTCTGCACGGGCAACATCTGCCGCTCGCCGATAGCGGAGGTGGTGCTGCGCCACCGGTTCGAGGCCGCCGGTCTCGGCGACCGGGTCGCCGTGGACTCGGGTGGGACCTCGTCCGAGGAGCTCGGGAACCCGATCGATCCGCGAGCCGCCCGAGTCCTGCGGGAGGCGGGATACCGGGTGCCGCAGCGCACCGCCCACCAGGTCACGTCGCGGGACGTCGCCGACCGCGACCTGCTGCTGCCGATGACGGCCCAGCACGCACGTCGGCTCCGCACGCAGGCGCCGTCGGCGGCGGCCGCCGCGAAGGTCCGGCTCTACCGCTCGTTCGACCCGTCGGCGGCCTCGCTCGGGGTGATGGACGAGTCGGCGCTCGATGTCGAGGACCCCTGGTACGGAGGCCACGACGACTTCATCGCCACGCTCGAACAGGTCGAGGCGGCGGCCGGCGCGATCGTCGAGCACGTGCGCGCCGAACTCGAAGCGCGCTGAGCTCCGTTCAGCGGACCTGGCGGGCGAGGTCGCTGAGCCGGTCGAACGCAGGTCCGGCGGTCGGGACGTCCACCTGGAACACCTCCTTCACGGCCTGCAGCCAGCCGTGCACGAAGTACGTCCATCCGTCCTCGACCCTGATCTCCCGGTCGACGGACTGCCGATGGGCGGTGTCGAGGAACTGCAGGTCGCCCCGGTAGTTCAGGTCCCACGCGATCGCCCGCTTCGGGAGGAGCGCGTCCTCGCCGATCGGCGAGCCGGGCAGGTCCTTGCCGAGGCCCGTGGCGTTGACCACCAACGAGCCCGCGGGCTGCGTCGCGAGCACCGCGTCGGTCTCGTCCGTCGAGGTCACCCGCACGAGCTCGAGCGGCAGGTCCGCCCCCACCTGTCGTGCGATCGACGCGAGGTGATCGAGGCGAGCTGCGTCACGGTCCGTGACCACGAGCCGGCTCGGGCGATCGAGCCCGCGCTCCTGGCGCACCAGGCACCACGTCAGTGCCGTGCCGGCTCCGCCGGCACCCAGCACCACCGCAGACGCATCGGACGTCCAGTGACCGGGCGGCACGATCCCGTCGAGCGCGAGCGCGCCCGCCACGGGGTCCTTCGCGAACCCGTGGAGACCGTCCGGTCCCTTCGTGATGCAGCTCACCTCGCCCATCAGCGTCGCGAGGGGACGCAGCCGCGCGAAGAGATCCCGCGCGGCCGTGCCGACCGCGATCTTGTGGCTCGTGATCTGCATGCCCACGCCGAGCTCGTCCGACTGCAGGAACTCGACGATGCGCCGGGAGTGCTCGACTGGCGCACCTACGGGCATGTCGATGCCGCGGAGCACCGCGTCCCCGAGTCCGAGCTCCGCAGCCCACGACGGGAACACGCGCTGGATCGAGGAGGACCCGGTCGAGACGCCGAGGAAGTAGAGCGTCGGCCGGTCCGCGGGCACGAGCGTGTCCGGGGTCAGCACCGGCAGCGGTGAGAACGCCGTGGTGTCGATCGCGGTCATGGGGAGACCTCCCTCGTGCGGCGGGATGCCGCCGCGTCAGCGTAGGTGAACCCGGTGACGCGTCAGTGTCTTCCCAGCCACCGGGGTCACGGGACGAGCAGCAGCGACACCACCAGCAGCACGGGAACGGCGGCGATGGTGGTGATCAGCCCGGCGTCGCGCGCGACCGGCACCCCGGTGTCGTACCGGGTCGCGAAGTTCAGCACGTTCTGGGCCGTCGGCAGCCCTGCGAGCACGACGGATGCATGCAGCTGCTGGGGCGGCAGGTGGAACAGGAGGGTCCCGACGGTCCATGCCACGAGCGGCATGCCGATCGCCTTGAGCGCCGAGGAGAGCAGCACGTCCGCCCTGCCGCTGCCGGCCGCGAGCGGACGCACCCCGAAGAGCGACATGCCGAACACCGTCAGCATCAGGGGCACCGAAGCACCGCCCAAGAGCCGCAGCGGTTCGAGCACGACAGGCGGCACCGCGAAGCCCGTGGCCGCGACGACGATGCCCAGCAGCGACGCGATGATGAGCGGGTTCCGGAGGGAGTTGAGCACGGTGCCCAGCACCGTCCTGCGCCCCTCGTGGGTGGCCGCGTCGAGCAGCACGAGCGCGGTCGGTGCCAGGACCATCAGCTGGAGCAGGATGATCGGCGCCGTGTAGGCGGCGCTGCCGAGCAGGTAGACGGCGACGGGCAGGCCGATGTTGTTGCCGTTGACGTAGCCCGAGCAGAGCGCGCCGATCGTCAGCGGGCCGAGCGTCCGGCGCCACGCGAGGCGCGCGATGAGCACGTAGATCCCGGCGACCCCGATCGCCGAGATCGCCGCGACCGGGAGGATCGGGGAGAACAGCACCGCCGTGTGCGCGGTGGCGATCACGACGAAGAGCAGGCACGGCGCCGCGACGAAGAAGACGAACCGGTTGAGCACGAGCCGTGCGCCCGGGCCGAGCAGATCGAAGCGCCCGAGCAGGTAGCCGACCGCGACGATCGCTCCGATGACCCCGAACCCCTCGAGCACCCCGGCCATACGGCAATCCTGGTGGTCTTCGCGGATCGTGGGACCACGGCTGACCGCTGCATGGGGGTCGGAGGTCGTCGAGCACGAGGAGTCGCCCGCCGGCGAGGCGGTCGGCTGTCGCAGGCCGGGCGCACCGCGGAGGCGCGGAGGTCCTGGGGGCGAGCCGCACGCAACGAACCTGCGTGGACGGCAGGTTCTTGCACGTCCTGCGCACGGAACCCGCGTGGCACGCGACGTACCGTCGAACGGGAACGAAGGAGGCGCACGATGTCGCTGCTCGAGTCGACCCGTCCGACCGTCACCGCCGAGACGCCCGCCTGGATGCGGCTGAAGAGCGCGGTGACCGCGTTCCGCGCGCTCCAGCAGAAGGACGGCGCGCTCGCCGACGGTGCCGACCGCCCGCTCGCGACCCGGCTGCTGTCGGAGGTGCGCGACGAGGTCCGCGCGCTGGTGCCTGCTCTCCCGCACGACGCGGCGTACCTGACGGCGCTCGACGCCGACCTCGCCGCGTGGGCGGTCTCCGGCTTCGACGTGCCGGACTTCCGGGTCTCCCTCGCGGCCTTCAACCCGCAGCGGGACCGCGTCGACGGCCTGCGCCACCTCGTGCTGTTCCCGATGACGACCCAGAACGGGTCCTCCGATCGCCTGCTCGAGGCGTTGCTCGTCGACGTCATCTGGCCCGACTTCATCGACGCCCTGGAGCGGGACGCCTACACGAACCCGCTGTTCGTGCCGATCCGGTTCGTCGACTTCACGGGCGGCTACGACACGAACTCCGCGGTGCTGTTCCCGGAGACGGTGGCGATGAAGGAGCTGATCCCGTTCACCTGGGGAGCGATCTTCCAGGACCGCGAAGCGGCTCGGTTCCGCCGGGTGCTCGCGGCGGCCGCGGAGATCACGAAGCTGGACCTGCCCGCGGACGCCCGTCGGCTGCTCGAGGACCAGGCGCTCACCGAGCGCGCGTTCGTGCTCTGGGACCTCGTGCACGACCGCACCCACATGCGCGGCGACCTGCCGTTCGACCCGTTCATGATCAAGCAGCGGATGCCGTACTTCCTCTACTCGCTGGAGGAGCTGCGCTGCGATCTCACCGCCTACCGCGAGGCGGTCCGGCTGGTCCGTTCCGATGGCACCGACGAGGTCACCCGCGACCACGCGCGCCTCGCGCAGTACACGATCCTCTTCGACCGCATCTTCCGGTTCCCGCTCACGGGCTCGCGGGTGCGCAACTACGACGGGCTCGGCGGCCAGCTGCTGTTCGCCTGGCTGCACCAGCACCACGTGCTGCACTGGACCGACACGAGCCTCGCGATCGACTGGGAGCAGCTGCCGGACACCGTCGTGGCGCTGTCCGATGCGATCAACGACCTGTACTGGGCGTCCATCGACCGGCCCAAGACCGCGCACTGGCTCGCCGCCTACGACCTCGTCCGCGCGACCCTGACGCCGAACCCCGCCTCCCGCTGGGCCCGCGGGCTGCCCGACGAGATCCTCGCCGGCGCACCGAAGGGGTTCACCGACTCCGTGCTCGACGACGAGTTCCCCCTGTCGATGTTCTACGACGCGCTGGGCAAGAAGCTGCGCCCGACCATCGAGTCGACCGAGGGCATCACGGCCACGACGGTGTGACCCTCGCCTCGTGCGCAGCGGACGCTGCGCAGGTCCGCCGTCCGGTCCCGAGCTCGCCGCTGGTGCGACCGCTCGGGATCGGGACGACGAGGCGGTCCGTCATCGGAGTCGTCGGCGCCACGATCTCCATCGCGGGTGGTCGCGGTGCTCCCGGCGCAGGCCTGCACGATGCCGTGCGCCACGGCGGCCGGCACGCGCCGACCATCGCGAACGCGACCCGCAGCGTCTCCCGGACGACCCCCGACTGACAGCTCGCGGCTCAGGGAGGATGGGGTCGTGCCACTTCACGACCCGACCAGCCGTACGTTCGCCTCCGACAACTACGCGGGGGTGCTGCCCGAGGTGCTGGCGGCCATCGCCGATGCGAACGGCGGCCACCAGATCGCCTACGGCGAGGACGTCTACACAGCCCGTCTCGGCGAGGTCGTCCGTCAGGAGTTCGGCGACCAGGCGGAGGTGTTCCCCGTGTTCAACGGCACCGGCGCCAACGTCACCGCGCTCACCGCGCTGCTGCCGCGCTGGGGCGCTGTCGTCGCGACCGGATCGGCGCACATCCACACGGACGAAGGGGGCGCCCCCGAGCGGGTCAGCGGGCTGAAGCTGCTCGTGGTGCCCGCCGAGCACGGCAAGCTCACGCCTGCTGCCGCGGAGACGGAGGCGTGGGGCTGGGGAGACGAGCACCGCCCGCAGCCCCTCGCGGTGTCGATCACGCAGTCGACCGAGCTCGGCACGGTCTACTCCCCTGCCGAGGTGAAGGAGGTCGCCGACTTCGCTCACGAGCGAGGGATGGCGGTGCACATGGACGGTGCCCGGCTGTGGAACGCGGCGGCCTCGCTCGGCCTGCCGTTCTCAGCCTTCACGAGCGAGGCGGGAGTCGACGTGCTGTCCCTCGGGGGCACGAAGAACGGCCTCCTCGGCGCCGAGGCGATCGTGGTGCTCGATCCGGCTCGGGTGGACGGCCTGCACTTCCTCCGCAAGCTGAACATGCAGCTGGCCAGCAAGATGCGCTTCGCGAGCGCGCAGCTGCTCGCCCTGTTCGAGGACGGCCTGGGGGTGAGGACGGCGACGCACGCGAACGCCATGGCGGCCCGGCTCCGCGCTGGGCTCGAGCGGATCGACGGGGTCGGCTTCAGCCACCCGACCCAGTCGAACGCGGTGTTCGCGGAGCTCGACCTCGATGCGGCGGACCGGGTGCGGGAGCGCTACCGCTTCTACGACTGGGACCGCGCGAAGCGGCAGGTGCGCTGGATGTGCGCCTTCGACACGACGGAGGCGGACGTGGACGACTTCGTCGCCACCGTGCAGTCCGCCCTCCACCCCTGACTTCTCACGGATCAGGCTCGTCTCGCGACACGCCGCGGTCGCCGCCCGGTGCCGCGGCGTGTCGCGAATCCGGCCTGATCCGTGAGAAGCACCCGCGCGGCATCCGGGCGAGCGACGCTCTCGGCGGCACGATGACCCGCATGATGGGCGTCAACCACGCGACCAGCGGCGCCGCCGTGTGGTTCGCGGCGACCGCGGCACTGCCGTCGCTCGGCACCGACGCCTACCCGCTCTCCCCCGCCGGCATCCTGTCCGGCGCGGTGGTGTGCGCCGGAGCAGCCCTGCTGCCGGACGCCGACCACCACAGCGGCACCATCTCGCATTCGATCCCCGTGATCGGCAAGCTCGTCGCCCGCAGCATCGAGGATGCGAGCGGCGGCCATCGGCACGGCTTCCACACGATCCTCGCCGGTGCGCTCGTGACGCTGCTCGCCGTGCTGATCGGCCGGTTCACCATGCCGATCCCCGGCCTCGGCACGGTGCCGATCGGGCCCGCGATCGCGACGATCGCCCTCATCTGCTTCGCGGTGAAGGCACGTGAGCTCGTCCCCTCCTGGACCGCCGCGTGGGGCATCGGGATCCTCGCGGCGGCGGCCGTCGTCGTGTTCGCCCCCGACAACCCCACCTGGTTCCCGATCGCGGTCGGCCTCGGCTTCCTCACCCACATCGCCGGCGACCTGCTGACCGTTGAGGGGGTCCCCTCCCCGACCTGGCCGGTCCAGATCACGCCCCCGAAGCTCTGGGACCGCACGCCGGTGCTCAACGCGATCTGGAAGCGGAACGGCTACATCTCCGTCCCGCTCCTCGGCCACGCCGGCAGCTGGCGCGAGACCGTGCTCGGTGCGGCACTCGGCCTGTACTGCGTGTACGCCGTGGTGGTCGTCGTCGCGCGGGCCGCCCACGTGTCGCTCACCGCCTTGGGCTGATCCTTCGGATCCAGTCGTTCAACTCGACCGCGGAAACGGATTCCGTTCCGCCGGTGCCGGGATCGTGCGCGAACGGCCCGCCGAGAGCTGCGACCGTCCTTATGCTGCTTCCATGACTCGGATCGAACGGGACGTGGTCGTGATCGGCGCCGGCGCGTGCGGCCTGACGGCCGCCACGCGCCTGAAGGCGTCCGGTGCCTCGGTGGCCGTGCTCGAGGCGAGGGACCGCGTCGGCGGCCGGCTCTGGACCGACGAGTCCTCGGGCGCCCTGCTCGAGCTCGGCGGTCAGTGGGTGTCCCCCGACCAGACCGCGCTCCGGCGCGCCCTCGACGAGCTCGGTCTCGCGACCTTCTCCCGCTACCGGGAGGGGGACAGCATCTACGTCGGTC
Organism: Acidobacteriota bacterium; assembly: GCA_019352055.1. Taxonomy (GTDB): domain Bacteria; phylum Actinomycetota; class Actinomycetes; order Actinomycetales; family Microbacteriaceae; genus Amnibacterium. Next base: position 10,273 of record JABBOB010000008.1, read on the forward strand.
CTGACGGGACAGCGGCGCGCTTCACCGGTGACATCTTCCCCGCCTCCCGGGAGACGCAGGCGGAGATCGAGCGGATGATCACGGAGCTCGACGGGCTGACCGCCGAGCTGGACCCCGACCGGCCATGGGCCCACCCCCGGGCCCACGAGCTCGACGGCATCACCTGGCGCGCGTTCCTCGAGCAGCTGTCGGACGACGACGAGGCCCGGGCGAACGTCGCGATGTTCACCGCCGAGGCCATGCTCACCAAACCGTCGTCCGCGTTCTCCGCGCTGCAGTCGTTGCTGATGGCTGCCTCCGCCGGCAGCTTCTCCCACCTGGTCGACGCGGACTTCATCCTCGACAAGCGCGTCGTCGGCGGCCTGCAGCAGCTGCCGCTGCGGCTCGCGGAGGCGCTCGGCGACGACGTGCTGCTCTCCCGGCCGGTGCGGCGCATCGCGTGGTCGGACGAGGCCGTGACGGTCGATGCGGACGGCGAGCTCACCGTGGTCGCCCGGCGGGTCGTGCTCGCGGTGCCGCCGAACCTCTACGACCGCATCGACTACGTGCCGGCTCTGCCCCTCCGGCGCCACGTGCTGCACCAGCACCTCTCGCTCGGTCTCGTGATCAAGATCCACGCCGTCTACGACGAGCCGTTCTGGCGTGCGGACGGCCTCTCGGGTACCGCGTTCAGCCCCTACCTGCCCGTGCACGAGGCGTACGACAACTCCAACCACGGGGACCCACGCGGGATCCTGGTGGGGTTCGCGTCCGACACCCGAGCGGACCTCCTGCTCGCGATGGGGCCGGAGGAGCGCAAGGCCGCGATCCTCGACGCCCTCGCGCTGTACTACGGCGAGCGGGCCCAGCACCCCGCCATCTACGTCGAGAGCGACTGGGGCAGCGAGGAGTGGACGCGGGGCGCCTACGCGGCCAGCTTCGACATGGGCGGCCTCGAGCGCTTCGGCGCCGACCTGCGCACGCCGGTGGGCCCGATCCACTGGGCGTCGAGCGATCTCGCCGGGGCGGGCTACCAGCACGTCGACGGCGCGATCCGCATGGGGCACTGGGTCGCCGAGCAGGTGCAGGCGGCGCTCTCCCCCACCCCAGCCTGACCCTCCGTTTTGTAGGACGGAACGTCCTACAAAACGGAGGGTCAGAGGAATCGGTGCATCACGTGGAGGCCGACCAGCCCGTGCGTGCGGCTGTCGAACGCCTCCGGCACCGTGCCGACGACATCGAAGCCGAGCGACCGCCACAGGCGCACCGCACCCGTGTTCGTCTCGACGACCGCGTTGAACTGGACGGCGCGGAACCCCGCGTCCTCGGCCCACGCGAGCATGTGCTCGCCGAGGGCGCGTCCGACCCCTCGTCCTCTCGCGGTCTCGTCCACCATGAAGCTCGCCGTCGCCACGTGCGACCCGCGACCCGGCCGGTTCGGTCCCATCGTCGCGGAGCCGAGCACGACCCCGTCCTCCTGGGCGACCACGACCCTGTGCTGACCGAGCCACAGGGTCTTCGCCTCGACGGACGAGAGGCCGGCCGGATACGCGTACGTCTCGCCCGCCTCGACGATCGCGGTGAAGAACGGGAGGATCGACGCCCAGTCGGCGTCCGCGGCGGGACGGATCAGCACGCCTCACGGTACCGAGCCGCCGCTAGCCTGATCGCGGCCATGCCGCAGCCCTCCCTCGAACCCGTCGTGTTCGGCGTCCTCAACGTGACGCCGGACTCCTTCAGCGACGGCGGACGCTACCTCGACCGGGACGCCGCGATCGGCCACGGCCGGGCACTGGTGCGCTCTGGTGCGGACGTCGTCGACGTCGGTGGCGAGTCCACTCGCCCCGGAGCCGAGCCCGTGGATCCGCGGGAGGAGCTCGCCCGCGTCCTGCCGGTCGTCGAGGCGCTCGTCGCGGGCGGGATCCGCGTCAGCATCGACACCCGCCGAGCATCCGTCGCGGCGGGCGCGGTCGCCGCCGGGGCTGCGATCGTGAACGACGTGGACGGCGGCCGGGATCCCGGCCTGCTGCGGGTGGCCGCGGACAGCGGCGCCGACCTCGTGCTGATGCACTCGCGCGGGCCGTCGGCGCGAGACGGCCGATACGACGACGCGGTCCGCGACGTCGCAGCGGACCTCCGGATCCGGGTGGATGCGGCCGTCGCCGCCGGAGTGGCCCCCGAGCGGCTCGTCGTCGATCCGGGCATCGGGTTCAGCAAGGCGCCGCAGGAGAACTGGCGGCTCCTCGCGCACCTCGACGACCTGCGGATCGACGGGCTGCGGATGCTCGTGGGAGTCTCCCGCAAGCGGTTCCTCGGCGAGCTCGTGGGCGGCCCCGCAGAGGACCGCGACGGCGTCACCGCGGTGCTGTCCGCGCTGCTGGCCGATCGAGGGGTGTGGGGGCTCCGGGTGCACGACCCCGCGGGCACCCGCGCAGCGCTGGCCGTGGTCCGCCGCCTGCGGGAGGCGGCGTGAGCGCCGGGGACCGCATCCTGCTGTCGGGCGTCCGCGCGAAAGGGCGGCACGGGGTGCTGCCGGAGGAGCGCGTCGCGGGTCAGGAGTTCGTGGTCGACCTCGAGCTGGCGCTCGACCTGTCCGTCGCCGCCGCGACCGACCGGGTCGGCGCGACGGTGCACTACGGCGAGCTCGCGGAGGCGGTCGTCGCCGCGATCGAGGGGGAGCCGGTCGATCTGATCGAGACGCTCGCGCAGCGGATCGCCGACGTCGCTCTGGCGCACGAGCTCGTCGACGGGGTCGTCGTCACGGTCCACAAGCCGTCCGCGCCGATCCCCGTGCCGTTCGGGGACGTCGCCGTCCGGATCGAGCGCGTCAGGGCCGCGGCCCCCGAGCCGGTGGTCATCGCGCTCGGCACGAACCTCGGCGATCGCGACGCGACGCTGGACGACGCGGTCGCGGCCCTCCGCCGTCTTCCGGGACTCACGATCGACGGCGTCTCGCGCGTGCACGAGACGGTCGCCGTCACCGTGGACGGACCGGACACCGGACGGCCGCGCTACGGCAACCAGGTCGTCGTGGGCCGATCCTCCCTCTCCCCGCAGGCGCTGCTCGCCGCCCTGCTGCGGATCGAGCGCGCGTTCGGACGGGTGCGCGCGGAGCGGTGGGGCGACCGGACGCTCGATCTCGACCTGATCGTGCACGGTGAGCGGGTGGTCGAGGACGCCGAGCTGGTCCTGCCCCACCCACGCGCCCACGAGCGCGCCTTCGTGCTGGCGCCGTGGCTCGACGTCGACCCCTCCGCGGTGCTGCCGGGCCGCGGACGGGTGCGCCATCTGCTCGCGGCGCTGGAGGCCCCGTGACCCCGGATCTCGACCGAGCGCGGCGCGCGGTGGAGGAGTACCTCCGCGCCTTCGGGCTCGACCCGGCCGCGGCCGCGCTGGACCGCACACCCGATCGCGTCGCTCGACTCGGCGCCGACCTGTTCGCCGGCGTCGGCGTGGACCCCGTCCCGGACCTGGCGGCCTCGGCGGTCACCGGTGCCGCGGTCGACGGACCGGTCGCGTTCGTCGACATCCCGTTCCGGTCGACCTGCGAGCACCACCTCCTGAAGTTCGCGGGCACCGTCTCGATCGTCTACCTGCCGGGCTCCGTCGCGGGACTCGGTGCGATCGTGCGGGTGATCGAGACCGTCGCCGCACGGCCCCAGGTGCAGGAGCGGTTCACGGACGAGGTCGCGTCGGCGCTCGAGACAGGGCTCGACGCGGTCGGCGTGCTGGTCAGCGCGGTGGCCGAGCACGACTGCGTGGCCGTGCGGGGCCCGCGCATCCGCGGGGCGAGCGTCCGGACGCTCGCGTCCCGAGGGGTGTACGCGAGCGAGCCGAGGGCGGCGGAGGCCCGGGCCCTCGCCGGGCTCGGCTGACCGATCAGGCCTCCTGCAGTTCGCCGCTCCGGATCGCCTCGGCCTCGAGTTCGCGCACGATCGGCAGCACCGTGGTGCCGAACTGCTCGACCTCCTCGATGAAGTGGAGGAAGCCGAGCAGGAACAGATCGACGCCCCGCTTCTTGTACTCGACGATCCGGCGTGCCACCTGCTCGGGGGTGCCGACCAGCCCCGTGCGGAAGCCGTCGTTGTACTGCACCAGGTCGCGGAAGGTCGAGTCCGCCCACATCCCCTTGCCATCGCCCGTCGACCGCCCCGCCTGGCGGACGGCGTCGCGGAAGCCCTCGACCGCCTCCGGGTTCGCCTTCGCGATGATCTCCTCGAGCGTGTCCTGCGCCTCCTGCTCGGTGTCGCGGACGACGGCGAATCCGTTCAGTCCGAAGCGCACCCGGTCCGCGCGTCCGGCGAGCGCCGCCTCAGCGGTGACCTCGGCGTACTGCTCCTCGAAGCCGGCGAAGTCCTTGCCGTTGCTGAAGTACCAGTCGGCGACGCGACCTCCCATCCCGCGAGCGTCGGTCGAGTTGCCGCCCATGAAGATCTCGGGGTGCGCGCGGCCGCCGACGGGCCACGGCTTCGGCTGCAGAGCGAAGTCGTGGATGCGGTAGAAGTCGCCGAGGAAGTCGACGTGGTCCTCGGTCCACAGCGCCCGGACGACCCGGATGAACTCCTCGCTCCGCCGATATCGCTCGCCGTGCTCGAGCCACGGCTCACCGAGGCCGGTGAACTCGCCCTTGAACCATCCCGACACGACGTTGATGGCAGCGCGGCCGTGCGACAGGTGGTCGGCGGTCGTGATCCACTTCGCGAGGACCGCGGGGTGCCAGAGCCCAGGGTGGATCGCGGCGATCACCTTCAAACGCTCGGTCGCGAGCAGGAGACCGAGCGAGAAGGCCGTCGACTCGTGCTGCTGATCCGCCCCGTACGACGCGGTGTAGCGGACCTGCGACAGCGCGTAGTCGAAGCCGCTGCGCTCCGCGGCCTGCGCGAGCCTCACGTTGTAGTCGAAGCCCCAGTCGGTGCGCTGCTCGATGTCGGAGGTCACCAGTCCACCGGAGACGTTCGGTACCCAGTAAGCGAAACGCAGCTGGTCGTCGGTCGTCGCGTGCAGCGCTGGATCGGTCATGCCGGACACCGTAGGCAGCGCGCGCTCCCCTCAGCTGCCGTGTTGCGTCGCGTGACGGTCGCTGGTCAGCGCCCGTAGACGGACACGTGCAGGCCCGTGCCCGAGAACGGCTCCCCGCGCCACCCGCCGTGCCGCTCCAGCAGGCGCAGACCCGCGAGCCGTGCCATCAGGTCCAGCTCGGCGGGCCAGGCCAGCCGGAGGCGGATGGGTCCGAACCGGATGCCGTCGGCCGTGATGTGCAGATGGTTCTCGAGGAGCACCTGGGTGGCCGGGTCGTAGCGGTAGGTGTCGAAGGCGATCGCCGTGGCGTCGACGCGCTCGGCACGCACCGCCTGCTCCTGGTCGGCGGGGATCCACGCGCTCGGCACCGCCGCCTCGACGACGAAGACCCCGCCGTCGGCCAGGTGGCGTTCGGCGTTCCGGAACAGGCGGATCTGCGCCTCCTGATCGGGGAGGTTGAAGATGGTGTTGAAGACGAGGTACGCCAGCGCGTACCGGCGCCCCGTGCGCACCTCCGCCATGTCGCCCGGGAACACGTCGATCGCGGCGCCCCCCGGCTTCGTCCGCAGCCTCGCCGCCATGTGGGGAGAGAGCTCGATCCCGTCGACGGCGACCCCGTGCTCCGCGACCGGCAGCGCGATCCTGCCCGTGCCGATCGCGAACTCCAGCGCTCCCCCGTCGCCGGCCCACCGGGCGAGGAACGCGGCGGCGTCCCCCTCGTCGCCGCGCGGCTCGTCGTCGTACCTCGCCGCCTGCTCGGCGTCGAAACTCCCGACGGGATCGAATCCGCTCATCCGCACATCCTGGCCGTGCCGGGTGGGAACGGCGCCGCCGCCGCGGGAACCGAGGGGGAATAGTTCCCGGCCGGCGCACGCTGGCACCTTCGGCCCGACGGAGCGCCCCATGTCCCGCACCTGTCAGGAGGCCCATGTCCGCCATCGTCGACCGCCGCGCCGTCACCGCCGCTCCGATCGAGGAGATCCTCTCGATGCGCTGGTCGCCCCGGTCCTTCGACCCGGCGGCGGTCGTGTCGGACGAGCAGGTCACCTCGATGCTCGAGGCCGCCCGGTGGGCCGCGTCCGCGTCGAACGTGCAGGCTCGTCGCTTCGTCGTCGGCAAGCGCGGCACCGACTCCTTCGCCCGCATCGAGCGGCACCTGATGGGCTTCAACCGGACCTGGGCACCGAACGCGTCGCTGCTCGTGCTGGCGATCGCCGTCATCGCGCCGGAGGGGGACGACCCCGCTGGCGCGCACCGCTGGGCCGAGTACGACACGGGCCAGTCGATGGCGAACCTCGCGAGCCAGGCGCACGCGCTGGGCCTGCACGCCCACCCCATGGGCGGCATCGAGGTCGCCGACCTGCGCGCCGAGTTCGACCTGCCCGAGCGCTTCGTGCCGATCACCGTCACCGCGGTCGGCACGATCGCCTCGCCGGACCTCCTCCCGGAGAAGTACCGCGAGCGCGAGACCGCGGAGCGCACGAGGCTGCCCCTCGACGAGCTCGTGCTCGCGCGGGACTGACCCGCTGCGGGGGCTCCGCGCGGCTGTCGGGGCGGCGCGCGCGACCCCATTCGCCGCGGAGGGCCCCCGGAGCGTGGTGGTCCCCCGGAGCGTGGTGGTCAGCCGAGCGCGGCGAGCAGCCGCGGCGTGAGCTCCGTCGGATCGATCTCATCGGGCCACGCCTCGAGCTCCGCGTTCCACGCGACGCGGACGACGAACGAGGTCACCACCTCGGGCTCCGCTCCTCCGTGGCCCCCGCTGTCGACGTGGCCGTGATCGGTCGTCACTGCCACCGTCCACCGCTCACCTCGGCGCGCTCGGTGGTCGACCGCCGCGAGCAGGCGGCCGAGGTGCGCGTCGGTCCGGGCGATCGCCTCGGCGTACTGCCGGCTCACGGCGCCGTACACGTGCCCGGACTCGTCGACCCCCGAGAAGTAGACCAACGAGACGTCGGGGCCGAAGCCCAGCAGGCCGACCGTCGCGAAGTCCGCGATCTCCGCGTCCGCCGTCCGATAGCCGTAGGTCTCACCGTCCCGCACGATCACCCGGTGCCGCGCCGAGCGCCGCTGCTCGTCCCTGGTGTGGATCACCGGACCGACGCCGGCCGGGTCGACGAGCGGCGGCCAGGCGGCGGCGGCGAATGTCGTCCGCGTCGAGTCGGCGAAGAACGCACGGCTCAGGAGGTCGGGGATCCCGGCGAGCCGGCTGCCGACGAACGTGTTGTCGACGACACCGTGCTCCTCGTGGGACGCGCCGGTCAGCAGCGTGGCCCACCCAGGTCCGGAGATCGTGGGGACGGGCATCGTCATCCAGGACGTCGCACCCCGTGCCATCAGCGACCGGAGCTGCGGTGCGCGCTCCTCCGTCGCCAGGTCGAGTCGGAGCCCGTCGATCCCGACGAGCAGCAGGTGCGATCGTTCCACGCGGCGTTCCTACCGGGCGAGGTGGGCCCGCAGGTGGCCGCCGGGTGTCGGGAGGTCGCCGTCGCGCTCGATCTAGCCGACGGGGACCTCGAACCGGCCGACCCTGAGGGCGTCCGTGGCGCGGTCGACATCCACCCGCACGGTGTCCCCGTCGCGGATCGTGCCACCGAGGAGCGCCCGGGCGAGCCGGTCGTCGATCTCCCGCTGCATGAGGCGTCGGAGGGGCCGGGCGCCGTAGAGCGGGTCGTATCCGCGCTCCGCGAGCCACCGTCGCGCCTCCGGGGTCACCGCGAGCTGCAGCCGACGATCCGCGAGCCGGCGGCCGAGGCGGTCGATGTACAGCTCGACGATCTGACCCAGGTCCTCCTCCGTCAGCGACTGGAACACGACGATGTCGTCGAGCCGGTTGACGAACTCGGGCTTGAACGCCTGGCGCACGAGGGCCTGGACGGCCGCCTCCTTCTGCTCCGTCGACGTCGACGGATCGATGAGGTACTGGCTGCCGAGGTTCGAGGTGAGAATCAGGATGGTGTTCCGGAAGTCGACGGTACGGCCCTGCCCGTCGGTCAGCCGCCCCTCGTCGAGCACCTGCAGCAGGATGTCGAACACCTCGGGGTGCGCCTTCTCGACCTCGTCGAGCAGGACCACGGAGTACGGACGACGTCGCACCGCCTCCGTCAGCTGACCGCCCTGCTCGTATCCCACGTAACCGGGAGGAGCGCCGACGAGGCGCGAGACGGCGAACTTCTCCCCGTACTCGCTCATGTCGATCCGCACCATCGCGTGCTCGTCGTCGAACAGGAACTCCGCGAGCGCGCGGGCCAGCTCGGTCTTTCCGACGCCGGTCGGGCCGAGGAACAGGAACGACCCCGTGGGCCGGCTGTCGTCGGAGATGCCGGCACGGGTGCGCCGCACGGCGTCCGACACCGCGCCGACCGCGGCCTTCTGCCCGATGAGACGCTTGCCGAGCTCGCTCTCGAGCCGCAGCAGCTTCTCCGTCTCACCCTGCAGCAGGCGTCCCATCGGGATGCCGGTCCACTGGGCGACGACGGCGGCGATGTCCTCATCCGTCACCTGGTCGTTCACCATTCGCGGCTCGTCCGGGTGCTCCTCCGCCTGCTCGGCGGCCGCCAGCTCGCGCTCGATCACCGGGATCTCTCCGTACAGCAGGCGCGACGCCTCCTCGAGGTTCCCCTCCCGCTGCGCGCGCTCGGCGCGCATCCGCAGCGCGTCGACCTTCTCCTTCAGGTTGCCGACACGGTTGAGATCGGCGCGCTCCCGCTCCCACCGCGCCTGCAGGTCCTTCAGCTTCGACTCGCGGCGGCGGAGGTCGGCGCGGAGCTTCTCGAGCCGGTCCCGGGACGCATCGTCCTTCTCCCGCTTCAGCGCGAGCTCCTCCAGCTTCAGCCGGTCGACGGAGCGGCGCAGCTCGTCGATCTCGACGGGCGCGGAGTCGATCTCCATCCGCAGCCGGCTGGCCGCCTCGTCGATCAGGTCGATCGCCTTGTCGGGCAGCTGGCGGGAGCTGATGTACCGGTTGGACAGCGCCGCAGCCGCCACGAGCGCCGAGTCGGCGATGGCGACCTTGTGGTGCGCCTCGTACCGCTCCTTCAGCCCGCGGAGGATCGCGATCGAGTCGTCGACCGAGGGCTCGCCCACGAACACCTGCTGGAACCGGCGCTCGAGAGCGGCGTCCTTCTCGATGAACTCGCGGTACTCGTCGAGCGTCGTCGCGCCGATCATCCGGAGCTCACCCCGCGCGAGCATCGGCTTCAGCATGTTCGCCGCCGCGACGCTGCCCTCGCCGCCGCCGGCGCCCATCAGGGTGTGCAGCTCGTCGATGAAGGTGATGATGCGGCCGTCCGAGTCGTCGATCTCCCTGAGGACGGCCTTCAGCCGCTCCTCGAACTCGCCGCGGTACTTCGCACCGGCCACGAGGGCGGCGAGGTCGAGCGAGACGAGCTGCTTGTTCTTGAGCGAGTCGGCCACGTCGCCGGCGACGATGCGCTGCGCGAGCCCCTCGACGACGGCCGTCTTGCCGACACCGGGCTCGCCGATGAGCACGGGGTTGTTCTTGGTGCGTCGCGTCAGCACCTGGCTGACGCGACGGATCTCGGCGTCGCGGCCGATGACGGGGTCGAGCTTGCCCGCACGGGCGATCTCGGTGAGGTTGATGCCGTACTGCTCCAGGGCGCTCTTCGCGTTCTCCTGGGGAGCGGCCGCACCACGCATGTTGGCCATGGGATCTGCCTTCTGAAGAAGTGGATGGGGAGATTCCCCGGGAGAGGCGAGCGCACCACGCTCAGGGCTATTGCGGTCGGCTCATTCGATCTCGTCCGGATCGATGGGACGCGGGCGCCACACCATCACCTCGGTGCGGCGGGCCGCGCGCATGCCGTGCCGCAGGGGGACCACGTCTCCCTGCGGTGAGGAGGCGAACACCCGTGCTCCCGGTCGGGACAGCAGCTCGTTGGCGAGCGCCGACTCGAGCTGCCGTACCCGCTCACGCAGGGCGACGACCTCGTTCTCCAGCTCCAGCACCCGCTTGATGCCCTCGAGGGAGACGCCCTCCCCCGACAGTCGCTGCACCTCTCGCAGCTGCGCGACCTCACGGAGGGAGTACCGCCTCGACTTGCCGCTGGTCCGCCGCGGGGACACGAGGCCGAGCCGGTCGTACTGCCGGAGGGTCTGCGGATGCATGCCGGCGAGCTCCGCCGCTGCGGCGATCGGGAAGATCGGGTCGTCCGCCTCCATCAGGGCCTCTCCCCGGCTCGACGTGCATTTCGAAGGGGTTTCTGCGCAGCGGAGCCAGCAGAAACCCCTTCGAAATGCACGGTGGTCATCCGCGGGCCTTCGCCAGGAGGTCCTCGCGCGGGTTGTCGTCGCCGGACGCGGCCACCAGCGCCTCGAGGGCCTCCTTCTGCGCGGGGGACAGATGGCTCGGCACGGCGACCTCCACGCGCGCCAGCAGATCGCCGGTGCCCGCCTTCGTCTCCACGCCCCGGCCCTTCAGCCGCAGCACGCGACCGCTGGAGGTGCCGGCAGGCACCTTCATGCGGACCGTGTCACCGCCGAGGGTCGGTACCTCGATCGTCGCGCCCAGCGCCGCCTCGGCGAACGTCACCGGGACGTTCACGCGGAGGTTGAGGCCGTCGCGCTCGAACACCGGGTGCTTGGCGACGTGGACCGTGAGGACCAGATCGCCCGCCTCGCCGCCGTCGGCGCTCGGCTCGCCCTTGCCGCGCAGCTTGAGCTTCTGCCCGTCCGTGACCCCGGCGGGGATCCGCACGGTGATCGGCTTGCCGTTGCCACCGGACAGGGTGACGGTGTCGCCCTTCGTGGCGGTCACGAAATCGATGCTCGTCGTCGCGGTGACGTCGCGACCCGGTGTGGGCCCGCCGAACCCCCGGAAGCCGCCGGAGGCCTGGCCGAAGCCGGGACCGTTGCCGAACATCCCGCCGAGGATGTCCTCGAAGCCGCCTCCGCCGCCCCGGGTGGTGGTCCGTGTCCTCGAGCCCTGACCGAACAGGTTGCCGAACACGTCCTCGAAGCCGCCGCCCTGGCCGCCGGCGCCGCCCGCGGTGAACCGGGCGCCCGAGCCCATGGCGCGGATCTGGTCGTACTCCTTGCGCTGCTCGTCGTCCGACAGGACGCTGTAGGCCTCGGAGATCTCCTTGAACCGCGACTCGGCCTTCGCGTCACCCGGGTTCGAGTCCGGATGGAACTGCCGCGCGAGCCGGCGGTACGCCTTCTTGAGATCGGGCTGCGAGATGGACTTGTCCACGCCGAGGACCTGGTAGAAGTCCTTCTCGAACCAGTCCTGACTCGCCATGGCTCAGGCTCCTGCCGGGGTGTCGACGACGACCTTCGCGACCCGGAGCACCGCATCGCCGATGCGGTACCCGCGCTCCACGACGTCGGACACCGTCGGCTTCTGCACGTCCGGGCTCTCCCGCTGGAAGATCGCGTCGTGCTGGTGGGGGTCAAACAGCTCCCCGACCTCCCCGAACGGCTCGATGCCGAGCTTCGTCACCGCGCCGCGCAGCTTCTGCGCGATGGCCGTGAGCGGGCCGCCCTCCGCGAGGTCCCCGTGCGCCTCGGCGCGATCGAGGTCGTCGAGCACGGGCAGGATCGCCCGCGCGGCATCGCCGGTCGCACGGTCCTTGATGGCCTCGCGCTCCCGCTCCGTGCGGCGGCGGTAGTTCGCGTACTCCGCGGTGACCCGCTTCAGGTCCGCCAGGTGCTCGCTGCCCTGGTCGGCCGCCCCGGCTGGGGCGGGCGTGCCGTCGGGCAGGTCCCCGACACCGCTCAGGAACGCCTGATCGGCGTCCGTGAGCGAGGTCTCGACGTCCGGGCCCTCGGCCTGGATCCACTGCTCGTCCCCGCCCTGGGGGGCGCCCTCCTCGGGCGCCCCCGACGCGTTCTTGTCCTTGTCCGTCATCGCTTGGGCTCGTCCTCGTCCACGACCTCGGCGTCCACCACGTCCTCGTCCTCGGAGGAGGCGGCGGTTGGCCCGTCGGGCGCCGGCGCGGACTCCTCCGCCTGCGAGCTCGCGTAGATCGCCTGACCGAGCTTCGTCTGGCTCTCGTTCAGCTTGTCGAACGCGGTCTTCACCGCGTCGTCGTCGTCGCCGGCGAGCGCGCTCTTCAGCGAGTCGACGTCGCCCTGCACCTCGTCCTTGACGTCGGCGGGCAGCTTGTCGTCGTTCTCCTTGATCAGCTTCTCGATCGAGTAGACGAGCTGCTCACCCGAGTTGCGGACCTCGGCGAGCTCACGCCGCTTCTTGTCCTCGGCGGCGTGCTCCTCCGCCTCGCGGACCATGCGCTCGATGTCGTCCTTCGGGAGGCTGGAGCCGCCCGTGATCGTCATCGACTGCTCCTTGCCGGTGCCCTTGTCCTTCGCGGACACGTGGACGATGCCGTTCGCGTCGATGTCGAAGGTGACCTCGACCTGCGGCATGCCGCGCGGAGCCGGCGCGATGCCGGTCAGCTCGAAGGTGCCGAGGTTCTTGTTGTCGCGGGTGAACTCGCGCTCGCCCTGGAAGACCTGGATCGCGACGGACGGCTGGTTGTCGTCGGCCGTGGTGAAGGTCTCGCTGCGCTTGGTCGGGATGGCCGTGTTGCGCTCGATGAGCTTGGTCATGATGCCGCCCTTGGTCTCGATGCCCAGGGAGAGCGGGGTGACGTCGATGAGCAGGACGTCCTTGCGCTCGCCCTTCAGGACGCCGGCCTGCAGCGCCGCACCGACGGCGACGACCTCGTCCGGGTTGACACCCTTGTTCGGGTCCTTGCCGCCGGTGAGCTTCTTCACGAGCTCGAAGACGGCGGGCATGCGGGTCGAACCGCCGACGAGGACCACGTGGGCGATGTCGCCGACCTTGACCCCCGCCTCCTTGATGACGTCCTCGAACGGCTTCTTCGTGCGGTCGAGCAGGTCGCTCGTCAGGTTCTCGAACTGCGCGCGGGTCAAGGACTCGTCGAGGTTGGCGGGACCGTTCTCGGTGAGGGACAGGTACGGCAGCGTGATCGTGGTCGAGGTGGAGCTGGAGAGCTCCTTCTTCGCCTGCTCCGCGGCCTCCTTGAGGCGCTGCAGCGCGATCTTGTCCTTCGAGACGTCGACACCGGTCGAGTCCTTGAATCGCTTGATCAGGTGGTCGACGACCCGCTGGTCCCAGTCGTCGCCGCCGAGCCGGTTGTCGCCGGCGGTGGAGCGGACCTGGATGGTCGAGAAGCCCTCGTCCTTGCCCACCTCGAGGAGGGAGACGTCGAACGTGCCGCCGCCGAGGTCGAAGACGAGGATGAGCTCGTCCTCCTTGCCCTTGTCGAGCCCGTAGGCGAGTGCGGCCGCGGTGGGCTCGTTGATGATGCGCAGCACGTTGAGGCCCGCGATCTCGCCGGCGTCCTTCGTGGCCTGGCGCTCGGCGTCGTTGAAGTACGCGGGGACGGTGATGACGGCGTCGGTGACGGTGTCGCCGAGGTACTGCTCGGCGTCGCGCTTCAGCTTGCCGAGGATGCGCGCCGAGATCTCCTGCGGGGTGTACGGCTTGCCGTCGATGGAGGTGGTCCACGAGGTGCCCATGTGGCGCTTCACGGACGAGATGGTGCGGTCGACGTTCGTGACGGCCTGGCGCTTCGCGGTCTCGCCGACGAGCACGTCACCGTCCTTCGTGAACGCGACCACGGAGGGGGTGGTGCGGAAGCCTTCCGCGTTGGCGATGACGGTGGGGTCGCCACCCTCGAGCACGGCGACCACGCTGTTCGTGGTCCCGAGGTCGATACCGACGGCACGAGCCATGGGGGTTACTCCTTGCATTGAGGTCCGGGGCACGACTTGCGTCGTGACGGCTCAACTCTAGGAAGACCTGTCGGCCCTGTCCAATCGTGGGGACCAGAGTTGAGTCACTGATGCTCAACTCTCAGGAACGGCCGGCATTCCCGGTCAGGCCGGAAGCCCCCCGCGGAGGACGGCCAGCAGGACCAGCACGACGCAGACGCCCGCGATGATGAGCACCGGGGTGCGCGGCTTCCAGCCGCGCGACGGGCCGTTCGCCAGCAGATACACGGTGCCGGCACCGCCGATCATGCCGCCGACGAGCGCGGGCAGGCCGCTGCCGACCAGCGCGAACAGCAGGTTCACGGCCGTGATGATGAGGATCTGGGTCCGCATCCGGGGGTCGCCCCACACCTCGACGAGCAGCGCGGCGAACAGACCGAACAGCGGCGCCGTGAGTCCGAACGACGGTGAGCCGGACAGCATCATCCCCGCGGTACCGATGACGGACGACACGACGAGGACCCCGACGAAGCGCCGGAAGCCCAGCAGGCGCTCGAGCTGCGGGCCCGTCAGCCAGAAGAACACGGCGCCGAGCGCCGCGTAGACGATCGTCAGGTCGGGCGACGCCGGGTAGATGAGCGGTGCGGTCACGAAGCGCCACACCTGCCAGCCGTACCCCGGCAGGCCGCCCAGCCACTGGGCCGGGAGGTTGTTCGTCAGGAAGCCGACGAGGTAGAGCGCCGCGTAGGCGACGAGGACCGCCTGCGACGCGACCGGTGTGCCGGACCCGCCCGCGCCGGCGAGCATCGTGCGCACGCGGCCGGGCGAGCGTCGGCGCTTCGCCTTCTGGATCGGGGTGACGTCGCCGGCGGGTCGCCAGGACAGGCCACCCGCGGTCTCCCGGACGCACTCGGGGCAGTGCACACCCACCGGTGCCTCGATCTGGCACTCCGGGCACACCGTGCGACCGCAGCGCTGGCACAGCACCCAGCTCTGCCGACCCGGATGGCGGTAGCAGACGGACGGGTCGGTCTCCAGGGCACGGGTTCCGTCGCTCACGTGAGGAATTGTCCCTGATCCCGAGGTGAACGCGGCGCGCGCCTCGACCCCCGTCATGGCGGCGTCGCGGATCCGGGGATTCCTCGCGGCACCCGGCGCGGGGCGCCCGTCAACCGGGGTGTCGTGCCGGATCTCCGGATCCGCGAACTGGGGCCACGTGGCCGACATCCCGGCGTCCTACGCTGCGCCCATGACCACGGCACCGGCGCCGGCGACCCGCCTCCTCGATCGCCGTGTGTTCGCCTGGGCCGGCTGGGACTGGGGCAGCGCCGCCTTCAACGCCGTGATCACGACGTTCGTCTTCACCGTGTACCTGACGAGCGATGCGTTCACCGGGCTGTCCCCCGACTCCCCCGGGTACAA
Organism: Acidobacteriota bacterium; assembly: GCA_019352055.1. GTDB lineage: Bacteria > Actinomycetota > Actinomycetes > Actinomycetales > Microbacteriaceae > Amnibacterium. The sequence goes on from JABBOB010000008.1 coordinate 25,390, forward strand.
GGTCGCGAAGGCCGGGCTCTCGAGCGGCCTCGGCCTCGGCCTGGCGATCGCCGGCATCGCCGTCGCGCTCATCGCGCCCGTCGTCGGGAGACGCTCCGACGCGGTGGGCCGCAGGAGGCGACCGCTCGCCGTCGCGAGCGGGGTCGTCGCCGCATCCATGGTCGGGATGTTCTTCGTCCAGCCGGCTCCGGCGTTCTTCTGGTTCGGCGTCGTCCTCGTGGGGATCGGGACCGTCGCCTACGAGGCGGGCGCCGTCAACTACAACGCCATGCTGCTGCCGCTCTCGACGTCGAAGTCGATCGGACGGATCAGCGCGTTCGGCTGGGCCTCCGGGTACGTCGGCGGCATCGTGCTGCTGATCCTGCTCGTGACGACGCTCATCCCGCTCGGCACCTTCGGCGTCCGGCTGTCCGCACTCGTCTGCGCGATCTGGTTCGCCGTGTTCGCGATACCGGTGCTCTTCGCGGTGCCGGACGATCGCAGGATCGCCACCGGCGAGCGGCTCGGCGTGCTCGCCACCTACCGCCGCCTGATCGGCGATCTCGTCGGCCTGTGGCAGCGGGACCGGAACCTGCTCTTCTTCCTCATCGCGAGCGCGGTGTTCCGCGACGGCCTCACCGGCGTCTTCACCTTCGGCGCCGTGATCGCCTCCGCGGTGTTCGGCTTCACCTTCTCCCAGGTGCTGGTCTTCGGCGTCGCCGCGAACCTCGTCGCCGGCGTGAGCACGTTGATCTCCGGGCGCTTCGACGACCGCTACGGACCGAAGCCCGTGATCATGACGTCGCTCGTCGGACTCGTCGTCTGCGGATCCATCGCCTTCGCGCTGCAGCACGAGGGCCGCTGGGTGTTCTGGGTCTTCGGCCTCGCACTGTGCCTGTTCGTCGGTCCTGCCCAGACCTCGAGCCGAGCCCTGCTCGGGAGGCTCGTGCCCGCCGAGCGCGCCGGCGAGCTGTTCGGCCTCTACGCCACGACGGGCCGCGCGGCGAGCTTCATCGCCCCGGCCGCGTTCGCCGCCTTCACCGCGGTCGCGCAGGACCAGGGCTTCGGGATCCTCGGCATCGTGGTGGTCCTCGCCCTCGGACTGGTGCTGATGCTGCCGGTGAAGGGCTCGTTCTCACCAGCCGAGGGTGCCGGGCGCGCCCTTGAAGGGGCCGACCACCCGTGAGGTGACCCACCCGCCGTAGAAGTCGCCCTCCTGCGGCACGACGACCTCGCCGTCGACCGTGCAGCGGTCCATCTTCGACGGGTAGACCGCGACACGGCCCGCGATGACCTCGTAACCGGGCCACGGCTCCGCGTAGGACCATGCCGCGCGCACGGCGATCCGGTTCCCCGCCGCGATGGTCAGGTAGTGCGCCATCCCCTTGAACTCGCACATGCTGAGGCCGCCGGCGTCGTGCACCGACACGAGGAACGCGTCCGCCGGCAAGTAGTAGACGGGCGGATGGCTCGTCTCGAGCACTCTGATCGAGTCCACGGTGTCGAGCACGAGCTCCCCGCCGAGCTCGATCCGGATCCGCTCGCTCGAGGGGTCGACCGCTGGGGGGCGCGGGTAGTCCCAGACCGACTCCTGGCCGGGTCCCGGCTCGATCCGCTGCAACCGCTTCGCCCGCACGGCAGCAGTCTGCACGCTCCGTTCCGGAGGACGGTGCGTCCCGCGGAACGGAGCGTCAGGCGGCGACAGCGGACGCGACGATCGCGAGCACGGTCACGCCGAAGCCCGCGCCGTAGTTGATGGCGAGGAAGCGCCGCCATCCTCGGTTCGCGCGCTCGGCGGTGGCGTCGGTGATGGCCGCGAAGGGCAGCACCATCAGCAGATACGGGATCGCGAGCAGTCCCGCGAGCAGCGTCGGCCAGCCGGAGAGGCCGGCCAGCACACCCGCGATGAGGTAGAGCGCGGCGGCGCCGACGACGGTCGGGCGCGCGCCGAAGACGGTGGCGACCGACGCGATGCCGGCCTCCCGGTCGGCGGGGATGTCCTGGACGGCGCCGAACGCATGGCTCGCCATGCCCCAGCAGAAGAACGCCACGAGCAGCAGCACCGCGCTCCCCGTCGGCGCGGCCCCCGCGAGCGCGACGCCGTAGACGGCGGGGCTCACGAAGTGCGTGCTCGAGGTCACGGAGTCGAGCACCGGACGCTCCTTGAACCGGAGCACCGGAGCGCTGTAAGCGACGACGGCGGCCATGCTGATCGCCAGCACCAGCCAGGAGGACCAGCCGCCCAGCAGCACCAGCACGACGAGGAACGGGACGGTCGTGACCGCGGCGGCGATCAGCGTGGGCCGGTGGAACGCGGGAGCGAGCACCGCCCCCTCCACCCCGCCCTTGCGCGGGTTGCGCAGGTCGGACTCGTAGTCGAAGACGTCGTTGATGCCGTACATCGCGAGGTTGTACGGCACGAGGAAGAACAGCGTGCCGATCACGAGCACCAGCGGATCGACCGGCCGCGCGAGCAGGAGGTAGGCGAGCGCGAAGGGGTAGGCGGTGTTGATCCAGGACAGCGGCCTGGAGGAGACGAACAGGTGCCGGATCATCTCTCCCGCCGCCGCCCGAGCAGCACCCAGAGCGCCGGCAGCGCGAGCGCGGCGACCACGGCGTAGGAGAAGTCCTCGACGGGCGCGAATCCGACGTGGATCCCGAGGATCCTGCTCCCGTCGTACGCGACGATGCCGGTCCCGACGATCACGTTGTCGAAGACGACCGTCATCGCGACCAGGACACCGAGTCCGACCAGCGCCGGCACGAGCGCCTGCCGCCCCCGGCGCGCCAGGACCACCACCGCCGCGACGGAGAGCGGCACCGCGACCCCGGCCGCGAGGAGGAGATAGGTGGTCACCGCTCGACCTGCGAGCGGCGGTGCAGCAGCCGCTGAGCGAGCGTGAACGCCTCCATCGCGCTCAGGCACAGGAGGATCAGGAAGAACAGCTCCTCGAGCGGGATCTGCGGCGCGAGGTCGATGCCGGTGAGCAGCCGCGACGGCCCCTCGAAGAAGATCCCCAGGCCGACGCCCGCGGCGTCCCAGGCCAGGAACCCGCCGACGCCGACCACCAGGACGACCGCGGCGCGCAACGGCGCAGCACCGAGGAAGAGCTTCGCCCTGACGTCGAGCACCACGAGACCGGCGATCGAGACGAGCAGCGCGACCAGGTACAGCCCGGTCACGCGCGCACCGACGGTTCGGGCAGCGGACCGGCCGTCGTGTCGCCGCGCAGCCGCTTGATCACGAGCTCGGCGCTGATGAGGCACATCGGCAGCCCGATACCGGGGATGGTCGACCCGCCGGCGAAGAGCAGCCCGTCGACCTGGGTGCTGACGTTGCCTGCCCGGAAGAGGGCCGACTGCGCGAGGGTGTGGGCGGGGCCGAGGGCGGTGCCCTGCCAAGCGGCGAGGTCGTCCACGAAGTCCGCGGGACCGATCGTGCGCCGCACCTCGATGCGATCGGCGAGGTCGGCGATCCCGGTCCAGCGCGCGATCTGGGCGATCGCCCGGTCGGCGATCGCCTCGACGGCCGCGTCGCCGCCTCCTCCGACGCCGCCGTGCCCGATGGTCGGGTCGGCCGTGACCGGCACGAGCACGAACAGGTTCTCGTGGCCCTCCGGAGCGACGTCGTCGGTGGCGCTCGGACGGCACACGTACAGCGACAGCTCGTCGGGGAGCGGAGGGCCGGGGCGGCGCTTCGGCATGACCGCGGCGAAGTTCGTGCGCCAGTCCGAGGTGAACAGCAGCGTGTGATGGAGCAGCTCGGGCAGGTCCCCCCGCACACCGAGCAGCACGAGCACGGCGGAGGGTCCCGGGGTGCGCTTGGCCCACCAGGCCGCATCGTGGGTGCGGAGTGCGGACGGCAGCAGCGTGCGCTCCGCAGCTTCCAGATCCATGGTGCTCACGACGAGGTCGGCCGGCACCGTCTCCCCGTCCGCTGTGCGCACGCCCGTCACCCTCGGTCGACCTCCCGCGGTGCCCGCGGTGATGATCCGCGCGGCCGGTGTGGCCGTGCGGACGCGGACGCCCCGCTGCTCGGCCTGCTTCCGGACCGCCTCGATGACCGCGGTGATGCCGCCCCGCGGGTAGAGCACCCCGCCCTCCAGATCGAGCGTGCTCATCAGGTGGTACATGCCGGGCGTGGCATAGGGCGAGCTGCCGAGGAAGACCGCCGGGTACTGCAGGATCTGCGCGAGCCGGTGATCACGGAAGCGGCGGGTCACGTAGCGGTGCAGGGATTCGCCGAGCATCGGGACGAGCCGGGGCAGCCCGCGCACGACGTCGCGGACGAGCAGCGGGCGCAGGTCCTGGAAGGTCGTGTAGAGGAAGTAGCGCTTCGCGGTCTCGTACACCCACCGCGAGGAGTCGAGGTAGCGGGCGAGCTTCCGCCCGGCACCCGGCTCGAGCCGCTCCGCGAGCGCCAGGTTCCGCTCTCGATCCGCGGCGATGTCGACGACCTCCGCCGTCGATCCGCCGCGCGGCTCGAAGAGCACGCGGTACCCGGGGTCCAGCTGCTGCAGCTCGAGCTCCGCGTCCGCGGTCGAGCCGAGCAGTCGGAAGAAGTGGTCGAACACCTCCGGCATGAGGTACCAGGACGGCCCCGTCTCGAACCGGTAGCCCTCGCTGCGCCACTCACCCGCACGACCCCCGACCGCGCCGCGGGCCTCGAGCAGGACGACGTCGTGCCCCTCCTCCGCCAGCAGGGCAGCCGTCGCGAGACCGGAGATGCCGCCTCCGATGACGACCGCGCGGCTCATCGCCGCCTCGGCAGACGTCCGACGACGGCGAGCGCAGCGAGGCGCGCCTTCGCGGGATCGGGCACGCGGATCCGCGTCGTGCGCAGGGTCTCCGCCGGCGTCGCTCGGATGCGGACCGCGAGCTCCTCGAACAACCCGTGGGCGAGCGCGACCGCCCGCCGCGGGCCGCGCTCGAGCAGCGGCAGCGCCGCAGCGGCGGCCGCGAGGTCTGCGTCGATGTCCGTGAGCAGGCGCAGCTTCGTCTGCTCGTCGAGCCGGGTCACGTCGACACCGGGGAAGTAGGCACGGCCGAGTCCTTCCGAATCCGCCGCGAGGTCGCGGAGGAAGTTGACCTTCTGGAACGCGGCGCCGAGGCGGCGTGCGCCCGACTCCAGGATCGCGAGCTCCTGCGGCGAGCGAGGGGCGCCCTCCGCGACGAAGGCGCGGAGGCACATGAGCCCGACCACCTCCGCCGATCCGTCGACGTACTCCGCGAACGTCGCGTCGGTGTGGGATGCACGGACGAGATCCATCCGCATGGAGGTGAAGAACGGGGTGACGATCTCCTGCTCGATGCCGACCTCGCGCGCGGTGCTCGCGAAGGCGTGCACCACCAGGTTGGTGGAGTAGCCCGTCTGCATCGCTCGGTAGGTGTCCACCTCCAGGTCGTCGAGCGCCGCCGCGATGCGGTCGGCGGGCACTCCGGCGGCCGCCGCGACGCCGTCCACGACCTCGTCCGCCAACCGGACGAGCGCGTAGACGTTCCGGATGTGCGCCCGGGTGCGCCCCGGAAGCAGCCGCACGGCGAGAGCGAAGGACGTCGAGTACTCGCCGATGACGACGGCGGAGGACCTGGCCGCGGCCCGGCCGTAGCGTTCCAGCGGGCTGGCCATGTCACCTCCCTCGCGGCGGGGGCGCCACTCGTGGAGGAAGGGGGCGTCGGTCTGCGCTATCACACCCTAGGCTTACCGCCCAGCGGCGCCCCCGTTCGGGGGCGTTCCGGATCAGCACGACGCAAGGGTACAGCGCAGCGAATGACGGACCTCGACGAGCGGGTCGTCCTCCTCGACGAGGACGGGGAGCCTATCGGGACGGCGGCCAAGTCGAGCGTGCATCGCACCGACACCCCCCTCCACCTCGCCTTCAGCTGTCATCTCCGCGACCCCGACGGGCGACTGCTCGTGACCCGGCGCGCCCTGACGAAGCGGACCTGGCCCGGGGTGTGGACGAACTCCTTCTGCGGCCACCCCTCACCCGACGAGGACCTCCCCTCGGCGGTCGCGCGGCGCGCACGGGACGAGCTCGGTGTGACCATCACCGATCTCCGTCTCGTCCTGCCCGACTTCCGGTACCGCGCGACCGACGCCTCCGGGATCGTGGAGAACGAGATCTGCCCCGTCTTCACCGCCGTCACGGCCGACGAGCTGCAGCCGGATCCCGACGAGGTGGCCGAGCACCGCTGGATCGACGCCGGCGACCTGGAGGTCGCCGTCTCGATGGCGCCCTGGGCCTTCAGCCCGTGGTTGAACCTGCAGCTCATCGAGCTCGCGACCGCTCCCGGGCGCTGACCGGATTCACGGACCGGGCGTCACTCGCCCGGCGCGCCCGCGGTCGTCGTCGTCACGTCGGCCTTGACGAAGTTCAGGTACGAGCGGGACGCGGTGGGCCCTCGCTGCCCCTGGTAGCGGGAGGCGTACTCCCCCGATCCGTACGGCTTCTCCGCCGGCGAGCTGAGCCGGAAGAAGCACAGCTGCCCGATCTTCATCCCGGGCCACAGCTTGATCGGCAGCGTCGCGACGTTGCTCAGCTCGAGCGTGATGTGCCCGGTGAATCCAGGATCCACGAAGCCGGCGGTGGAGTGCGTCAGGAGGCCGAGCCGGCCGAGCGAGCTCTTCCCCTCGAGGCGCGCCGCGATGTCGTTCGGCAGCGTCACCGCCTCGAACGTCGCACCCAGCACGAACTCCCCCGGATGCAGGACGAACGCGTCCCCCGGCCTGGTCTCCACCAGGTGGGTCAGCTCCGGCTGGTGCTCCGCAGGATCGATGACCGCGTACTTGTGGTTGTCGAACAGGCGGAAGTAGCGATCCAGCCGCACGTCGAAGCTCGAGGGCTGCAGCAGCCCGGGGTCGAACGGGTCGAGGACGACCCGGCCCGATCCGAGCTCCGCAGCGATGTCCCGGTCCGACAGCAGCACGCACCGACCCTACTGGGGGTGGCCTCTGCGCCGGAGGCCCTTGCTACACTCGGCGGGCGCGCTGGTCGCGCATCGCGGGCGTAGTTCAATGGCAGAACTCCAGCTTCCCAAGCTGGTAGCGCGGGTTCGATTCCCGTCGCCCGCTCCGTGTTGTCAGATGCTCGGCAGCCACGCCTCCGGCGGCTCGGAGCGGCCGGTCTCCCGCAGCCATTGGTCCGCCTGCTGCTGCAGGGCGGCGATGATCTGGAACACCTGCTCCGCGGGGATCCGCACTCGCGATGCGACCCGGGCCGGCATCGCCCCCACCAGACCGCCCGAACCGTCCAGCTGCTGCTGCGGTCCGGGGGAGGTGAGCGACAGGAAGTCGAGCACGAAGGTGTTGGGGGTGTGCCAGATGCCCGCGAAGTCCGCGAACACGCCGACCTCCTGCTTCGGCGGCACGGTCACGGCGATCGCGGGGGTCGCGGCCTCATCGGTCATGCCGGTCACGCTAGGACGCTCCGCTGCGACCTCGGCGCAGCACCCGGGTATCGCCGGACGTTCCACGGGGACGGGCAGCGGGTGCTCGCATCATCGCGGTGCGAGCACCGTCGCGAACCGACGTCGCCGACTGGCAACTCCAGGCGTGGCCTGCCATCGTTGACCCGTTCCGCGTCGGGAACGGTCATCAGGAGGCGCCTCGCATGCAGATCAATCAGATCAACCCCGGGACGGCCTTCCACCGATCCCCGAACCGCATCATCGCGTTCCTCTTCGGTGCGGTCTACGTGCTCGTCGGCCTGCTCGGCTTCTTCTGGGTGAACGGCGTCCCGTTCGCCGGCCCCGGCGACGGCAGCAACGCCATCTTCGGTCTGTTCGAGGTCAATCCGCTGCACAACGTGCTGCACCTGCTGATCGGCGCGGCGCTGCTCATCGCCGGCGCCGGCACCGCCGCGTCGGCGAAGGCCGCGAACAGCACGGTCGGCGCCCTCTACCTGCTGCTCGGGATCGTCGGGTTCTTCCTGACCGCACCCGACGGCGGCCGCTCGCCGGTCAACTTCCTGTCGCTGAACGTGCCGGACCACATCCTGCACCTGGCCACCGCACTCCTCCTGCTCGCCACCGGCCTCGGCGCCGACCGCGGCGTGACCCGGGCGAGCGAGCAGCCCGAGTCGCAGCAGACCCAGCACGCCTGACCCGGGGTCCGGTGCGCACCTGGCCGGGTCTCGCCGCCATCGGTGCCGGACTCATCCATCTCGGGAGCGCCGCCGGTACGGCGCCGACCGTCCTCGTCCCGCTCGCTCTCCTCGGTGGCGCGGAGGTGCTGTGGGGCGTCGCGGCCCTCGCCAGGCCGGCCCCGCCCTCCCCGCGGGCCGCGTCGGTGGGCGCCGGGGTGGCGCTGCTGCTGACCGTCGTCGCGCTCCTGCTGCCACCGGCCGCCGCCCGCCACGGCTCGGTCGTCTCGTTCGGGGTGCCGGCCGGCGCGTTCGCCGGCGCCGGCGTGCTCGACCTGGCGGTCGGCGCGCTGCTGGCCGTGCACCTCCTGCGCGGAGCGGCCCGGCCGGGGGAGCCGCGGCCGCTGCCGTTCCTGCTCGCCGCGGGCGCCGCGGCGGCCGCCGTCGCGATCGTCACCACCCAGAGCCTTGCCGCCACCTCCGTCGGTGGCACCATGCAGATGCACTGACCCCGGGCTTCCCGCCGCCGGGTCAGCGCTCTGCGGCGGCCCTCCTGCGCTCCTCGACCCAGCGACGCACGTCCGCGTCGACGATGACGTCACCGGGGATCAGGGGTCGCGTCAGGTAGAGGCCGGCCAGGGTCGTGAGGCGGCTGAGTGCGACGTACGTCTGGCCGGGGGAGAAGGCCCGCCTCCCGAGGTCGATCCGAGCGGATTCGAGGGTGGCGCCCTGCGCCTTGTGGATGGTGACGGCCCAGCCCAGCCGGACAGGCAGCTGCCGGAACTGGGCGACGACCTCGCGCTGCAGCTCCTTCGAGTCGGCGGAGACGGTGTAGCGGTGCCGCTCCCACACGACGGGCTCCACCTCGTGCTGCACCCCGTCGATCTCGACGGTCAGGTTCCCGCGCTGCAGCTTCGCGACCGTGCCCATCGAGCCGTTCACCCAGCGGCCCTCCGAATCGTTGCGCAGCATCATCACGTGCGCACCGACCTTCAGCCGCAGCTCCTCGTCGGCGGGGAACGAACGACCGCCGAAGTCGCCGTCCACCTCGGCGAGCGCGGTCGCCTCCTTGCCCGGCAGGCCCGAGAGCGCAGCCCGGTTGATCGCCGCGACCGCGGCGTTGGTGCTCGCAAGCGTCAGCGGCGCCTGCGCGGGCAGCGGGCGCGCGCCGACCTCATTCAGCCGCTGCGCCATCTCCCGCGTCACGGCACCGTGCCGCACAGCGGTGAGCAGTCGGCGGAACTCCTCGTCCTGCTGTCGGTGGATCAGGTCCAGGTGGAGGGTGCGCAGCCCGATGCGGTCCCACACATGGGCGTCGAAGAACCAGAGCGACCGGTACATCTCGGCGTACCAGGCGCGTTCCTCCGCGCCACCCGGCACGGGGGAGAGCTGGAACGGGTCGCCGAACAGCACGAGCCGTACGCCGCCGAACGGGTCCGGGCGCCCGCGCGCCTCCCGCAGGGCCCGGTCGATGCCGTCCATGAGGTCGGCGCTGACCATCGAGATCTCGTCGACGATGAGGACGTCGAGCGCCTGGAGCAAGGTCCGCAGCTCGCGATCCTGGTACAGCCGGGAGTTGCCGATGAGGCCGACGGGGAGCCGGAGGAAGGAGTGGATCGTCTGACCGCCGACGTTCAGAGCGGCGACACCGGTCGGTGCCACCACTGCGACCTTGCGCTGCTCGACCGCCACTATTCGGTGCAGGACCGTCGACTTGCCCGTGCCCGCACGGCCGGTCACCAGCAGCGGGCTCTGGTCCTCGTCGCCGATCGCCTCGATGACCGCCTGCTGCGCGGGGGTGAGCTCGAGCTCCAGCGCCGGGTTCACGCGGACGCCGTCCCGGGTCGCGCGAGCGACGATCCAGCGGTCCGGCTGGTCCGGAGCGCGCGGAGCAGCAGCAGGAGGGTGGGCACGGCGGCGAGGATCCATGACCCGAGCGCAGCGCCCCGCTGCGCCGCGAGCGCGTCCGTGCCCCACCCCATCGCCCCGAACCAGTCCGGGAGAAGCAGCGAGGAGCCCACCGCGAGGGCGACGGCCCCACCCGACTCGACGGCGAGCAGCACCGCCGCCACGCCGATCGTGCGCCTGCCGGACACGCTCGGCTCGATGAGCGCCTGCACCAGGACCGCACCGACGGCCAGGCAGGCCGCGGAGCTCGCCTCGGCACCGACGGCCCCGTCGACGGTCCACCGCAGCACACCCGAGCCGTAGAGCGCGATCAGCGCGACGGTGGCGACTGCCGCCGCCGGCGCGGGACGCGCGACGGCACGGAGTGCACGGGAATCGAGCAACGCGGACATCCCACCCGCAGCCGACCCCGACCCGGTCCGGGACGACGCGAGCAAGCGCCTCGGCGCGCCGCCGGCCAGCAGCAGCGGCACGACGAGCAACAGCGCGACGTGCTCCATGAGGTGCGCGCCGAACAGCACCTCCTGGTACACCGCCGGAGCGCCGTTGGTCAGCCACGCGAGCAGGAGGACACCCACGACCCACGAGCACGACCGCAGGGCCGGCCAACCGGGCGAGGTGCGTGCGATCAGGGCGTACCCGGCAAGCAGAGCGACGCACACGACGAGCCAGAGCGGATCGGGCTGCCAGGCGCCGAGGAGGGCGAAGAGGCCCGGTCGAGGCGGCAGGGGCTCGCCGGTCAGGATCGCCGCGGGCGTCGAGCGGGCCGGCACGGGCGGGACCCCGCGGGTGACCGCCGCGGCGGCACCGAGACCGGTACCCACGGCCAGCAGGACCAGCTGCGCGCCGCGGAACGCCGGGAGTCGACGGCCGCCGCCCAGCACGCCCAGCACGCCGGCGACCCCCACCGCGGCCGCGCCGACCATCGCCATCGGCGACGCGGCGCCGTCGGCCGCCAGCACGGGCAGGGCCGCTCCCACCGCGACGAGCACCGCCAGGAAGCAGGCGAGCGCCGACCCCCGTCGGATCGGCGCACCGATGGCCTGCGCCGTCGCGAGCTCGCCCGTCCACGCACCGAGGGCCAGCAGCTGGACGAGGCCGGCGGCGATCACCGTGCGCTGCGCCGCGATCGAATCCCCGGGAGCAGGGCTCTGCAGCGCCACGGGGATGACGGCCGCCGCGCTCAGCATCAGCAGCACCGCGACGCCCCGCGCGGATCGGACGGCCACGAGCACGGCGCTGAGCAGCGCAGCGGCGACCGCACCGATCAGCCAGGAGCGCCCGGTCTCCACATCGAGCACGAACGACACCAGCCCGGGCCCGAATGCCGCCGACGAGCCAGAGGGAGCCTCACCGAGGTAGAGCAGCACCGCGGTGACCGCCGACGCGACCGCCCAGAGGGCCGCTGCGCCCGCTGCGAGGTCCAGCAGCCGACCGCGCCGCCCGTCGTCGGCCGACACGCCGAACGCGACCAGCACGAGGATGCCGAGCACGGCCGCGACGCTGAGCACGAGCACGACGAGGACGGCGGCGCGGGTGACGAGCAGGGCCGCCCCGCCCGCCGTTGTCACGGCGCCGACCGCCGCCGCGAGGCCGAGCACGGTCGTCACCGCTGGCCACGCAACCCGCACCGGTGCGGATGCCGACCCTCCCGCGGTCCCGGGCGCCGACCGGCGGCGGTCGGGGTGGCCGGCGGAGATCATCACCTCCAGGGTAGGCGCGCGGCTGCCGCTGCGCCGACCGCGGACGAGAACGGCGCCCGTCCTCCAGGTGGAGGAGCGAGCGCCGTGTCCGTGCTGCGAGGCGGTGCTACTTGACCGCCGCCTTGAGCTTGCTGCCGGCGCTGATCTTGACCGACTTGCTCGCGGCGATCTCGATCGGCTCACCGGTCTGCGGGTTGCGGCCCGTGCGGGCTGCGCGCGAGGTCTGCTCGACGGCGAGCCAGCCCGGGATCGTCACCTTCGTGCCGCCGGCGACGGACTTGGCGAGCTGCGAGAAGATCGCGTCGAGGACACCGTTGACGGTGGCCTGCGACTGGTTCGTCTCGGCCGCGACGGCCTGCACGAGCTCGGTGCGGTTCAGGGTGTCTGCCATATGAGTCGTCCTCCTCGAGTCGGACGGGTCGGCCGCGCTATGGCGGCGGGTTGGCGGGGGGAATCCCCAATGCGCTCCGGCGTGTCGGCCGGAACCACGCGGAAACCTACCAGGAAGACTTCGTGATCCCGGGGAGTTCGCCGCGATGCGCCATCTCACGGAAGCGAACGCGGGAGATCCCGAACTTCGAGAGGTTGCCCCGGGGACGACCGTCGACGGCGTCGCGGTTGCGGAGTCGCACGGGCGACGCGTTGCGGGGGAGCTTCTGCAGACCCACGCGGGCCTCCTCGCGCGACTCGTCGGTCCCATTGGGGTCGACGAGCGCCTTCTTCAGCTCGAGACGCTTCACGCGGTAGCGCTCGACCACCACGGCGCGCTGGTCGTTGCGCGCGATCTTGCTCTTCTTGGCCATCGGTTAGCGCTCCTCGCGGAAGTCGACGTGCTTGCGGACCACCGGGTCGTACTTCTTCAGCACGATCCGGTCGGGGTTGTTGCGGCGATTTTTGCGGGTCACGTAGGTGTACCCCGTGCCGGCGGTCGACTTGAGCTTGATGATCGGCCGGACGTCCTGCTGGCGCGCCATCAGATCTTCTCCCCACGAGCGAGGATGCCCGCGATGACGCTCTCGATACCGCGGGCGTCGATGACCTTCATGCCCTTGGCCGAGACCGTGAGCGTGACGGTGCGCTTGAGCGACGGCACGTAGTACTTCTTCTTCTGGATGTTGATGTCGAACCGGCGACGGTTCCGCCGGTGCGAGTGCGAGATGGTGTTCCCGAAGCCGGGTCCGGCCTGGGTCACCTGGCACACTCCTGCCACGTTGTCCTCCTTGTACCGTGCACATGCCGGAGCGTGCGCACCCAAGATCACTTGTCTGCGAACGCCCCGGGTGCGGGACGCCCACTGCCGCGACGCGGCCAGTCGGGGAGCCTACCAGAGCCTCGGGACGCAGCCATCCGGCCACGTGCAACGCTTCCGCACGTGAATCCCCGAGGTTCGAACACGTGATTGTGGATCAGGGGGTTTCGGACGCTCCGACGAGCGCGCACGGGCCGCAAGTTCCGAACACATCGACGATGTGCTGCGGGTCCCGGAAGCCGTGCGCGGCCGCGGTCGAGGCGGCCCAGGTCTCGATGTCGTCGGCCTGGATCTCGACCGTCCGCCCGCAGGACCGGCAGATCAGGTGGTGGTGATGGCCGGGAGACGCGCAGGCCCGGTAGAGGCTCTCGCCGTCGGCCCGCAGGGAGTCGGCCTCGCCCTCCTCGGCCAGGTCGGCCAGTGCGCGGTACACGGTGGCGAGCCCGATCGACGACCCGTCGGCACGGAGCTGGGAGTGCAGTGTCTGCGCGCTCACGAAGTCGTACCGACCCGTCAACGCGTCCTGCACGGCGGCCCGCTGCCAGGTCCGGCGTCTCATGAGGGCGAGCGTACGCGGGCGGACCGACGGCTCCCGACGATCCGGCTCACGACGTAGATGAGGAACGAGATCGTCGTCACGTAGGGGCTGATCGGGATTGCCGCGCCGAGGGCGAGGAGGATCCCGCCCACGACGGACACCGTCGCGAACAGCATGCTGAGCAGGCTGACCGCGAGCGGTCCGGAGGCGACGCGCAGCGCGGCCGCCGCAGGCGTCACGAGCAGTGCGAGCACGAGCAGCGCACCGATGGTCTGCACCGCGACGGACACGGTGAGCGCCAGGAGCAGCATGAAGAGCATCGACAGCGTCCGGGTCGGCACGCCCCGGGCCACGGCCACGTCCTCGTCGACGCTCGCGAACAGGAGCGGCCGCCAGATCACCAGGAGCGTGCCCAGCACGACGACCGAGACCGCGATCAGCACCAGCACCTGCGGACCGTCGACCGACACCACCTGTCCGGTCAGCAGCCCGAAGCGGTTCGCGGACCGGCCGGGGTACAGCGCGAGGAACAGGATGCCGAGCCCCAGCCCGAAGGGCATGAGCACACCGATGACGGAGTTGCGCTCCCTCGCTCGCACACCGAGCGCTCCGATCAGCAGCGCGGCCAGGATTGAGCCGGCGACCGAGCCGACGACCACATCCGCGCCGATCAGCAGCGCACCCGCGGCACCGGCGAAGGACAGCTCGCTGATCCCGTGCACCGCGAACGGGAGGTCCCGCGCCATCACGAAGAATCCGACGAGGCCGCCGACGATCCCCAGCAGCGCGCCGGCGATCAGCGAGTTCGTGACGAGACCGAGCAGCGCGCCGTAGTCGCTGAAGTCGAACAGCGTCATGACGCCCTCTCCACGTGGGGCTCGTGCGGGTCGTTGCCCGCGCCGGTGACGACGATCCGGTCGTGCACCCGTATCACGTCGACGCGGGTGCGGTAGAGCTCGCTCAGCACCGCTGAGGTGAGCACCTCGTCCGGCGCCCCGATCCGCACGCGGCCGTCGACCAGGTAGACGACTCGGTCGACGTACGGCAGGACCGGGTTGACGTCGTGGGTGACGAACAGCACCGCTGCGCCGCGCTCGCGCCGCTGCCGGTCGATCAGCCCGCTGACCGCAGCCTGGTTGGCGAGGTCCAGGGAGATGAGCGGCTCGTCGCACAGCAGCAGCGCAGGATCGTCGGCGACGGCCTGACCGACCCGGAGCCGCTGCTGCTCGCCGCCGGAGAGGCGCCAGGCGGACCGCCAGGCGAACGCGTCCGCGCCGACGTCGTCGATCAGCCGCGCGATCCGATCCCGGTCCGCTCGCCGGCGGAACGGCAGACCGAGCCGACGACCGTCGACACCGAACCCGACGAGATCCGCGCCGCGCACGGGGGTCGAAGCATCGAGCAGGCGCTGCTGCGGGATGTACCCGATGCGCCGGTCCCCCCGGGTCGGCGTCCTCCCGAGCACCCGGAGGGAGCCCCCGGACAGCGGCTGCATGCCGAGCACGGCCTTGAGGAGGGTGGTCTTGCCGGAGCCGTTCGGGCCGAGCACCGCGACGAACTCCCCCGGCGCCACGGTGAGGTCCAGGTCCCTCCACAGCGTCCGGTCGCCGAACGTCAGTCGGGCTC
The DNA here is from genome assembly GCA_019352055.1 of Acidobacteriota bacterium. GTDB lineage: Bacteria > Actinomycetota > Actinomycetes > Actinomycetales > Microbacteriaceae > Amnibacterium. The sequence goes on from JABBOB010000008.1 coordinate 40,477, forward strand.
CGGTCAGCTCGATCGCGGGGTTCATCCGCTCAGCGCCGATCGGAACGCCTCGAGGTCGTGCCGCATCCACTGGAGGTAGTCCTGTCCGTCGGGCAACGTCTCCCGCACGCCGACAGCCGGGACCCCCGCCGCCTTCGCCGCGGCGAGCACCTGCGCGGTGGTCGCCGAGATCGTCTGCTCGTTGTAGGCGAGCACCGCCACCCGGTGCTCGTGGAGCAGGGCGAGCTGCTCCTGGAGCACGGCCGGCGCCACGTCGCCTCCTGACTCGACGGCGGCGCTGAACGCCGGAGGCGTGCGATCCACGAGGCCCAGCGCCGCGGTCATGTACAGCGGCACGGGTTCGGTGATCGCGACGCCCTTGCCCGCGGCGGTGGCCTCGATCGACGCCTCCGTCGCCTCGAGCGCCCGGATCCGAGCGGTGAACGCCCCCAACCTCGATCGGAACATCGCTGCCTCGGCGGGCCGCTCCGCCGTGAGCTCGTCGGCCACCACCCCAGCGACCTTCGCGACGACGGGCAGGTCGTACCAGAGGTGCTCGTTGAACCCGCCGGAGGCCGCGGCGACGTCGAGACCGGACGATCGGGCGGCGTCGATCACGCGGGTGGAGGTCGGCGCGGTGCTCAGCAGCTGCGAGAGGAAGTCGTCGTAGCCCCCGCCGTTCACGACCACGAGCTGCGCCCTGGACACCGCGAGCTGATCGCGTGGGCCCGCCTGGTACTCGTGCGGATCGCGGTTCGGATCATGGATGAGCGGATCGACCTGCACGGCCGATCCGCCGATCTGCGCCACCACGTCCCCCCAGACGTCCGTCGATGCGACGACGCGGATCCTCCCGCCGTCGGTCGAGGAGGGGCCCGCGGAGCAGCCGGCCAGCGCCAGGACGGAGACGAGGGCGATCGGAAGGAGACGCTGCACCCTGCCAGCGTAACCGGTAATGGGAACCGTTATCAGCTAGCAGGTGAGCCGATCCCTGCGCGGCACGGACCGCGCGGGTGGCTCGACGGCTCAGTCCAGCAGCAGCGCCGGCTCCTCGAGGATCGCCGCGACATCGGCCGTGAAGCGGCTCGCGACGTCGCCGTCGACGACCCGGTGGTCGAAGCTCGCACCGATCGTGGTCACGTAGCGCGGCACGACCTCGCCGTCGACGACCCAGGGCTTCTGCCGGATGGTGCCCAGCGCGACGATCGCGACCTCACCCGGGTTGAGGATCGGCGTGCCGGTGTCCATCCCGAAGCTGCCGAGGTTCGTGATGGTGATCGTGCCCTGCGCCATGTCCGTCGGCGTCGTCTTGCCGTCCCGCGCGGTGATGACGAGCTGCTCGAGCGAGCCGGCGAGCGCGCGCATCGAGAGCGACTGGGCGTCCTTCACGTTCGGCACGATGAGCCCGCGCGGGGTCGCCGCGGCGATCCCGAGGTTCACGTAGTGGTGGACGACGATCTCGGAGTCCGTCCAGGTCGAGTTGACCGTCGGATTCCGGCGCACCGCCCAGATCACGGCGCGCGCCATCACCAGCAGCGGGGAGATCTTCACAGCCCCGAAGTCGGGGGAGGCCTTCAGGCGGCGGACGTACTCCATCGTCCTCGTCGCGTCGACGTCCACGAACACGCTCACGTGCGGCGCGGTGAACGCGCTGCTCACCATGGCCCCGGCGATCGCCTTCCGGATGCCCTTGACCGGGATCCGCTCCTCGCGGCTGTCCGGCCAGGCCGGGGTCTCGACGTTGCGGAACACGCTCTCCTGCTGCTTGGTGCGCAGCACGTCCTCGCGCGTGACCTCGCCGGACGGTCCGCTCGGCGCGACCCGTGCGAGGTCGACGCCCAGGTCCTTCGCCAGCTTGCGGATCGGCGGCTTGACCGGCGCGGCGACCGCCGCGCGCGGCGGCACCGGGCTCGCGACGACCCCGCGCCGCTGTCCCCGGCGGCTCCTCGCATGGGTGTCGACGCCGTAGCCCACGAGCACGGCCCCCGACCGCTCCTCGACCTGCTCCGCCGGCTCGCGCACCTGCACCTCGACCGGGGAGGCAGCCTGAGCCGGGGTCTGGAGGGGGGAGGTGAGCTGCTCGCCGGAGGTGCCGGAGGCGACCGACACGATCGGGGTGCCCACCGCGACGGTGTCCCCCTCCGCCACCAGCAGAGCCGAGACGATCCCCGCGTAGGGCGACGGCAGCTCGACGAGCGACTTCGCCGTCTCGATCTCGACGAGCACCTGGTTCACGGCGACCTCGTCGCCGGGCGCCACCTTCCACGAGACGATCTCCGCCTCCGTGAGACCCTCGCCGACGTCGGGCAGGGCGAACTGGGACGTGGTCACATCTCTCCTAGTACGCGAAGGCGCGGTCGACGGCTTCGAGCACGCGATCCGCGTCGGGCAGGTGGAGCTTCTCGAGTCTCGCAGGGGGGAACGGGATGTCGAACCCGGTCACCCGCAGCACCGGCGCCTCGAGCGAGTAGAACGCCCGCTCCGTCAGCTGGGCGGCGATCTCGGATCCGAGACCCAGGAAGCCGGAGGCCTCGTGCGCGACGATCGCGCGCCCCGTCTTCTCGACGCTCGCGACGAGCGGCGCCCAGTCGATGGGGGAGAGCGAGCGCACGTCCACGACCTCGAGACTGCGCCCCTCCTCCGCCGCGGTCTCCGCCGCGGTCAGCAGCACGCTCACCATCGGCCCGTAGCCGATCAGCGTGGCGTCGGTGCCCACGCGGACCACCCGGGTGTCATGCAGCCCGACAGCAGGACGGGCGAGGTCGACCTCCCCCTTCGGCCAGTACCGCCCCTTCGGTTCGAAGAACATCACCGGATCGTTCGAGGCGACCGCCTGCTGGATCATCCAGTACGCGTCGTTCGGGGTGGAGGGCGTCACGACCCGCAGGCCGGCGGTGTGCGCGAACAGCGCCTCGGGGCTCTCCTGATGGTGCTCGACCGCACCGATGTGCCCGCCGTACGGCACCCGGATGACGATGGGCATCGTCAGCGTGCCCTCGTAGCGGTTGGTGAGCTTCGCCAGCTGGGAGGTGATCTGGTCGAACCCCGGGTAGATGAACCCGTCGAACTGGATCTCGCACACCGGCCGGTAGCCGCGCATCGCGAGGCCGATCGCGGTGCCGACGATGCCCGACTCGGCGAGCGGGGTGTCGAAGACCCGGCGCTCGCCGAACTCGGCCTGGAGCCCCTCGGTCACCCGGAACACGCCGCCGAGCACCCCGATGTCCTCGCCCATCATGAGCACGCGCTCGTCGTCGGCGAGCGCCTTGCGCAGCCCGGCGTTCAGCGCCTTCACCATCGGCATCGTGGTCATGAGGCGCCGCCGAACGACGCCTCGTACTGCGTCAGCCACTCGAGCTGGGCGTCGGTCAAAGGGTGCGGCTCGCTGTAGACGTGCTCGAACATGAGCGAGACCGGCGGCTCGGGCAGCTCGACGGTCTGCCGCCGGACGTCGGCTGCGAGCTCTGCGGCCTCGGCGTCGATCGTCTCGAACACCTCGGCGGCCACCCCCTCGGACTCGAGGTGGTGGCGCAGCCTGAGGATCGGGTCCCGCTCGGACCAGCGGGCCAGCTCGTCCTCGGAGCGGTACTTCGTCGGGTCGTCGGACGAGGTGTGCGCGCCGATCCGATAGGTGAGCGCTTCGATCAGCGCCGGGCCGCGTCCGGCGCGCGCGTCGTCCAGCAGCTCGGCGGTGACGGCGTAGGAGGCCAGCACGTCGTTGCCGTCGACCCGGACGCCCGGCATGCCGAACCCGTCCGCGCGCTGCGCGAGCGGGACGCGGGACTGGCGCTCGACGGGCACGGAGATCGCCCAGTGGTTGTTCTGCAGGAAGAAGACCTGCGGCGTCCGGTAGCTCGCCGCGAACACGAACGCCTCGTTGGTGTCCCCCTGTGCGGAGGCGCCGTCACCGAAGTAGACCATCACGGCCTCGTCCGTCTCCGGGTCCCCCGTCGCCATGGCGCCGTCGAGCTGGATCCCCATCGCGTACCCGGTCGCGTGCAGCGTCTGCGAGCCGATCACGAGCGTGTAGAGACGGAAGTTGCCGTTCTCCGCCGGGTCCCACCCGCCGTGGGACATGCCGCGCAGCAGCCGGATGATCGCCATCGGATCGAGGCCGCGGACCATCCCGACGGCGTGCTCGCGGTACGCCGGGAAGATCGTGTCCTGCGCCCGCGCGGCGCGCCCGGACCCGACCTGGGCCGCCTCCTGGCCGTAGCTCGGAACCCAGAGCGCGAGGTGGCCCTGGCGCTGGAGGTTCGCCGCCGCGACGTCGAACGCCCGCGTCATGACCATGTCCTTCAGGAACCCGATGCGCTGCTCCAGCGGCACGGCGAGCGCGCGGTCGGCGTAGGGCTCGGCCGCAGCGGTGGGACGGACCCGGCCGTGCTCGTCGAGCACGCTCACCGTCTCGGAGCCTGAGGCCACCTGCGCTTCCCTCCGCCGTGCGCTCGCGAGTGCCTCATGGCCGCGCGACGGGCCGCGCGGCCCGGCGATCACTGTATCCGTGGACAGTATCGAGCCCGGCAGGCGCAGCGGGTGGAGGACATCCACAAACCATGACCGCGTCCATGCACGACTCCCACGCAGGCCGGGTGCCGGCGGGGACGGCGGCAGACCCGATGCCACGGGCCGGCTGCCATAGTTGACGGATGCGCAGGTTCGTCGTGCGGGCGGTCGTCAACGCGATCGCGCTGTGGCTCGCGACTCTGCTGTTCGGCGCCTTCGGCCAGGGCAACGGGGTCCGTGTCGTGCCGTACCGCCTCGACGACCCGGTCGCCACGGTGCTGACCTATCTGCTGCTCGGGATCGTCTTCGGCCTCGTGAACGGTGTGCTCGGCACTGCGATCCGCATCGTCGCCTTCCCCCTCTACCTGCTGACGCTCGGCCTGATCTCGTTGGTGGTGAACGGGCTCCTGTTCCTGCTCGTGGCGTGGATCAGCGGGGTGATCGGCTTCGGACTGGTGGTGGACGGGTTCTGGTGGGGGGTGCTCGGTGCACTGGTCACCGGGATCATCGGCTGGATCGTGGCGCTGATCCTGCGCCCGCTGTCGGGCCGGGAGGCGCGCTGACACGTCTCGCCCGCCAGCGGATCGAGACGCCCTGGTCGGCGCCGAGGAACGTGCCGATCCGGCGTGTGAACGCCGCGACCCGTGCGTCGTCCGACGCCTCCGCAGCGGCGAGGGTCCGGCGGTAGGCACCGAGGTCGTGCGCGGGGAACGCCGCGGTCGCCGGCGAGGTCGGCACGCCGAAGCCGCCGTCGGGCAGCGATCGGCGGACCACGAGTCGCCGGAGGCCGGGGGCGCCGGACGCCGCGGTGCCGCCGAGAGCGGTCACCAGGTCCTCGTCGTGCTCCAGGGCCAGCACGGGCACGCCGTCGGGCAGCACGATCTGCCCGGTCGGGCCACCGAGCTGCACCACGCCGCCCACCCGGTAGCCGCCGTCCTCCGCGACGCGGACGGCGTTCAGCGCTCCCTGGGAGTGCCCGACGAGCAGCACCGGCTCCTCGCGCCCCACCCCCGCGTCCCGCATCGCCCGCAGCACGGCGCGCTCGGAGTCGCTGGTCCGGTGGGCGACCCCCAGCACGTCCGAGGCGAGGTCGAAGGGCTCCTCGCCACTGTCGCGCGAGAAGGTCACGGTGCCCGCGATGTAGACGATCCAGTGCGGCCCTTCCGGGCCGTCGTAGCGTTCCGTCCGGATCTGCCCGGCGGGTTCGTGCCCGTCCGGGATGCGGTCCACCAGGTCCACGAGCCGATGCGGGGCGCGGACGGCTCGCCGCGTGGTCGGCGTGAGGGAGAGCGCTGCGCCCGCGGGGCGGAGGATCAGGGCGGCGAGGAGCGTGCCCAGCTGCTCGATGCCGAACGGTGCCGACGGGTCGTTCCGGAGGAGGTCGGCCGGTTGCTCGATGAGCAGCGCTCCCCGCACGCCGTCGTCGAGCGACGCGAGCACCAGGGCGAGCGCGCGGAGCAGGACGGGGTCGGACTGCGGGGCGAACCGGCCGGTCTCGGCGGTGCGCTCGATGGTGCGCAGCAGGACCAGCGCACCGACGACCTCGGCGACGGCGCCCGCGCCGAGCAGCGCGCCAGCGGGACCGAGGGTGGTCGACAGCATCCGCATCGTGCCACCGGTCGTCGCCGCGAGCGCAGCGGCGACGCCCCGCTGGCCGTCGAGCACCGCGTGCTCGACCATGCCGTACCGGACCGTCGCGGTGTGCAGCCCGGCCCCGACGATCGCCGCCTGCTCCCGGGCGCGCTGCAGCAGCAGAACCGCCTGCTGCGCATGCGCCCGCCGAGCGCCGGGCGTCAGTCCCGCGACGCACACGGCGGCCCGCGACACGAGGACTCCCAGCTGTGCGTCCACCGCCGCGAGACGTTGAGCGGCGACCACCATCGCGTCGGTCTCGACCGCGATGGTGCCGCCCCCGCCGACCCGCGGTCCGGGCCCCCCGGAGGGTGATCCCGGGCTCACCGGGCCTCCCGTGCTGCAGCGAGGGCGGCCGCGACGGTGCCGAGCAGCGCTGCGAGCTCCTGCACCGACTGCTCGTACTCGCCGGCGGTCAAGGACTGCCAGCCGGGCAGCTCGGGCGAGGGGAGGGCCACATCGCGGACGATGCTCTCGAGCTGCGCGAGCTCGAGGGCGTCGATGTCACCCGCGGTCGACGGGGGATCGGAGGGGAGCACGCCGGAATCCTGCGCCCGCGGTCGGTCCTGCGGAACGGAGCGCCCCGGATCGGCCCTGTGGAGGGGCCGTCGAGGGCCTCAGGACGAGCGGGAGCCCGGGCCCAGGGAGAATGGGGTGCCTGAAGGAGGCTCGATGACCGACCTGGCCGACCAGCCGCTGTCCCCGCTCGACGGGCGCTACCGCGCCGCGACGGCTCCGCTCGCGGCCCACCTGTCCGAGGCGGGGCTGAACCGCGCCCGAGTCCACGTCGAGGTCGAGTGGCTGATCGCGCTCACCGACGCCGGGGTGGCGGGAACGCGTCCGCTGACGGAGACCGACCGTGCAGCACTCCGCGCCGTCGTCACCGGGTTCGGCGCCGAGGACGTCGCGGAGCTGGCCGCGCACGAGGCGGTGACCCGGCACGACGTGAAGGCGGTCGAGTACTTCCTCCGCGACCGGCTCGAGGCGCTCGGGCTCGGCATGCTCGCCGAGCTCGTGCACTTCGCCTGCACGAGCGAGGACATCAACAACCTCGCCGTCGCGCTCACGGTGCAGGCCGCCGTGCGCGACGTCTGGCTGCCTGCGCTCGACCTCGTGATCGACCGGCTGCGGTCGCTGGCGCTGCGGTGGGCGGACGCCCCGATGCTCGCCCGGACGCACGGGCAGCCGGCGACCCCCACGACGATGGGCAAGGAGCTCGCGGTGTTCGTGCACCGTCTCCTCCGACTCCGCGACCGGGTGCTCGCGGTGGAGATCACCGGCAAGGCCAACGGCGCCAGCGGCGACTTCGCCGCGCACGTCGTCGCCGCGCCGGACATCGACTGGCAGGGGCTGACCAGCGGCTTCGTCGCCGATCTCGGGCTGGTCTGGAACCCGCTGACGACGCAGATCGAGTCGCACGACTGGCAGGTCGAGCTCTACGGGCGCGTGGAGCACGTCGGCGGGGTCCTCCACAACCTGTGCACCGACGTCTGGATGTACATCGCGGAGGGGTACCTGATCCAGGTGCCGCAGGCGGGAGCGACCGGCAGCTCGACCATGCCCCACAAGGTCAACCCGATCCGGTTCGAGAACGCCGAGGCGAACCTCGAGCTGGCGGAGGGGGTGCTCGGCACGCTGCGGCGCACGCTGGTGACCTCGCGCTGGCAGCGGGACCTCACGGACTCCACGACGCAGCGCAACATCGGCGTCGGGCTGGGCCACGGACTCGTGGCGCTCGACAACCTGGCTCGCGGGCTGGACGAGATCGAGCTCGACCGGGAGCGGCTGCTCGCCGACCTCGAGGCGAACCAGGAGGTGCTCGGCGAGGCGATCCAGACGGTGGTGCGTGCCGAGATCGTCGCCGGCCGCAGCGCTGCCACCAACCCGTACGAGCTCGTGAAGGCGCTCACGCGCGGCAAGCGGGTCACCGCGGAGCGGATGCGGGAGTTCGTCGGTGACCTCGGCCTCGACGAGGCCGCGGCCGCCCGTCTCGCCGCCCTGACCCCCGCCACCTACACCGGCCTGGCGGAGGCGCTCGTCGACCACGTCCGCTGATCGCCTCCCCGGTCGGGTGCGAGCGCGGTCGAGCGTCGTCCAGTGCACTGATCGCCTGGTGAATCATGCATTCCATGTCACCCGAGATCTGGGGGACGCGTGTCCGGGTCGGTTCAGTCAGGGTGTGCAGGTGACGATCCAGCCGGGCCCGACAGCCCTCCTGCGCCGCCCGGCCGAGTTGCTCTACGCCGCCATGCACCAGCGCCGAAGGGCCATGGCGCGGCCCCGCGACCGGCCCTGGGTGCGCACCGGGAACGGCGACGCGCTCCGCTTCCTGTTCATCGGGAGCGGACTGGCGCACGGGTGGGGCGTCTCGAGCCACCGGTTCGCACCGACGGGCGAGCTCGCCCGCAGCATCCGCGCCATCACCGGCACCGCCTGCGAGGTCGAATTCGTGGGCGACGAGGCGATGAGCGCGGCGACGGCCGTCGACTGGCTCGCCGGACGGGCTGACACGACCTTCCACGGCGCGGTGGTCGCCATCGGCGCGAACGACGCCATGAGGCTCACGCCGGTCGCCGACTGGGGAGCCCGCCTCGTCAACCTGTTGAACGCCGTGCAGACCGGGCTGCCGAAGGGCGCGCCCGTGATCCTCGTCGGCATCCCGGAGGTGCACGTGCCGAACCGGGTGCGGCCGCTGAACCCGATCGCCCACCGGCACGCGCGCCGCCTCGACAAGGTCGCCCACCGGCTCGCCGCGGTCCGCGCCGATGTCCTCTACCTCCCCGCGCCCCGGCTCGGCCGCTACGCCGGGCAGCGCCCGAACAGCGACCTGTACGCGGCGTTCGTGCTGCCGATCGCGGCGTCCGTCGCATCCGCGATCCGGGACTCGGCGGTGACCGCGAGCCCGTTCGTCCGCGCCGAGCGCTTCGACCGTCCCGAGGTGCGCGCGATCGTGTCCGACCCCCGCGAGGAGGACGTCGCCGAGCTGCAGTCGGTCGTGCAGCGCGCCGCCGCGGAGTTCCATGTCATGGAGGCGATGGTGTCGCTCCTCGACGGCGACCGCGCGTGGCATGTGGCGAGCACCGGATCGTCCCCCGTGGCGGCGCCGCGCGCGCTCACCTACTGCGAGACCGTGGTCGCGACCGGCGAGGAGCTCGTCGTCGAGGATGCGAAGCGCGACGCCCGTTTCTCCGAGAACCCGTACCTCGGCCTCGTGCACGCTCCGTTCTACGCGGGCGTGCCGGTGCACGCCGAGGACGGCACCGTGATCGGCGCGATGTGCCTGCTGCACGGCTTCGCGAGGTCAGGCCGGTCGGTGGACCTCGACCACCTGCGCGAGTACGCCGCGGAGGTCGAGGCGGTGCTCCGCCGCGCGACCGCGGCTGCGGGCTGGGCGCCCGTCGCCGTCGCGATCTGACGGGACCAGCCGCGACGTCAGGACCGCTTCTTCGGTGGCTTCTGCCGGTCCAGCACGGGCACGTCCTGATCGACGTCCTGCTGGCCGCCCGAGGCGAGCGCGAGCATCGCCAGCACGAGCAGCGCGACGATGAACGCGATGCCCGCGAGGATCGCGGCCAGCTCGATTGACCGGCTGCCGACGAGTGCGACGACGCCGGCGAAGAGGCCGAGCACCGCGGCGAGACCGACGAGCTCGAGCGGCTTCAGCCGATCCCGCAGCGAGGGCGTGCTCATCGTCGCTCCCCCTTGCGCCGCAGGTTCGCCGCCGAGATGCCCAGGTAGACGGCCACCACAGCCCCCCAGGCGCCGAGCACGCCGACGGCGAGCAGCGCGTCCGGATTGAGGACGAGGAGCAGGACCCCGACGAGCACCTGCAGGCCCCCGACCACGACCGCATCCCCGCTCAGGTCCGCGCGCTCCGATCGGCGCAGACCACCGACGATCTCCAGGGTCCCCACCAGGAGGAAGACGAGGGACTCGAGGGGGCGCAGCAGGGAGATGCCCTGGTCGAGACCGGTGAGCGCCAGGACTGCCCCGACGAGGGACACGGCTGCGCGCGCGAGCACCAGCACGCGCCCGACCCGGCTCCAGGCGAGGCCGGTGACGCAGACCACCAGCACGACCGCCTGCAGGGCCAGATAGCCCCCGAGCGCGGCGAGGCCGAACCGGTCCGGTGCGCTGTGGTCGAGCGCGAAGGTGACGGCAGCGGCGACCACGGCTGCCGCGACGGCTCGCGCCGCGACGGCGACCGGCGTCGCGACGGCCGGGCGTCCCGATCTGGTGGTCGTGCTCACGTGTCCCTCCGCGCCCGTGTTCTACGAGCCGTAGCACCAGGGTACGGCGCCGAGGTCGTGTCCTCGCCGCCGGGACCCTCGACTCAGACCGCGGCGATGTCCGCGAAGCGCGAGTAGCGGCCGTGGAACGCCACGGTGATCGTGTCGGTGGGGCCGGCGCGGTGCTTGGCGACGATGAGGTCGGCGTCGGGGTTCGGCTGATCGCGGTCGTAGGCGCTCTCCCGGTGCAGCAGGATCACGATGTCGGCGTCCTGCTCGATCGAGCCGGACTCGCGGAGGTCGGAGATCGCGGGGCGCTTGTCCGCGCGCTGCTCGGATCCGCGGTTCAGCTGCGACAGCGCGATGACGGGCACGCCGAGCTCCTTCGCGAGCAGCTTGAGCGCGCGCGAGAACTCGCTGATCTCCTGCTGCCGGCTCTCCACCCGCTTGCCGCTCGACATGAGCTGCAGGTAGTCGATGACGATGAGCTTCAGGCCGACCTTCTGCTTGAGCCGGCGGCACTTCGCCCGGATCTCCACGAGCGTCATGTTGGGGCTGTCGTCGATGTAGAGCGGCGCGTCGTTGATCCGGCCGCGCGTCGCGGCGATCTTCGTCCAGTCGTCCGCGCTGAGGCGCCCCTTGCGCATGTCCTGCATGGAGATCGTCGCCTCGGCGGCCATCAGCCGCATCGCGATCTCGCTCTTGCCCATCTCGAGCGAGAAGAAGATGGTCGGCATGTGGGCCTTCACGCTCGCGTGCCGGGCGAAGTCGAGCGCCAGCGTCGACTTGCCCATCGCAGGGCGCGCTCCGATGATGATCATCTGCCCGGGGTGCAGGCCGTTCGTCAGCTCGTCGAGGCCGCGGAACCCGGTCGGCACGCCCGTCAGCTCGCCGTCCCGGCCGCTCGCCGCCTCCATCTCGTCGATCGCGATGGTGACCGCCTCGGACAGCGGCGCGTAGTCCTCGGTGGCCGATTCGCGGGCGATGCCGAACACCTCGGCCTGGGCCTGGTTGAGCAGGTCCATCGCGTCGCCCTCGGCCTGGTAGCCGAGCTGGGCGATGTGGGTGCCTGCCTCCGTCAGCCTGCGCAGCACGGCCTGCTCCGCGACGATCTGGGCGTAGTAGCCCGCGTTCGCCGCGGTGGGCACGATGTTGGTCAGCGTGTGCAGGTACGCCTCACCGCCGGCGCGCTGGACGTCACCGGACCGAGCGAGCTCGTCGCCGACCGTGATCGCGTCGGTCGGCTCGCCGCGGGAGTAGAGGCTCAGGATCGCCTGGAAGATGACCTCGTGCTTCGGCACGTAGAAGTCGGCGCCGACCACGACCTCGAGCACGTCCGCGACCGCGTCGGTGGAGAGCAGCATCCCGCCGATGGCACTCTGCTCCGCGAGCAGGTTGTGCGGCGGGGTGCGCTCCTTGCGACGCCCGCCCGCCTCGTCCCAGGGGCCGCTCTCGGGCGCGACCGTGTCCCACTCCGTCATCGACATGCCGGTCCGACTCCCCCCTCGCGAACGTGGTGCGCACGGCACCGTCGCCGTCGCATTCCCCCCGTGGTCTAGCACCGGGCCCGGACATCCCACCGGGGCGACCGGGTGCGGGAAACCTACGCGAGCCCCTGTGCATCGGCTTGTGGACGACGCGCGAGAGAACCGGTTGTACCCATGTGGAGCACTTGTGGATAAGCCGCCGCGCACCGATATGTGAGCAGGCCGTGAAGGGCACCTGATCAGGTAATCGGTAGTGCACAGGCATGGCTGGGGATAAGTCGCGTCGAGAAAGCGGGGACTCCTCGCGGACGGCGTGTCGCGCGCGGTGCAGCGACTGGGCCCACCCCGGACGTCGACCATGGGCTCACCGGCTCCCGGCGAGCTTCTGCCCCGATTCGGGGCAGAAGGCAGGACGACGAACGGCGCCGGCCCCAGCAGGGACCGGCGCCGTCGTCGACGTGCTGCGGGCTCAGCGCCTGCCGACGACCTCCAGCGTGATGGACGCGGTGACGTCCTCACGCAGGCGGACGGTCGCCTCGTGCGTACCCGTCGACCGCACCGGAGCGGCGAACTCGATCGTGCGGCGGTCGATGCTGCCGAGACCGGCCTCGGACACCGCGTCGGCGACGTCGGCGGTCGAGACCGAGCCGAACAGGCGCCCGGCCTGGCCGGTCCGAACCGAGATGCGGACCGGGCTCTCCTCGAGACGGGCCTTGGTGGCCTGCGCCTCCTCGAGCGAGGCCGCCGCACGCGATCGGCGCGCCTGCGCGATCGCGTCGACCTGCTTCTGGCCGCCGCGGGTCCACGGGGTCGCGAAGCCCTGCGGGACGAGGTAGTTGCGGGCGTAGCCGCCCTTGACCTCGACGATCTCGCCGGCGCTGCCGAGGCCGGAGACCTCGTGCGTCAGGATCAGCTTGGTGGTTGCCATGTCTGTCGGCCCCCGATCAGCGGCCGGAGCCGGAGTAGGGGAGCAGGGCCATCTCGCGTGCGTTCTTGACCGCACGGGCGATGAGCCGCTGCTCCTGGACCGAGACGCCGGTGATGCGGCGGGCGCGGATCTTTCCGCGCTCGGAGATGAACTTGCGCAGGGTGGCGACGTCCTTGTAGTCGATCACCCCGACCTTGATGCGCTTCGCGGGAGCGACGGGCTTGCCGCCCTTGACCCGCGGCTTACGGCTGTCGCCGCGCGACTTGCCTGCCATTTCGATTCCTTTACGTCAGAAGTGTGATGAAGAACTGGAGACCTCGGGCGAGGTCGGGCTCAGAACGGCGTCTCGTCGTCGTAGGCGCCGGGGGCGCTCCAGCCGTCGTTGCCGCCGCCACCGCCGGAACCGCCCGAAGGCGCGCCCCATGGGTCGCTCTGCGGCTGCGACTGCTGCGGACGGCCTCCGCCACCGCCACCGACCTGGCCGCGTCCGGCGCCACCGCCGGCACCACCGCTGGAACGGGTGACCTGCGCGGTCGCGTAGCGCAGCGAGGGACCGATCTCGTCGACCTCGAGCTCCATCGAGGTGCGCTTCTCGCCCTCTTTGGTCTCGTAGGAGCGCTGCTTGAGGCGCCCGGTCACGATGACGCGGGACCCCTTGGTCAGCGATCCGGCCACGTGCTCGGCGAAGTCGCGCCACACGCTCGCCCTGAGGAACAGCGCTTCGCCGTCTTTCCACTCGTTGCTCGCGCGATCGAAGCTGCGCGGCGTGGAGGCGATCGTGAAGTTCGCGACCGCGAGCCCGTTCTGCGTGTAGCGCAGCTCGGGGTCGGCGGTCAGGTTGCCGACGACCGTGATGATGGTCTCGCCTGCCACGGCCGACTACCTCGCGGTTGCGGGGCGGGGCGGGCGCGGACCGCGGGAACCGCGGTCGGGGCGCTCGCTGCGCTCGGGGCGCGGCTCGCCGGCGTTGTCGTTCGGCTTGCCGATCTGCGCGACCGCCTCGTCGGCGCGGAGCACCTTGGTCCGGAGCACCGCCTCGGAGAGGCCCAGCTGCCGGTTCAGCTCCTGCGTGGTCGCGCTCGTCGCGGTCAGGTTGACCACGGCGTAGATGCCCTCGCTGTGCTTGTCGATCTCGTACGCCAGCCTGCGTCGGCCCCAGATGTCGACGCTGTCGACGGTGCCACCGTCGTTGCGGACGACACCGAGGAACCGATCCAGACTGGGCGCGACGGTCCGCTCATCGATGCTCGGGTCCAGGATGACCATGAGCTCGTACTTCTGCGTCACTACCCCACCTCCTCTGGTCTGAACGGCCACGGACGATCCGTGGCAGGAGGGTGTGAACGTCGCGCGGGCACGCCGAGGCTGCCCGGGCAACCTTGAAAGGGTAGCCCATGCGAGCGCGTCCCAGAACTGGTCGGGACCCGACGTGCGTTCTGAAGGGGTTCCGGCCGTCGGGACCCCGACCTGATCCGAGACCCGACGGTCGAAACCCCTTCAAAACGAGGTGTCGAACGCGATCGGGCGCAGCTCAGCGAGCCGCCCACCACGCGTGGAGGCGGCGCTTCGCCTCGGCCTCGCCGAGCGGACCCTCGTCCATGCGCGCCTCGAGGAGGAAGCGGTAGGCCGCGCCGACGTCGGGACCGGGGCCCACGCCGAGCTCCCGCATGATCGCCTCTCCGTCCAGGTCGGGGCGGATCGCTTCCAGCTCCTCCTGCGCCTGCAGCTCCTCGATCCGACGCTCGAGGTCGTCGTACGCGGTCGCCAGCCGGCGAGCTTTGCGCTCGTTGCGGGTGGTGACGTCGGCCCTGGTCAGGATGTGCAGCCGCGGGAGCAGGTCCCCGGCATCCCGGACGTAGCGGCGCACCGCCGAATCCGTCCAGGCGCCCTCCCCGTAGCCGAAGAAGCGCTGGTGCAGCTCGATCAGCTTGGCGATGCGGTCGATCTCGACGTTCGGGAAGCGCAGCGCCTTGAGCCGCTTGCGGGCCAGCTTGGCGCCCACCACGTCATGGTGGTGGAACGTGACGAGCCCACCGCCCTCGAAGCGCCGGGTGGCCGGCTTGCCGATGTCGTGCAGCAGCGCGGCGAACCGCAGGACGACGTCGGACGCCTCGCCGGGGAACCGCGCGTGCTCGAGGTCGATCGCCTGCTGCAGCACCTGGAGGCTGTGCTGGTAGACGTCCTTGTGCCGGTGCTCGCCGTCCCGCGTCAGCCGCAGAGCCGGCAGCTCGGGGAGCACGCGGTCGGCGAGACCGGTCTCGACGAGCAGCTCGAGCCCGTCGCCCGGGCGCTCCGCGGAGACGAGCTTGACGAGCTCCTCGCGCACCCGCTCCTGCGAGACGACATCGATCCGCGGGGCGAGGGCGGCCATCGCCCGGCGGCCCTCGTCGTCGAGCACGAACCCGAGCTGGGCTGTGAACCGTGCGGCCCGGAGCATGCGCAGCGGGTCCTCGTCGAACGACTCCACCGCGGGCGACGGGGTGCTGAGCCGCCGGTCGAGGAGGGCCGCGATGCCATCGGTCGGGTCGACGATCGCGAGGGACGGCAGCCGCACGGCGACCGCGTTCACGGTGAAGTCGCGGCGGCGGAGGTCGCCGTCCAGGGTGTCGCCGAACACCACCTCCGGCTTGCGGGAGGAGGGCACGTAGGCGTCCCGCCGGTAGGTCGTCACCTCGACGGAATCGCCGGCCACCCGCACCGCCACGGTGCCGAAGGCACGTCCGACGTCCCACATCGCCGAGGCGATCGGCGCGAGCACCGCGGCGGACTCGTCCGGGAGCGCGGAGGTCGTCAGATCGAAATCCGTGACGGGCCGATCGAGCAGCGCGTCCCGGACGGGACCGCCCACGAGGGCGATCTCGTGCCCCGCCGACTCGAAGGCGTGGACGACGCGGCGGATCGATTCCCGATCGGCGATCGCCGCGAGCCGCGGCGCGGCGGCGGCCACGGGATGCATGGCACCACCCTATGGAGGTGGGCGCGGCGTCCCCCGACCAGGGGCCGCCCTCCGTACACTCGGCGCCATGTCGGAGCCCCTCGTGCGCGCGTCCGGCACGGCTCGGTGACCGCTCGCCGCACCCTGGCGGCCCTCCTCGTCGCGACGGTGCTGTCCACGACCGGCGTGATACTCGGTCTCGCCGTCGAGCCCGCGGCCGCCGCACCCACGTCGGCCGCCTCGCTCGTCGTGGCACCGGACGGCGGCGGCGTCGTCGCGAGCGGGAAGAGCCTCGGCGTCACCGTCACGGTCACCGACACCGGGACGGCCGCGCTCCCGGCCGGCCGGATCGCGCTCTCGTTGGAGGACGCGCCGGTCGCGAGCACCACGACGCTGCTGAGCTCCATCGCGAGACCGGAGGCCGTGCTCCTCGGCCGGCTGACCCGCGCGACCGCCACGGTCCCGCCCTTGACCGCCGGGACGAGCGCCACCGTCCGCACCACCATCGCGAAGGACGATCTCGACAGCATCCTGACGAGCGCTTCGGGCGCCCGCCTCCTCTACGCCCGCTACCGGCCCGACGGCTCGACGGTGCAGACCGTCGCGGAGTCCTCCGTCGTGCGGATCGCGAGCGGATCGAAGGCGAGCGTCGGGCTCAGCACCGTGATCCCCGTGCTCGCGCCGGCCGGCACCACGGGCGTCGTGGACGTGGCGACCCAGCAGCAGCTCACCGCCCCCGACGGCGCATGGAGCACTGCGCTCCGAGCCGCGCAGTCGGACCCGTCCGCCGCCGTCGCCCTCGATCCGGCCGTGCTCGCGTCGATCCGGATCGCAGGTGCGGCAGCACCTCCGGAGGCGAGCAGCTTCCTGGCCCGGCTCGGCGCGCTGCCGAACGAGTTCCTCCGCCTTCCCTACGCGGACGGCGACGTCACCCTCGAGCACGCGGCGGGCGTCTCCGCCTCCTCCCTCGAGCCGACCAGCTTCGCCGGCGTCCCCATCGCGAGCAGGGCCGGCAGCGGACCCACCCCGGCTCCCACCGCGACGCCGCGACAGCAGTCCGCGTCCGCGGGCGACCTGACCGCGTGGAACTGGTCGAAGCGCGACGTCACCTGGCCGGTGACCGGCACCACGAGCGGGGCGGCGCTCGCCGCCCTCGGCCGGACGGGTCAGGTGCTGCTCTCCTCGGGCGACCTGCAGGACAGCGTCACCCGCCGCGCGGCCGGGCCGCTCGCACGCATCGGATCGACGCGGGTGCTGGTGTCGGACGCGAACAGCTCTTCCCTCCTCGCCGCCGCGAGCGCGGGAGGGACGGCCGGCGAGGCGGCGCTCGCCACGCTCACCGGAGCGCTCGCGACCGCGGCCGTCACCGGGGAGACGACCGGCGTCCTCGCCACGATCGGGCGGTCCACCGATCCGGCCCACCTGGACCGGGTGCTGGCCCTGCTGCAGCGGCAGACCTGGATCCGGTCAGTCGCGCTGAGCGACCTCGGTGACGGGCGGAGCGCGCCGGCGGTCGCCCTGCACTCGGGCGCGGTGCCCGGTCTGCGCGTCGCCACTGCGAAGTCCCTCCTCTCCGGCGAGGACCGTGTGCAGGACCTCGGGAAGGCCATCCTCACCGGCGCCGATGCGGTGACGGCGCCGCAGCACCTCGCGCTCCTCGGCGCGTTCTCGTCGGCATGGCACGCCGACACGGCCCGCTGGAGCACCGCCGCGACCTCGGTGCAGCAGAGCTTCACGCACGTGCTCTCCCTGGTGCAGCTGGTCAAGCAGTCTCCCCCGCGCCTCATCGGCAACGACGGCAAGATCCCCGTCGGCGTCGAGAACGGCCTGACCGAGCCCGTGCGGGTGGTGGTGCACGCGGGCGTGAGCAACGGCGCGGTGCAGTTCACGGATCCGACCGCCACGATCATCGTCCCCGCCGGCGGCAGGGCGTCCGCCAAGCTGGCCTTCCGCTCGATCCGCAACGGCCGGACGGACCTCACGCTCGCCCTCACGACCCCCGCCGGCGTCCCACTCGGCTCCGAGCTGGTGCCCGGCGCGACGGTCCAGGCGGGGTTCGACACGATCGTCGCGGTCGCGCTGCTCTGCGCGCTCGGCCTGCTGCTGGCGCTCGGGGTCTACCGGAACGTGCGCCGGCGGCGGCAGCCGCGGACGGCCACGTCGTGAGCTCCGGGCTGGGCCGGGCGAGCGCGCTGCTCGCCTCCGGCACGATCGTGTCCCGCGTGCTCGGGTTCACGCGGACGATCCTGCTGACGCTCGTGCTGAGCGGTCAGAGCACCGTGATCGGCAATGCGCTGACACTGTCGAGCCAGATGCCGGCGAGCCTCTACACCGTGATCGGCGGTGGCCTCGTCAGCGCCGTGCTGGTGCCGCAGACGATCCGAGCCAGCCGCGGCGCGGACGGCGGCGTCGCTTACGTCAACAAACTCCTCACGATCGCGATCGTCGCGATCGGGTCGCTGACGGTGGTGCTGACGATCGGCGCCCCGCTCGTGATGCACCTCACCGCGAGCAACACCGCGACGTACGCCGTCGCCGTGCCATTCGCCTACTGGTCGATGCCGCAGATCTTCTTCCTGGGCATGTACGCGGTGCTGGGGGAGGTGCTGAACGCGCGCAAGCGGTTCGGTGCCTACACCTGGGCCCCGGTCGCCAACAACGTGGTCGCGCTCGCGACGCTCGGCCTGTTCCTCGTGCTCTTCGGCGCCGTGTCGAAGAACGCATCGGCGCCGCTGCCCCCGCTGCAGTCCTCGGTGCTCGCGGGCGGAGCGACGCTGGGGCTCGCGGTGCAGGCGCTGACCCTGGCGCTCGTGTGGCGCCGCGCGGGCCTGCGCTTCCGGTTCGACTTCCGGTGGCGCGGAGTCGGGCTGAGGGCGACGGGGCAGGCAGCCGGCTGGACGTTCGCGATGCTCGTCCTGACGCAGGCCTCCGGCTTCCTGCAGAGCCGGGTGGCCGACATCGCCAGCGAGGTGGGCATCGCCTCCAACTTCGCGCTGTCGAACGCCTGGCTGCTGTTCATGCTCCCGCACTCGATCATCACCGTCTCGCTCGCCACAGCGTTCTACCCCCGGATGAGCGAGCACGCCGCCGAGGGCGACAACGCCGCGGTGCGCGCCGACCTCAGCACGTCGCTGCGCACCGTGCTCTTCGCCATCGGACTCGCGACAGCGGTGCTGCTGGCGGCGGCGCTGTCGGTCTCCGCGATCTTCAGCCACTCCGCCGAGGAGGCGCGCGCGACGGCACCGGTACTCGTCGCGTACGTGCTCGGCCTGCTCCCGTTCACGGCCCTGTACCTCGTACAGCGCGCCTTCTACGCGCTCGGCGACACGAGGACGCCGTTCCGGTTCACCGTCGCCCAGCTGCTCGTCGTCGTCCCCGGCATCCTGCTCTGCGCGCTCCTGCCGCACCCCTGGATCGCCACCGGCATCGCCGCCGTGATCTCCATCGGCAGCACGGTGCAGCTGATCATCGCGGTCGTCCTGCTCCGCCGACACCTCGGACGTCTCATGAGCCCCCGCCTGGCGCGCACCATCCGACGCGTCGCCATCGCCGGGATCCCCGCTCTCGTGGCCGGCGCACTGACGCTCCTCGCGCTGGGCGGCTACGCCGGCAGCTGGGCGACCTCGAACCGGGTGGGTGCCGCGCTCGCCTCCGTGATCGTGGCACTCGTCTGCACGGTGGTCTACGGCGTGGTCATGGCAGCCCTCCGCGCTCCCGAGATGCGCGTCGTGACGGGGTTCGTCCGAGCCCGCCTCACCCGCTGAGCCCCTCGAGCACGGCGGAATAGCACCCCTCCGGATACCGTTTCACCCGCCGTGGCTGTGAACGAGGAGCGAGACGTGCGTCAGGTGATCATCATCGGATCGGGCCCTGCCGGGTACACCGCCGCGATCTACGCCGCACGCGCCCAGCTCGAGCCGCTGCTCATCGCGAGCTCGGTCGAGGCCGGCGGCGAGCTGATGAACACCACCGAAGTCGAGAACTTCCCCGGGTTCCCGGAGGGGATCATGGGCCCCGACCTGATGGAGAACATGCTCCAGCAGGCCAAGAAGTTCGGCACCGAGGTCGTGCTCGAGGACGTCACCGCCGTCGAGCTCGACGGCGACGTGAAGCGCGTGCACGTCGGCGAGGGCCGCTATCACAAGGTCTACGAGGCCCTGACGGTGATCGTCGCGAGCGGGTCCGCGTACCGCAAGCTCGGCGTCGAGGGCGAGGACCGGCTGTCCGGCCACGGCGTCTCCTGGTGCGCGACCTGCGACGGGTTCTTCTTCCGCGGCAAGGAGATCGCGGTCGTCGGCGGCGGCGACTCCGCCATGGAGGAGGCCACCTTCCTCACGAGGTTCGCGTCGAAGGTGACGGTGGTGCACCGCGGCGACTCGCTGCGCGCGTCCAAGATCATGCAGGACCGCGCCTTCGACGACCCGAAGATCGAGTTCGCCTGGAACGCGAGGATCGACGAGATCGTCGGCGACGGCCTCGTGGACGGCGTGCGGCTCGCCTCCACCAACGGCGGGGAGGACCGGCACCTGGGCCTCGACGGCGTGTTCATCGCCATCGGCAACGACCCGCGCACGGAGCTCGTCAAGGACGTGCTCGAGCTGACCCCCGAGGGCACCATCAAGGTGGAGGGCCGGTCGTCCCGTACCTCGCTCCCCGGCGTCTTCGCCGCCGGCGACGTGATCGACCCGACGTACCGCCAGGCCGTGACCGCCGCGGCGTCCGGGACGGTCGCCGCGCTCGACGCGGAGCACTACCTCGCCGCGCTGCCGGCAGCCCTGCTGTCGCAGGCGCGCGGTGACACCACACCGGGGGAGTCCCCGGCCGCCGGCGCCACCTTCACGCCGGACGGCGAACTGGTCGGCCGGGCGTAGAGTTCCCCTCCGTTCCTCTTCTCATCGTCAACTAGGAGTGATGAGCGCCATGCGCGAAGTGACCGATGCGACTTTCGAGCAGGAAGTCCTCAAGTCGGACAAGCCTGTGCTGGTGGACTTCTGGGCGGCGTGGTGCGGCCCCTGCCGGCGGGTCGGCCCCGTGCTCGCGGAGATCGCGGAGGAGCACGCGGACAAGATCTCGATCGTCAAGCTCAACGTCGACGAGAACCCGGAGACGGCCCTGAAGTACCAGATCACGTCCATCCCCGCGATGAAGCTCTACTCGAACGGCGAGGTCGTGAAGACGGTCATCGGCGCCAAGCCGAAGCCCGCCATCGAGGCCGATCTCGCCTCCGTCCTCGCCTGACAGCCCCCACCCACATCGGCCGTTCCGCCGCAGCCGCGGCAGGACGGATCCACGGGCGGGGGCCAGCACCCCGGCAGGACGAATCGCCTTCAGCAGGACGAATCGTGTCTTGGATCCTTCCTGCCCCTGTGCATTCGTCCTGCTGGAGCGCCACCTCGACCGAGGACTGAAGTGAGCGACCTGCGCAAGGCCACCGGCACCGATCTCGACCCGTGGCACGCCACGTACGCCGAGCGAGCTTCCGGCCTGGCCGCCAGCGAGGTGCGCGCGCTCTTCGCCGTCGCCTCGCGCCCCGAGGTCGTCTCGCTCGCGGGTGGCATGCCGTACGTGGCGGCGATCCCGCGCGAGCTCGTCGCGGGTGCGATCGACCGGATGCTGCTCACGAGCGCGCCGCAGGCCCTCCAGTACGGGTCCGGCCAGGGGCTGCCCCGCCTCCGCGAGCACATCGTCGAGGTCATGGCGGAGGAGGGGATCTCCGCGTCGCCCGACGACGTCGTCACGACCACCGGTTCGCAGCAGGCGATCGACCTCGTCACGAAGCTCTTCATCGACCCGGGTGACGTGATCCTCGCCGAGGGGCCGAGCTACGTCGGCGCCCTCGGCGTCTTCAAGTCGTACCAGGCGCGCGTCGTGCACCTGCCCATGGACGCCGACGGCCTCGTCCCCGAGGTGCTCGAGGCGGCGATCCTCGAACAGCGCGCACTCGGCCGGACCGTGAAGTTCCTGTACACGATCCCCACCTTCCACAACCCGGCGGGCATCACGATGTCGGCCGAGCGGCGCCCGCAGGTCGTGGCGATCTGCCGTCGGCTCGGGGTCCTCATCGTCGAGGACAACCCCTACGGTCTGCTCTGGTTCGACCGGCCGGCCCCCGCTCCGCTGCACACGCTCGACCCGGAGGGGGTCGTCTACCTCGGCTCGTTCTCGAAGACGTTCGCACCGGGCTTCCGCGTGGGCTGGGCCGTGGCGCCCCACGCGATCCGGGAGAAGCTGGTGCTGGCCGCGGAGTCCGCGATCCTGTCCCCCTCCAGCTTCAATCATCATCTGATCAGCGAGTACCTCGAGACGGTGGACTGGCGGGCGCAGATCGGCCGGTTCCGGGACGTCTACCGCGAGCGACGGGACGCGATGCTCGCCGCCCTGCAGCGGTACCTGCCCGATCTCACCTGGAACGTGCCGAACGGCGGCTTCTACGTGTGGGTCGGGCTGCCGGAGGAGCTGCACTCGAAGCAGATGCTGCCGCGCGCGGTACGCGAGCTCGTGGCGTACACCCCCGGCACCGGCTTCTACGCCGATGGGTCCGGCGGCCGCGAGATGCGGTTGTCGTTCTGCTACCCCACCCCGGCGGACATCGAGGTCGGCATCCAGCGCCTGGCCACCGTGGTGACCGGCGAGCTCGAACTCGTGCGGGCCTTCGCCGGCACCGGATCGCTCGCCCCGCGCCGCGACGACAGGTCGGTCGGTGCACCGCCCCCCGACCTGCGGTGACCTCAGGAGGAGAAGACATGGCTGCAACGACCTCTGTCGTGGTGCTCTCGGGCGGCATCTCGCACGAGCGGGACGTCTCCCTCCGATCCGGGCGACGGGTGGTGGACGCGCTGTCCCGGCTCGGCTGGCACGTCACGACGGCGGAGCCGGATGCCAGGCTGCTGCCGGCGCTGCTGCGGCAGCGGCCCGACGTGGTCTGGCCCGCGCTGCACGGCGCGAGCGGTGAGGACGGTTCGCTCCGCGCCCTGCTGGACGTCTCTGGCCTCACCTACATCGGCAGCAGGGGCCAGTCGGCACGCCTCGCTTGGGACAAGCCGACCGCGAAGCGCGTGGTCGGCACCGCGGGCGGCGACACCCCCGCCTCCGTCACGCTCACCCGCGAGGTCTTCCGGGAGATCGGCGCCCGCAGCGCGATCGACACGATCCTCGGGTCGATGCCCGAGGGACTGGTCGTCAAGCCGGCGCGAGGCGGGTCGGCGCAGGGCGTGACGGTCGTGGATGCCGCGGACCAGCTGCCGCGCGCGCTCATGGACGCCTTCACCTACGCCGACGAGGCGCTCATCGAGCAGCGGGTCGTCGGCACCGAGATCGCCGTCGGCGTCCTCGACGCGGACGGCGGCCCCGAGGCGCTGCCCGCCGTGGAGATCGTGCCGCGCAGCGGGTTCTACGGGTTCGAGGAGCGCTACACCGCGGGCGAGACCCGGTTCTACACACCGGCCAGGATCGATGGCGCCGTCGCCGAGGCTGCGGGGGAGCTCGCTCTGCTCGCGCACCGCGCCATGGGGCTCCGCCACCTGTCGCGCGCAGACCTCATCGTCGATGCGGACGGCCGACCCTGGTTCCTCGAGTCGAACGTGATGCCGGGACTGACCGAGACGAGCCTGCTGCCCCAGGCACTGCTGTCGACCGGACGGGATCTCTCCTCCGCGTACGCGGCGATCACCGAGCGGGCCCTCACCGGGGCCTGACCGATCGCTCGTCGCTCACGCTTCCGGATTCCGGAGCGCCGTTTCCGCGTCCAGAAGCGTGAGCGACGTGGTCACTTGCGGCGGAGAGCAGCCGTTCGCTGGGCGAGCATCCGCTCGCGCGCCTCGCCCTCCTCCCACTTCTCCTCGCCGATCTCCTCGAGGATGC
>JABBOB010000051.1 GCA_019352055.1 Acidobacteriota bacterium
TGCTCGTCGTGTGCACGGCGAACGTGTGCCGCTCCCCGCTCGCGCAGCGCACGCTGGAGCACGCGCTCGCCGGGTCGCCGCTCGGGGACGTGCACGTGTCGAGTGCCGGGACGCGCGCGCTCGAGGGCGAACCGATGTGCGCGGTGTCCGCGGAGGACCTCGACCCCGGTGACGCGGCGTACGCGACCGATCACCGCGCGCGGCAGCTCACCGGCGACCTCGTCCGCGACGCCGACCTGGTGATCACGATGGAGCGCGCGCAGCGGTCCGCCGCGGTGCAGGCCGCGCCCGGGTCGCAGTCGAAGGTGTTCACCCTGCGCGAGGTGGAGGCGCTGCTGGGCGTCCTCGCCGAGCGCGACGGCGAACCGCCCGTGGACCTGCCGTCGCTCGCGAAGGCGCTGCACTCGGTGCGTGGGCTCGCGCCGCTGGTCCCCGCCGAGCCCGTCAAGAAGCACTGGTGGAGCAGGCCGACCGAGCCCGAGGACCCGATGACGATCCTCGACGGCCACGGCCTCTCCCTCGCCGAGCACGCGGCCGCCGCCGATCTGGTCCGGGCGACCGCCGACCGCGTCGGGGCGGCGATCGTGGCGCTGACCGGTCGAACCCCGGCCTCCTGACTCACCGGTTCAGCAGCGCGCCCGCTCTCGGAGACCGGGTGAGCACCGACCACTCCGTCGCGGCGAGCTCCTTCAGCCCGGCGACGGAGGGGTGGAAGCGGTCGAGCGCGGAGAGCTGCTGCATGGTCGGCGTGTAGCCGTGCAGCGCGCCGCCGTCGTACACGCACCGCGGCAGGGCGCCGCAGGCGCCCGCGAGCGCCGCGTCGTACTCGCGGATGCGGTCGGCGACGGCCGCGCGGCGCACCTCCGCCGCCGTCGAGCGGCTCTGCGGATCGGCCAGCACGGTGGCGCACCCCCCGTGGCTCCAGAGGAAGCGCGCAGTCGGGTCGCCCGCGGCCGCCGGCAGGATCGCGGTGACGTCCGGGATCGAGGCCACGAGGATCGTCGCGCCCGGCGCGAGCGCGGCGAGCTGCTGCAGGTCCCCGCCGACGGTCGAGGCGAACGTCTCCGTCGACGTCATGTCGGCGAGGGAGGCGCGGCACACGTCGTTCGCGCCGATCAGCACCGTGACCAGATCGGGGTTCGCGGCGGCGGCCGCGGGCACCTGGGCCGCGAGGTCCGCGACCGTCGCACCCGACTTCGCGACGTTCCGCACCGTCACCGGCCCGTCGAAGCGGGCCGAGAGCCGGGAGGCGAGGCTGTCGACCCGCGGATCCGTGCCGCCGGCCCAGGAGACCGCGGGGCAGTCGCCGAAGTGGTCGCACGCGTTGTAGCCGCGGGACAGCGAGTCGCCCAGCACCGCGACGGTCGTGGACGGCCCCGTGAGCGACGGCGTCGCGGAGGGGGAGGCGGTCGTGGCGGGGGACGGGCGCGCGGGGGCAGGTGCGGTGCAGCCGCTCAGGACGAGGACGGCGGCGAGCCCCGTGACGGCCGTGGCGATCCATCGGCGCATCGACCCATCCTCCCAGCCGGATCGCCGGGGCGGGCGCGAGCGGCGAGGATGGTCGGGTGCCCGTCCACCCGCTGATCGCCGCCCGCTTCCCGCTCATCGCGAGCATCGCGCCGGGGACGCCGGCCGAGCAGCTGCCCGAGACGGCGCTCGGATTCGGCGCGCCCTACGGCGACTACGCGCCTCCTGCCGTGTCGGTCGAGGACGCCTCGATCGACGGCCCGCACGGCCCGATCGCCGTCCGGATCTACCGCGCCCAGGACGTGGAGCTCGGAGGAGCGGGTGCCCGTTCGCTGCTCTGGGCGCACGGTGGCGGCTTCACGAGCGGCGACCTGGACATGCCGGAGGCGCACATCGCCTCCCTCGAGCTCGCGCAGCGTCTCCGCGGCGTCGTGGTCAGCGTCGACTACCGGCTCGCGAGCGAGACCGTGCAGCACCCGATCCCGGTCGACGACGTGGTGGCGGCCTGGAGCTGGCTGCTCGCCTCCGCGGCCGACCTGGGCATCGACCCGTCGCGCGCGGCCATCGGCGGCGCCAGCGCGGGGGCCTTCCTCGCCTCCGCCGCGGTGCTCCGCACGGAGGCGGGGAGCCGGCCGGCCCGGGTGCTGCTGGCGTATCCCGCGCTGCACTTCCCGAACCCGGCGGTGGACGACGTGG
Organism: Acidobacteriota bacterium; assembly: GCA_019352055.1. Classification (GTDB taxonomy): domain Bacteria; phylum Actinomycetota; class Actinomycetes; order Actinomycetales; family Microbacteriaceae; genus Amnibacterium. Next base: position 2,164 of record JABBOB010000051.1, read on the forward strand.
TGGGGGACGAGCTGCGGACGCTGCCGCCGGTGCTCCGCTTCTCCCCGCAGGTGGTGCTGGCGATCTTCCAGACCTACCTCGGGCGGTTCACCGACATCCCGTCGGCCGAGACGCCGGGGCTCGCGGACCTGACCGGGTACCCGCCGACCCGGATCGTGGTCTCGGAGTTCGACGACCTCCGCAGCTCGGGGGAGCTGTTCGCGCAGCAGCTCGCATCGCGCGGGGTGCCCGCCGAGCTGACGGTCGCCGAGGGCATGCTGCACGGCCACCTCAACATCCCGCCGACGGACCGCCTTCCGGAGGTGGCCCGCTCCCTCGACTTCCTCGCCGGCTGACGAGCGACCGGCGGCACCCCTGGAGTGGGGATGCCGCCGGGAACGTGCGTTCGAGATGCTGGAGGCCACCTTGGGGGAGGTCCCGCGTGCTCACGATCGTGCTCGGCATCATCGGTGCCTGGCTGCTCGTCTCCGTGCTGCTCGCGCTGGTGATCGGCCGTGCGGTCAAGCTCGCGGACCGCGACCACGGCAGGCGGGTCGCGTACCGCCAGGCCGTCGTCGCCCACCGCCCGCAGGCCCGCGCCTCCTGACCCGGAGGCTCAGGACACGTCGTCGAGCAGGCCCACCAGCTCCGATCGACGGTGCACGCCCAGCTTCGTGAACGCGCGCGACAGGTGCGTCTGCGCCGTCCGCACCGAGATCCCCAGCTCCTCCGCCACGCCGCGATCCGGCAACCCTCTCGCCGCGAGGGCGACCACCTCCCGCTCCCGTGACGTGAGCGCCCCGGAGGCGTCCGCCTCGGGGTGCCGTGCCCGCACGGCCGGCACCTCAGCCGGCCACCCCGCCAGGCGCTCCGCCGTCGCGGCCGTCGGCAGCCCCTGGTCCGTGCGCAGACCGACGGTGCGCAGCACGGTCTCGATCGCGAACCAGCGCAGACCGGCCGACCAGTAGCGGCGCGCGACCCCGTCCAGTGCGCCGAGGTCGCCTGCCACGAGGGCTCGGGCGTGGTCGTGCTGTGCCTCACGGGCCTCGCCGGGCAGCGGCGCGAGCCCGGCGAGCGCCTGCGCCGCATCGGCATCGCCGAAGCGCACGCCTGCGAACCGCGCGTCCCACTCCTCGACGACCGCGCCCGCATCGTGCGCCCGGGCGGCCACGTCGCGGGCGAGCGCGACGGCGCCGTCGGGATCCCCGCGCGCGGCCAGCAGCTCGGCCTCGGCCAGCCGGAGCGGCCCGTGCTGTGCCGGCGGCACCGGACCGCCGTCCGCCCGGGCGATCGCCCGGGCGGCACCGGCGAGATCGTCGGACCGGGTGAGCGCGACGGCCAGATCGGCCAGGATCACCGGCAGCCAGCTGTCCCGCCAGACGCCGGGGAGGCCCACGGCCTCGTGGAGGAGGTGCGCCGCCGTCTCGACGTCGCCCTCCAGCGCGCGGGTCCTGCCGAGCAGGTGCGCGAACGGTGCCCGCAGCGCATGCAGGCCGGTCTCCACGGTGCGGTCGTAGCTCCGCCCGGCGATCGCCTCGGCGGTCCGCAGGTCCAGGCTCCCGACGGCGGGTGCCCACGCGGACAGCCAGTCGAGGAGCGCCGGCCCCTCCGGGAGGCGGTCGACGGCCCGCAGCGCGGGCCGTCGCAGCACCTCGACGACCTGCAGCGCGGCCCGCGGCTCGCCGAGCTCGGTGTGGACGACCTGCAGCGCGGCCCACGGCTCGCCGAGCTCGGTGCGGAGCAGCGCCTCGTTGATGCCCGCGAACACCGCGGCGAAGCCGAGCGCACCGCGCCGGAGCTGCTCGGCTGCCGGGAGGGCCTCCCGATACCGCAGCTCCGAGCGGAGGAGCCCGCTGCGGACGGCGAGCAGGTCGGGCTGCTCCCCGTGCTGCAGGAGGTGCGCATCGAGCATCGGGAGCGCCTGACCCGAGCGGCGTGCGCCGAAGCCGGCCGCGAGCGCGAGGGCCTTCGCGACCTCGCCGGCGGCGCGCTCGTCCCCGTAGAACGCGGCGGTACCGAGCAGCTGCTGCGCCTCGTCGAGCCGGTCGGTGCGTTTCAGATGCTCCGCGAGCGCGACGTCGGCCGCCGTCCCGCCGTCCACCGCGACGGCGTGCCGCAGGAACCGCTCGGCGAGGTCCGGGTCGCTCAGCGACGTCAGGGCGCCGAGGCGGAGCGCGTCCTCGGCGGGCAGATCGTCGCCGAGCTCGAGCCGCCACGCGCCCCGCGCGATCCGCTCGCGGTCGCTGAGCGGGCGGGGCACCTCCGCGGTCGCGGCGAGCAGCCGTCGCAGCGTCGAGCGCCGCTGCCGCGCGCCGGCGGTCTCCAGCACCGCTTCGGACTGGGCGACTCGCCGCATCCGGGTGACCCGGAACCGGTCGTCGTGGCTCGTCCAGCCCGCGCGCTCGACCTCGTCGGCGACCCGGTCGGCGCAGAGGTGCTCGGCCAGGTCGTCGGCGATCTCGTCCGCCACGGCGACGGCGCACAGCCACTCCTGCACCTCGGGGGAGGCGGCGAGGAACTCGGCGGCAGCCCTCCGGCGGGCGGCGACGGGAGCGGGCAGCTCGCCGCGGAGCCGCCAGAGCCGGTCCGTCAGCTGCACGCTGCCGGCGGCCAGCGCGGCGCGGAGCACCTCCTGCACCCCGGTGGGCGACCCCTCCGCGACCTCGACGAGCGCGGCCGCGAGCGCGGACTCGACCGGTCCGCCGAGGACGGATGCGGCGAGGGCCGCGCATCCCGTCGTATCGAGCGGCCCGAGCCGGATCGTGGTGGCGAGCCCCTCGTCGACGAGAGCGCGGATCGCGTCGGGCACGCGACGGCCCGCCGTCACGGTCGCGACGACCGAGGCGTCGCTCCGAGCGAGCTCCAGCAGGAACGCGGCCGATGCGGGGTCGAGGAGGGACGCCTCGTCGACGAGCACCGCGCCCGGCTCGAGCGCGAGGACGCCGGCCCGCACGATGGCCGCTCGTCCGAGCGCGTCCTCGGCGCCGATCCGCACGATCGTGGGCCGGTCGAGCAGCCCGAGGAGGATCCCGAACGGCACGGACGCCGCGGAGGCGGTCGCCGTCAACCGGATGACCCGGGTGCCGGCGGTCTCGAGCCGCGTCGCGACCTCGCCGAGCAACCGGCTCCTGCCGATGCCGACCGGACCGACGAGCATGACGCTGCCGCCGCGTGCCGCGCGATGGACGACCGAGTCCAGGGTCGACGTGCGGCCGACGAACTCCGGGATGCCGAGGGTCATGGGGACGCCGTCGTCACGGCTCCACGACCAGCCCGCGGAGCTCGGTACGGCTGTGGATGCCGAGCTTCGCGAGGGAGCGGCCCAGGTGCGTCTGCGCGGTGCGGAGCGTGATGCCGAGCTCCGCGGCGATCGCGCGGTCGGACGCGCCCGCGGCGGCGAGCAGCGCGACCTCGCGTTCCCGGGGGGTCAGTCCGCCGCCCCGGCCCTCGACCGGGCCGGGCAGTCGGAGGGAGGGAGTCCGGGCGTTCCACCCGACGAGCCGCGTCGGCGCATCGGGCGAACCCAGCGCAGCGGCCCGCGCCGCCGCCTCGATCGCGAAGAGGCGCAGGCCCGCGTCCCAGAGCCCGATCCCCGCTCGATCCACCGCGTCGCCCTCGCCGGTCACGAGCGCGGCCGCGTAGGCGCGCTGCGCTGCCCGGCCCGCTCCCATCGGTGCGTCACCGAGCTCGAGCAGCGCGGCCGGCGCATCGGGATCGCCGTACCGCACGCCGGCGAAGGTCGCGTCGAAGGCGTCGAGCACGAGCCCGTCGCGCCGCGCCCGGTCGGCCGCGGCCGCGGCGACCGATCGCGCGGACCGCGTCTGGCCGCGCACCTGCGCCAGCTGCGCGGTCGCCAGCTCCACCCGGGTCTGCTGGATCGGCGGGCACTCGACGCGCCGGAGCCGGGCGTGGACGCCGGCCGCCTCGCCGACGGCACCGCCGAGCGCGAGCGCGATCGTCAGCTCGGCGAGGATGCGCGGCTGCCACCCCTCCCGCCAGCCGCCGGCCCCCGCGTCGGCCTCGCGGAGCAGGCGTGCGGCCGCGCCCGGGTCGCCGAGCAGGAGGCGGGCGCAGGCGAGCGTGTAGGAGAGCGGGGGACGCCGACTCCCACGGAGCTCGGCAGGCACCCCGTCCCGCGCGGCGGACATGGCCGCCTCGGCGGCGATCGTCTCCGCGCCCACGGCCACCGCGAGCTCGGAGGGCAGCCAGTCGCCGAGCGCGCGGCCGTCCGGGAGCACCTGGTCGAGCTCGTCGAGCGCCGCGAACCGCGCCGCCGCCTCGAGGGCCAGGTCCAGCTGACCGAGCTCGCGGCGCGCGAAGGCGGTCTGGAGCAGGGCGAACGCGGTCGCGAACGCGCTGCGGCCGTCGGTGGCGAGCACCGCCTCCGCGCCGCGCACGGTCTCCGCCGGACGCGCCTCGAGCAGGAGCATCCCCGCGCGCACAGCCAGCAGGTCGGGGTGCGAGCCGTGGATCGCCAGGTGGCGCTCGAGCGCGGCGAGGGCGTCGGCGGACCGCCGCTCGACGACACCGGTCGTCATCGTCTGCACCCGGATCAGGGCGACCCGTTCGCGCTCGTCCGCCGCGGACGGCAGCGCGGTGCGGATCAGGGCCTGCGCCTCCGCCGGGCGGCGCGTGCGACGCAGGTGCTCCGCGAGCAGCGCGTCCGCCGGTGCCCCTCCATCGATCGCCGCGCGCAGGAGCCGCTCGCGCAGGTCCGCATCCAGATCGATCCGCTGCGCGAGCGACAGGGCTTCCTGGGCGTCCGTCTGCTGCCCGAGCTCGAGCCGCCAGTGCAGGACCGCGACCCGCTCCGCGTCGGAGAGGGGCCGGTCGACGGCCGTGGCCGCGTCGACGAGGCGATGCAGGACCGCGAGCCGGGCGCGGACGTCGAGCGAGCCGAGCACCGCGGTCGCGACCGGGGAGGAGACGATCCGGGACGCGCCGCGATCGGCGACGCGCTCGGTCCATCCGCCCTCGGCCGCTGCGAGGATGGAGTGGGGTGCGGCGATCCGGCGCGCGAGGTCGTCCGCGAGCTCGCGCGCCTGCGCGATCGCGGCGACCCAGCCGCGCTGCTCGGCAGGCAGGGCGGAGAACCCCTCGAGCACGGCGGCGCGCAGGGATCGCGCGGCGGGCAGCGGGGTGACGAGCCGCCACAGCCCGTCGGCGAGCACGATGGCTCCCGTGCCGACGCCGTCGTCGACCACCTCGCCCAGCCGCCCGGGGCGCCCCTGCGAGGCCGTGACGAGCGCGAGGCCGAGCTCCGCGTCGACCGGGTCGCCGAGCAGGTGGCCGGCGAGCTCGACGACCTCGTCGTGGCCCAGCGGCCGGAGCGGGGCGATGGTCGCCCGCTCCTCCTCCACGAGCCGCCGGAGCGCCGCGGGCATGCCGCCGGGACCGGTCGCGTTCGCGATCACCGCGGTGCCCGAGCGGGCGAGGTCGTAGACCAGCGCGCCCGCGCCCTCGTCGAGCAGGTGCGCGTCGTCGATGTACACGGCGTGCAGCCCGGCCGCGAGGATCGCGGCTCGCACCGCCTCCTGCTCGGTCGGCGGCACCCGGTCGGCAGGGTCCAGCAGGGTGAGGAACGGCTCGAGCGCGGCCTTCCAGCCCGGCTCCACGCGCGCGACCCGGAGCCCGGATCGCCGGGAGGCGGCGTAGGCGTCGGTCAGCACGCGGCTGCCGCCCGATCCGGGTGCACCCGTGAGCACGACCCCGCGGCCGGAGCGGACGCTGCGCGTCAGCTCCGCCATCACCGCAACGCGTCCGACCAGCGGCGATGGATCGTGGGGCATTCGGCGGGCTCCGTGGTCGGGCGTCGAGCAGACGAAGCGGTGGACTCGCCGAATCGTCCCAGTTCCGGAACAGCCCACGGCGACCCGTGCCCCGGTTCACCCGGGCAGCGTCGGATCACGGAGCGGTCGCGGGCCCCTGCGCGCTGGCGCTGGCCCGATCACGCGCCTCCGGCGCTGTCCGGCGAGACGATCGACTCAGAGGCGCGACCAGGCGCCGTAGTCGCAGCCGGAGGTCTGCAGCACCTGCCGCAGGGCGTGCACCTCGGCCGCGGTGTACCGGCCGGGCGTCGACGCGGTCAGCTCGGGATGCATGATCGACGTCACCCCGCCCCGGTGCGCGAGATCCAGGGCGTGGCCGACCTCGTGCAGGATCAGCGCCTGCCAGCTGACGCCGGCGCCGGCCCGCGGGCCCTTGAACCGCGAGGACAGCAGGACGCGGCCGAAGGTGATCCCCTCGACGGTGCGGCCGCCGGCCGAGTACCAGGACGCTGCCGGCCCGCCTACGCCGATCTCGCCGCCGGGTCCTCCGAACGTCTGCCCCGCGTCGTGCGTCCGGTCGGTGAAGCCGATGAAGATGGTCGGGGTCGACGGGTGCGTCGTCGAGTCGAAGGTGCGCGCGGTGCGTCCGGCGTACCGGAAGCGCGCGCCGGTCTGCGCGGCGATGACGCCCATCGCGTGCTGCACGGTCGCGATCGCGCCTCCGGGCATGTCCGTCGGATCGATCCGGTAGTCGATCGGTCGGCAGGCGAGCCAGTGCATGGGCTGCGTCGGATCGATCGTGGAGGTCAGCTCGAACCGGCGGTCCGCGGTGGCGCCCCGGGAGACGACCGCGGCGGACGCAGGTGCCGCGTGGGACGGCGCGAGGGCCGCGGGAGCGGCGGAGACCCCCGCGAGCGCGAGCACCGCTGCGGCAGCGGTCAGGCGACGCAGGCGACCGGTGTCCACCGGCCCATGGTGGCCTCGCGGGGCCGAAGAGGACAGATCCCTGATCGGGGGAAGATTTCCCGCGCTCGGTGGACCCGTGGCCAACCTGCACCGGACCTGAACGGGGCCCGTCCGACGTCGGTGCCGTGCACCACCATTGCACCGTGCGAGACGGTGAGGGCGAGGGTCGAGGCGGCTCGATCGTCCCGAGTGCCCCGATCGCTGCGGACGACCGATTCCTCGACACCCCGAACTGCCCCGACTGCCTCATGCGGATGGAGCCGGAGGAGTCCGCGAGCGGGGAGCCCTACTGGGCCTGCACCGAGTGCGGCATGGTCTCGCTGGCCTGAGACCGCGGCCCCGCGGATGGAGCGAGTTCCCACCCGGCGCACAAGGGACTCCCGATTGAATGGCGGGTGGTCGCAGGCGATCCCCACCCTTCGGTTCAGGGCGCGCCGGCACCCGCCTCCCTCACCCGCGGAGGCGTCCGACCCACGGATCGAGGACCCGCATGCTCACGACCCCTTCCGGCGGTTCGCGGTGAGCGCGCGCTCCGCCGGCCGCATCGCGGCGATCACCACGGGCAAGGCGCTCGGCGTGCCCGTGCTGGCCGTCGCGCCCTCGGACAGCGCGCCCGCGCCATCCGAGCAGACCGGTGGTCCGCTGATCCCGCAGATCGAGCCGGGCGCCGTGATCGGGGCGGGGGAGCGGGCGGGGCTCGCGAGCCTCGTGTCGTACGTCCCGAGCGAGGCGCTGACGATCTACCTCGCCGGCGTCGCCTGCGTGAACCTCGTGCAGTCGGCCGGCACCACCGGTCAGAAGGTCGCGGCGGTGTGGGTGCTGTTCGTGATCGCGGTCGTCGCGAACGCGGCGTTCGTCTGGCTCGCGTTCCGCGACAAGTTCAAGGACTTCTCCCGACGCGAGCTCACGGTGCGGCAGACCCGCCCCCTCGGCGCAGCGCTCGTGATCACCACGCTCGCGTTCTTCGTGTTCGCGCTCGCGATCCCGGGCGGCATCTTCGTCAGCCCGTCCGAGTGGTTGCCGCTGATCCTCCTGATCGGCACCGCCGTGGTGATCGGCGTCGCACGGGTCTTCGGGCTCGCGCCGCTCAGGGAGGACCCGCCCGTCGAGTGACGCGGGTCAGGTCCGCAGCCGCAGCGCCCGCTCGGGCAGCGTGAGGTGGAGCGGGACCCCGTCGGGTGAGCGGACCTCGACCTCCCAGCCCCGGGTCATGCGACGGCGGACGACGCCGGGGGTGCCGCGGAGCTCGCGCGGTCGCAGGAGCAGGACCGGCACCCCGGGAGCGAAGTGCGGAGACGTCGACGGCGCGCCGGCCCGAGCCGGGGCACCGACGCGCGCAGCGGCGTTCACGCGGGCCAGGCTAAGTCCCTCGGAGCAGCGGAACATGTCGGCGTGCTGCGGGCTGGTCGATCGGCCGGGAACGGGCACCCCCGACTGCGTATCCTGGACGCCCACGGTGAACGCGACGGGGCGGAGGAGCCTGTGGATCGATACGGCGACCCACGCCGTGCGAACGAGAGCTGACCTGCGCTGACCCGGCGCGACCGATCGGAGCAACGGAGCGTGAGCGGGAAGCACGACAAGGCCGGTGCCGACGAGCAGGCCGCCAACCTGCTGCTGACCGGGCCGATCGTCATCCGCGGGCTCGGTCGCGGCGTCAAGGACGCCCTGCGCCCCGGTGCTCCCAGCCGGCACCGAGCGTTCCTCGGCGAGGGCTCGCCCGAGGAGGACGAGGGTGGCGTCCTGTCCGGCGACGACGTCCAGCCCACGCCGCTGCGCGCGATGCTCGCCTCCGGCCCGACGGTCGACGGGTCGGGCCCCTCCTCGGAGCTGACCGAGGCGCCGTCTCCGACCGAGCAGGCGCGCGACGACCCGTCCTTCCGTCCCGACGACGTCATGGCCCAGACTGGAGACGCCGACGGCCTGGGGGAGGACCGCGTGGACGATGCACGACCCGCGGACGCCGAGCGATCGCAGGACGACGACCAGCACGACCGGACCGCGATGGCGGAGGACGAGGCGGTGCAGGTGGCCGACGAGGATTCCGGGCCGGACGCGGAGCAGCCGGAGGGCGACGCCGACGTGCGGTCCGGCGGCGCGGGGGCGCCTGCCGACGTGGTCGACGATTTCGCCGTCGAGAGCGGGGATGACATCGCCGGCGAGGGCGCGGAGCCGGGATCCGGTGACGAGGGCGCCCTCGACCCCGATGCCAACACCGAGGAGGGCGAGATCGCGCGGGCGGAGGCGCCTGCGGTCGACTTCGGGGCACCGGTGGGCGAGTCAGCCGGACCATCCGACGAACCGGACGAGCCGGACGAGCCGGTCCACGCTCAGCAGGACGATGCGCCGTCCGAGGGTCAGGAGCCCGACGACGCCGAGACCGACGTGGCACTCTCGAGCGACGCCGTGCTCAGTGAGGCGGTGCCCAGCGAGGCTGGACAGCTCGAGGACGACGGCCACGCGGAGCACGGCGCAGACCCCGATCGCATCGAGCGCGCCGCCGCCGAGGCTGGATACGACGACGCGGAGGCGCACGCGTTCGTCGACGCCGCTCAGATCCAGGCCGCCGCTGAGGCCGCGCCGGAACCGGCGGTCGAGGTCGCGGACGGCACCTTCGGGCTCGATGCCGCGGCCGAGCCGGAGGGCGAGCCCACCACGCAGGCAGCGACCGAGCACGCGGACGACGCGGAACCGGAGCAGCTGGAGGTGCCGGAGCAGCCGGATGCTCCCGCCGAGCCGCAGGTCGACTTCGGCGACGCGCCGGTCGACGACGAGGCGGCCGACGAAGCGGAAGCTGCCGACGACCCGGTGGGCGACGACGTGCCTCTCGAGCGAGAGCGGCCCGACGCCGACGTGGTCGACGAGTGGCCCGGCGACGAGGGCGCCGCCGCCCCCATCGCTCTCCCGGCTGCGGCCGCCGGATCCGACGCGTCGATCGCGGAGCCGGACGCGGATGGTGCCGAGTTCGCGGACGAGTCCGGCCTGGACGCGGTGGCCGAGGGTGCGCGGGAGGGCGGCGACCCCCACGAGGACCAGCGCGAGGCGGTCGGCGTCGACTTCTTCGAGACCACGGCGGACGCGCCTCCGGTCGAGTCGGAAGGACGCGTCGGGACGCCGGCCCTCGACTCGACCGAGGAGTCCGACGTCCCGGTCGAGGATGCCGCGATCCCCGGGCCGGCGGAGGAAGCGGCTCTGGCCGACACCGGCCTCCCGCCCGCGGCGGACGTCGACGATGTCGGGACCGGGACCGGGACCGGGACCGGGACCGGGGACGACGGGGGTGTCGACGCCCCGCAGCAGCCTGCGGCGGTGGTCGCTGCCGCGTCGCTCGCTGCGACCGCCGCGGCGGCGCGACCGCGTGCTCCGCGCCCCCCGGGTTCGCAGCCCGGAGGCACCGGGCGCCCGCCGCGACGTCCGCGGCCGATGCGGGAGCGCTTCGGCCGCGAGGCGATCGGCATCGCGGTGCTGGTCGTACTCGCGCTCATCTGCGGTGGCCTCATCGCGGCGGTGATCGTGAAGACGCAGCGGGACGCGGCGATCGCGGCGCAGGAGGCCGCGAACTACACGCCGCCGCCGCTCGCGACACCCGACCCGGTCGCATCCGGCCCGGTGGTCGCCGTGATCGGTGACGGCACGGTGGATGCTGCCGCGCCGGGTGTGACGACCGCGCAGCTGTGGACCGGCCTGCTGGGCTCGTCGCTCTCGGGCACGGTCTCCACCGATGCGTCGAACGGCATGGGCTACGCCGCGAAGGGCAGCTCGGGCGAGACGTTCGTCCAGGCGGCCGCGAAGGTGCCGTCGAACGCGGCTGCCGTCGTGTTCTTCGGCGGCGCGGCCGACTCGAACATCTCGGCGCTGTCGCTCGCGACGGCGGCGACGGACGCCTACGCGGCGGCGAGCAAGCAGGCGCCTCACGCCAAGCTGATCGTCGTCGGCCCCGTGATCTCCGAGGGGGTCAGCGCAGTCGATCTCACCGCCATCCGCACCGCCCTTCGGAGCGCTGCGGGGATCGCGAAGGCCACCTGGATCGATCCGATCGATTCGAACTGGCTGTCCGGCGCCCAGCAGGTCGCCTCCTCGCCGAACGCCCTGACCGCCGCGGACGAGAAGACCATCGCCGCGAAGATGGCGGCCGCGGTCACGAAGGCCGTCGGCTGACCCGGAGGAGAGGCATGCCCGACGCACCGATCGTCGTCGTGGGCGCGGGGCTCGCGGGCGCCGCTGCCGCGTGGCGGCTCGCCGCGAGCGGGCGCGAGGTCGTCCTGGTGGAGGCGGCGACCCCCGCGCACGCGGGCGGCAGCTCGCACGGCAGCGCCCGCATCTTCCGGCACGCGTACCCGGACCCGTTCTACGTCGGCCTCGCGGCGCGGGCGCAGCGCGGGTGGCAGGAGCTGGAGGCGGTGAGCGGCCGCTCGATCCTCACCGTGACCGGTGGCCTCGACTTCGGCGTCGGCCGGGACCTGGACGTCGTCGCGGCCGCGCTCGCCGCGCACGGGGTGGCGTCCGAGCTGCTGGATCCCGCAGCGGCGCACGCGCGATGGCCGCAGCTCGCGTTCGACTCGCCCGTGCTGCATCACGCCGCAGCGGGCGTGATCGATGCCACGGTCGCGGTCGACACGATGGTCGAGCAGGCGCAGCTGCACGGCGCCGTCCTCCGGCTCGGCGTCCGCGTCGTCGGGGTCGAGGCGAGGGGCGACGGCGCGGTCGTGCGCCTGGAGCACGGCGACGCCGTGCACGCCTCCGTCGTGGTCGTCGCGGCGGGCGGCTGGCTGCCCGAGCTGGCGCCCGCCCTCCCAGGACGCATCGCCGAGCGCCTCCCGACCCTGGAGGTGACGCAGCAGCAGGTCTTCCACTTCCCCTTCCCCGTGCTGCCGCAGCGCGCGACGGACTGGCCGATCTTCATCGCCGGCGACCCGATGAGCATCTACTCGCTCCCAGGAGGGAGGGACGCCGGCGGGGTCGGGTTCAAGATCGCCGAGCACGACCTCGGCACCCGGACCACCGCCTCCGCCCGCGACGGCGTGGTGGATCCGGGATCCCGCGAGCGGATCGTCGCGTACGTCCGCGAGCTCCTGCCGACCGTCGACGCGACGCCGTACGCGGAGACGACCTGCCTCTACACGCGGACGTCGAACGAGGACTTCGTCATCGACCGGGTCGGTCCGATCGTGATCGCCTCGCCGTGCTCGGGGCACGGCGCGAAGTTCGCACCGCTCATCGGGGAGCTCATCGCGGACGCGGCGACGGGCGGCGATGCGATACCGGACCGATTCCGCCTCGCCGCCCACGCGACTCCACCGCTGTGATTCCGTTGTGAAGGGACTTCTGCGCGGGAGGCGTCGAACCTCCTTCGCCACGGAGACCCCCGAAGCCCCGACCCGAAGGAGAGTCGTGCCCGACGCCCCGATCGTGCTGCCGTCCAACCGCCCTGCGGATCGCTTCTACCGGGGCGGCCGGCGCATCACGGACCTCCGCGGCGATGCGCCGGCGAAGGACCATGAGCCCGAGGACTGGGTCGCGAGCACCACGCACGTCTTCGCTCAGCCGGGAGTGGGGGAGACCGTGCTGCCGGACGGCACGTCGCTCCGGGTCGCGGTGGAGGGTGACCCGGTCGGCTGGCTCGGCGAGGCGCACGTCGGAGCCTTCGGCGCGGACACGAAGCTGCTGACCAAGCTGCTCGACGCCGGTCAGCGCCTCCCCGTCCACGCGCACCCGGACGGCGCCTTCGCGCGGTCGCACCTGGGGCACGCGCACGGCAAGGCGGAGGCCTGGGTGATCCTCCGCGGCGGTACCGTGCACCTCGGTCTCCGCCGCGATGTGGGGGTGGCCGAGCTCCGTGCGCTCGTCGACGGCCAGGCGACCGCGGAGCTGCTCGATCTGCTGCACCCCGTCGAGGTCGAGGCGGGTGACGCGGTCTTCGTGCCAGCAGGCCAGCTGCACGCGATCGGCGAAGGCGTGCTGCTGCTCGAGGTGCAGGAGCCGGAGGACCTCTCGATCCTGCTCGAGTGGCGCGGCTTCGCGCTCGACGGACCGGCGGACGGCCACCTCGGGCTCGGCTTCGACACCGCGCTCCAGGCGGTGGCCCGGGCGGAGCTGGACCCGGAGGCGCTGGATGCCCTCATCACCCGGGCCACCGTGTCCGGCAGGGTGCTCGCCCGTTCGGCGGACCCGTTCTTCACCGTCGAGCGGGTGCCGGTCGACGGTCGCGTGACGCTCCCGGCCGGCTACGCGGTCGTGCTCGTCGAGCGCGGGGAGGTCGAGCTCGGCGGCATCTCGTTGCGCCGCGGCTCCACCGTCGTCGTCCCCGCCTGCGCGGGCGACGTCGCCGTCTCCGGCACCGGCGCCCTGCTCGTCTGCCGCCCACCGGCGCCGCCGCAGCGCTGACTCGCGCCGCGGCGTGTCGCTCCGACCCCCGAACGGGGGTGCTCGTCAGGATGGGGGGACCGTCCCCCCACGAAGGAGCACACCGTGTCGAAGCCGATCGCTGTCGTGCGGAGCTGGGCGATCGAGCAGGTCACGGCGATCGTGAGCGTCTGCCGGCCGCTCCACCTCGACCCCCGCACCCGCTGACCCGTCGCACCCGCGAGGTCTGAGCCCCTCCGCGGCATCCGGGCCCGCGCGCGCGGGCTCAGAAGCCGCCCCGGGGCTCACAACCGGGCGCCCGGTCCCGTTACGCCTCCGCGTCGTCCTGCGCGAGCAGCCGGTCCTCGGTGCGTTCGTCCGCGGTGGCGCTGACCCGCAGGTCCCGGCCGCGCGCGACCACGCGGCCGACGAACTCCGACCCGGCCGCGCGGTCGAGTCGCGTCGCCAGCCACTCCGACGCCCGGAGCCGCACGGACGTCGGGAGGTCGTTCACCGTCTCCTCCGTCAGCACCACCACGTCCACCCCGCGGCTCCTCGCGGCGGCGAGCGCCTGGTCGAGCGTCTCGGACAGGATGGGTCCCAGGGCGATCTCGTCCCGCAGCCGACCCTCGAGCGCGGCGATGCGGCCCCGCTCGCGAGCGTCGAACACCTCACCCGCGGCGATGCGCTCGAGCGTGGGCTGCACCTCGTCGAGCACGCGCTGGGCGGCCTCCCGTCGGGCGCGCAGCTCGGTCTCGATGAAGCCCTGCTCGAGCGCCTCCCGTCGCTGCACCTCGAGGAGGTCGTCGTGCGCGCGTTCGGCCCGTCGCAGGCCGATGGCGAAGAGCGTGCCGATCAGGAGGACCCCCAGCTGGAAGTCGACGAGGCCGACCCCGGCGAGCGGCCCGTCGCCGCCGATCATGGACCAGACCAGGCACAGGGCCACCATCACGCCCTCGCTGATCCACGCGGAGCCGATCCGACGTCGCAGCGTCAGCCCCATCGCGATGAAGGTGCCGCTGCCGAGCGGCCAGGAGGCGTAGCCCGGCCAGCCGTGCCGCGGCAGCCAGGGCACGACCAGCGCGATGCTCGCAGCGGTGAGGGCGACGGTCGCGATCGTCCAGCCACCCGGGAGCAGCCGCCCGGGGACGAGCACGACGATCGCGGCTGCGCCGACCGCGGCGGCGAGTGCGACGACGGTGGCGGCCGGTTCGGTCGGTCCAGGACCGAAGACCAGCACGATGTGCACGACCGTGAACGCGACGAGCATCAGCCGGGCGAACGCGGTGCCGAGCGGCGGGGAGAGGGAGGTCTCGGTCACCGGTCCTCCCACCACACCCGGACCGCAGTACCGCGGCCGAGGGCCGAGCGGACGGCAGCGGCGCCGCCGACCCCGTGCATGCGGCTCTCGATGCTCGCCGCGATACCGAGCCGATTCGGGGGGACCTCGCTCCGGACGAAACCCACCCCGTCGTCGACGACGGCGACCTCGACGCACACCGGCTCCAGGATGACGTGCACCTCGACACCCGCGCTCGGGCCCGCGTGCCGCCGCGTGTTCCGGAGGGCTTCCCCGATCGCGCCGACCAGGGCGTCCGCGACCCCCGGTGGGATGTCCGTGTCACGTGCGCCCTCGACGCTGAAGCCGGCATCCGGCGCCACGGCCGTGAGCTGCGCGCGGAGGCGGGCGAGCAGCTCGTCCGGTGTGACGGCGGTGTCGCTCTCCGCCGCCAGCGCGACCCGGCGCAGGCGCTGCAGCGCATCGGCCGCGTCCGCGGCTCCGGAGGCGTCGGGAAGCGGGCTGCGCGAGGCGACCAGCAGCGCGGTCAGCACGTGGTCGTGCACGAGCCCGTTCACGCGGGCGCGCTCGTCCGCCCGCACGCGCTCGTCCCGCGCCGACCGGACCGCTGCGACGGCTTCGGCCGCCGCGCGGTCGACCGACCGGGCGGCGCGCACGGCCCCGATCACGAGTCCACCGAAGATCGCCGCCGAGAGCGCCGCGTAGAGCCCGTCCTGCAGCGGGATGAGGCCGAGCGGGGATGCGGCGGTGGCCCAGCGGTCGAAGGTGACGAACGCCCCGGTGAGCACCACGTCGAGCACGACCGTCGGGGTCGGCAGGGTGAGCGCGGCCGCCGTGGTGCCGAGCTCGGTGAGCTGCAGCGGCCACGGCGACCCGGCGGCGGATGCGCCGCGGGTCATCACGATCGGGATGGTCGCGAGGGTCAGCAGGTTGGCCGCGGCGCGGTTCTGGATCTGGCTCTTCTCGTTCTGCATCGAGACGACCGTGCCGGTGGGGAGGTGGGTGATGCGCACGGCCGAGTCGGTCGTGTTGACGGACTGCCCGCCGGGACCGGAGGAACGGAAGACGTCGACCCGGATGTCGTTCTCGGGGATGTCG
>JABBOB010000052.1 GCA_019352055.1 Acidobacteriota bacterium
CCGTCGAGTACCGGATGGCCGGCATCAACCAGGTGCAGATCAACAGCAAGGCCGGTCTGACCTTCGCCTCGGCGCTGCGCAGCATTCTCCGCAGCGACCCCGACATCGTGCTGATCGGTGAGATCCGCGACCACGAGACCGCGCAGATCGCGGTGGAGGCCGCGCTCACCGGGCACCTCGTCATGTCGACCCTGCACACGAACGACGCCCCGTCCGCCGTCACCCGCCTCGTCGAGATGGGCATCGAGCCCTACCTGGTGGGCTCCGCGCTCGTCGGTGTCGTCGCGCAGCGCCTCGCCCGGCGCCTCTGCGACAAGTGCAAGCGCCCCACGACCTACGACGAGGACTACCTCGCCAGGATCGGTCTGCTCATCGAGGAGGACGAGGAGGTCTTCGTCGCCGTCGGCTGCTCGCAGTGCGCGAACACCGGCTACCTCGGCCGCATCGCCATCCACGAGGTCATGACGGTGACCGAGGAGATCGAGCGGCTCACCGTGGCGCGCGCCTCCGCCAGCGAGATCGCTCGCACCGCCATGCAGCAGGGCATGGTCTCGCTCCGCATGGACGGCTGGAACAAGGTCTGTGCAGGACTCACATCGATCGAAGAGGTGCTCCGTGTCGTTGCTTGACGAGGTCCGCGCTCCCGTCCCCGGGCTCGCCCGGTTGGACACCGCGCTGAGCGCGGTGATCGGCATGAAGGGGTCCGACCTGCACGTCGCCGCGGGCGCCCCGCCGATGGTGCGCGTGTCCGGTGCGCTCCGCCCGGTGCGCAACGTCGGTACCTGGACCGCGCAGGACGTGCAGGACATCCTGACCGCGGCGATGTCGCCGACGCAGCTCGACCGGTTCCGGAGCGAGCTCGAGCTCGACTTCGCCTACGCGCTCGGCGACCAGGCGCGGTTCCGCGTCAACGTCTACCAGCAGCGCGAGTCGTGGGGTGCGGCCTTCCGGCTCATCCCGACCGAGATCAAGTCGTTCGACGACCTCGGGCTGCCCGAGTCGCTCGCGAGTTTCGCCGACCTGCCCCGCGGCCTCGTGCTGGTCACCGGCCCGACCGGTTCGGGCAAGTCGACCACCCTCGCCGCGCTGATCGATCGCGCGAACGAGACCCGCGCCGACCACATCATGACGATCGAGGACCCGATCGAGTTCGTGCACACGAGCAAGACCGCGCTCGTGAACCAGCGCGAGGTCGGCACCGACACGCACAGCTTCGGCGCCGCGCTGAAGCACGTCCTCCGTCAGGACCCGGACATCATCCTGCTCGGCGAGCTCCGCGACCTCGAGTCGATCTCCGTCGCGCTGACCGCGGCGGAGACCGGCCACCTCGTGTTCGCGACGCTGCACACCTCCGACGCGGCGCAGTCGATCGACCGCATCGTCGACGTGTTCTCCGCCGATCAGCAGCAGCAGGTGCGCATGCAGCTGTCCATGGTGCTGCAGGGCGTCGTCTGCCAGACGCTCGTGCCGCGGGCGGACGGCCAGGGCCGGGCCGTCGCGGTGGAGATCCTGCGGGTCACCCCGGCCATCGGCAACCTGATCCGCACCGGCAAGACGAGCCAGCTCACCACGGCGATGCAGACCGGCAGCGCGCTCGGCATGCAGACGATGGACCAGCACCTCGTCACGCTCGTGCACGACGGCGTGATCTCGATCGAGGCCGCCGAGACGAAGGCGCAGGACGTCAACACGTTCCGCCAGATGGCCGGGAACGTCAAGCCGCGCCAGACCACGCACACCGACTCGTACTCCGCGATGGGCGGCTTCCGATGACCACCACCGCGGGCAAGACCTTCACCTACCGAGCGCGCCACCGCAGCGGGAAGGTCGTCAAGGGCGCGCTCAACGTGCAGAGCGAGGCGCTCGCCGTGGCGAAGCTCACCGGCATGGGCCTGATCCCCGTCGCCGTGCAGGAGAAAGGCGCCGGCACCGGCCTGCAGAAGGAGATCTCCTTCGGCGGCGGCAGCGTGGGCCTGAAGCCCCTCGCGATCGCAACCCGGCAGCTGGCGACGATCACCCAGGCGGGCGTGCCGCTGCTGCGCGCGCTCACCGTCGTGGCTCAGCAGACCGCACACCCGAAACTGAAGCGGCTGTTCGGCGAGGTCGCCCGGGACGTCGAGCAGGGCAAGTCGTTCTCGGCCGCCCTGGGCGAGCGCAAGGACTTCCCGCTGCTCATGGTGAGCATGGTGCGTGCCGGGGAGGCCGGCGGATTCCTCGACACCTCGCTCGCGTCGATCGCCGACTCCTACGAGAAGGAGGCGAAGCTCCGCGCCACGATCAAGTCCGCCATGACCTACCCGATGGCCGTGCTCGGGATCGCGGTGATCGCCGTGATCGGCATGCTGCTGTTCATCGTCCCGGTGTTCAAGAAGATGTTCGCGAGCCTCGGCAGCCAGCTCCCGCTGCCCACCCAGGTCCTCGTCACCTTGAGCAACCAGATGGCGTGGCTGCTGCCCCTGATTGCGGTCGTCGCGATCGGGACGACCGTCTGGTGGCGAGCGAACAAGGACAAGGACAGCGTCCGGAGGATCGCGCATCCGCTGATGCTGAAGATCCCGGTCTTCGGACCGCTCATGGCCAAGGTCGCGATCGCGCGGTTCGCGCGCAACCTCGCGAACATGACCGCCGCGGGTGTCCCCCTTCTTCGCGCGCTGACGATCGTCGGGCAGTCTTCCGGCAACTGGTCACTGGAGCAGGTCGCAGGTCGACTCGCGGAGGCGGTCCGCACCGGCAGCTCGCTCGCCGGCCCGCTCGCCGAGGAGAAGATGTTCCCCGGCATGGTCGTGCAGATGGTGTCGGTCGGCGAGGAGTCCGGCTCCATCGACACCATGCTCGCCCGGGTCGCGGACTTCTACGACGACGAGATCGACGCGACCGCCGACGCGCTCACCTCGCTCATCGAGCCGATGTTGATCACCGTCCTCGGCGTCGTCATCGGCGGCATGGTCGTCGCCCTCTACATGCCGATCTTCAGCCTGTCGTCCGCGCTCCAGCACGCGAAGTAGTTCCCTCTATCCGAGAGGAGTGGCGGGTCGAATTCCCATTCTGACCCGCCCCCCTCCTGGGTGTGCGGGGAATTCATCGGAATTCACTACTGTCGACCGTGTGGCGCAATCTGCGCTCTCACGCGAGACCGCATCCTCCCGAAAGAAGACCTGAATCATGACCGTCCACTCCCGCTCTCGGCCGCGCACGGAGCTCGATGGCGCCGAATCGGGCTTCACGCTGATCGAACTCCTCGTCGTCGTGATCATCATCGGAGTCCTCGCGGCGATCGCGATCCCGGTGTACATGGCGGTGCAGAACAACGCCAAGGACGTCTCAGTGAAATCCGACCTGACGAACTCGCGGATCGCCCTGCAGGATTACGTCACGGCGAACAACGGTGGCTGGCCGAGCCTGAGCTCGACCGACGGTGCCGGCAATCAGGCCGTGATGAAGGGGTACGGCTGGGGGAGTGCAGCGGTCCTGGACGACTCGACGACCGCCGGCGGATCCCCCGCGGCATATTGCTTGACTGAGACGAGCGCGAGCGGAGCGGTCTTCTATCTGACCCAGTCCGTCTCGACCACGACGGCGAGGCCGAGCGGCTGCAATTGACGGACCCCGCACGGAACGTGACCTCGGGCTGACGCCTCGTCCTCCCTCCTGAACGGGGGGCGGGTCGCTCGCGTGTCGCCTCCAGTCCGCGCGCCATGCTGTGCGAACGGCACCCACGAACGACGAGGATCCGAGCACGGCCCGTTCACTGGGGTCAGCGAATGCTGCGATCACCCCCGCAAGGGGTCTGCTTCCGCTATTCGCGCGACTTTATATTCGCTTCATCGCCTATTCCGAATTCGGGAAGGCGGTGTCCACCACTCCACATCCTGAACGGAACACAACCCGTCATGTCCATCACCACCGCCCTCAAGGCCCGCCGTGAGCAGCTCGACGACCGCGAGGCCGGCTTCACGCTGATCGAGCTCCTCGTCGTCGTGATCATCATCGGCATCCTGGCCGCCATCGCCATCCCGGTGTACATCGGCGTCCAGAACAGCGCCAAGGACAGCTCCGCGCAGTCCGACCTCGCCAACGCGAAGGTCGCCATCAACGCGGCGTACAGCGCCAGCACGACCGGTTCCTGGACCGCACTGTCCACCACCGCGGCGACCAACACCACGGCGTTCTCCACGTACGGCTGGACCAACGGCCCAATCGACGACTCGTCCACCTCCGGCGGTTCCGCGACCGCATGGTGCCTGAAGGAGACGAGCGGCAGCGGCAACGTCTTCTACGTCACGCAGGCCGCGTCCCCGTCCACGACGAAGGCCACCGGCTGCGCCTGATCCAGCTCGGCCTCACCGCCGACCCAGGGGTGACGGGCGCTCAGGGAGACCTGACCGCCCGTCACCTCACTCCGTGCCCAGGCATCCAAGACGAGAGGACCAATCGTGAGGCGCTCGATGCGAGATGAGGGCTTCACCCTCGTCGAGGTCATCGTCGCGATGGTCGTCTTCGGTCTGGTCAGCACCGGCATCCTCACCAGCGCGAACATCGTCATCCGCATGACGGCCGACAACCGGTCGCGCGAGGTCGCAGCCAACCTCGCCGAGCAGCAGCTCGACACCGACCGCGGCATCCTGGACCCGTTCCAGATCCACAACATCCCCGCCGTCGCGGGCGGTACGCCGCTCACCCAGCAGGTGGCCGGCCGCACCTACACGATCACCCAGTCCACTTCGCTCGTCAGCGTCGACGGCTCCGACATCACCTGCGGCAGCGCGAAGTCCATCTACTACCGCCGCATCACGGTGCAGGTCGACTGGGCCGGACGGCTGCCCACGACGACCCCCGTCGAGAGCGACACCGTGATCGCGCCGAACGGCCGCATCAACGACTCCTCGACCGGGTCCATCGCGGTTCTGGTCAGCGGCGCATCGGGCATCGGCGACGCCGGGGTCTCGGTCACGATCTCCCCGCTCTCATCGACCGCGATGGCGCTGCAGAGCCAGCCGGCCGTCACGGACATCGACGGCTGCACCTACGCGCTCGGCATCACGCCCGGCACCTACCGCGTCGCGATCTCGAAGGCGAGCTCGGTCGATCCCACGCAGACGATCACGCCGACCACCGGCCAGCCGAACCAGCCGTCCGACCTCGTCGTCACCGCCGGCGCGACTGCCCCCGTGACGTTCAACTACGACCAGACGGCGACCTACCCGCTCGCGTACGCGCCGGGCTCCGGTTCGACGCTGCCGGACTCGATGGCCACGACGTTCCTCAGCCAGGGGCTGCCGTACAGCCGTGCGGGCACCTACGCCCCGCTCTCGTCCGTCTCGCTGTACCCCTACTCGGCCGGCTACGGCGTGATCGCGGGCCGGGAGGCGAACCAGACGAGCACGCTCTGCGCCGCCGAGGACCCGGCGGCCTGGGGGTCCGCGCCCGGCGTCAAGGCCGCCACCCGCGCCACCGCACTCGGCCAGCAGCCCGGCGCCACGTCGCCGTCGGTCTCCGTGCCGATGGGCGTCTTCACGGTGACCGTCCCGACGACGACGGTGGGCAGCACCTACGTCACCGCGGTCGGCACCAGCTCGACGGCCAACGGGCAGCCCGGCTGCGGGACACCGGAGACCTTCACGTTCTCGAAGCCCGTCCCGCCGGGGGGCTCGGTGACCCTGGCGCTGCCCTACGGGACATATCAGCTGAACACCGGGGCGTCGGTCGGCGTCACCAACTCGCCCATCAGCAGCGGGTGGGCCGCGATCGTGACGAGCCCCTACAACGGCCCGCTCTCGTCGATCACCCAGGGTGGCGTACTCACCCTCGACCCGCGGCCCGCCGCATGAGCATCGCGAGCCTGCGATCGCGGTTGACACGCGGTCGCGGCGACGACGGCATCGCCTTGATCGAGCTGATCGTCTCGATGGTGATCACCCTGATCATGCTCACCCTGATCGGGCGCATGTTCGCGCAGGTCACGCACGCGGCCGGCGACAACCAGTCGACGCGGGCCGCGACGGGGGTCGCGGCGACCGTCGCGGACGAGATCACCCGAGTGGTGCGGCAGGGCGTCCTCGTCACGACCTCGTCGACGACGAAGGAGGGTGCGGTCATCGCGGGGTCCACCGCGACGTCGCTCAACATCGACTCCGCCGTCGACGCCACGGTGACACCCGGGCAGGCGGCGATCGCCCCGACGCGCGTCGTGTTCTCCGTCGACGGCTCCGGCTCGCTCGTCGAGCAGCGCTTCGCGGGCACGGTCACGAGCGGCTCGGTCACGTTCGCGAGCTCGCCGACGTCCTCCCGCACAGTCAACGGTCCGATCCTGACCACGGGCGCGTCCGTCCCGGCTCTGTTCGCCTACACCGACGGTTCCGGCAACGCCGTCCTGCCGTCCAGTGGCGGCCTGACCGCTGCGCAGGCCTCCTCCGTCGCCGCCGTCACGGTGACCGTCACGGTCGCCAACTCCCTCTCCACGGGGTCGGACCCCGTGCAGATCACCAACGAGGTCACCATGCCGAACATCGCCATCGCCAACGGCGGCTACTGATGCTGCTCCGGATGCTGCGCCGTCGGGCGACGGAGGACCGCGAAGCCGGTGTGACGCTGGTCGTCGTCGTCTCGCTCACCGCGATCATGCTCATCGCCGTCGGGGCCGCGCTCACGGGCGCGGTCTCGGGGCTGCGGCAGGCCGTCGCCGCGCAGGGGTCGACCCGCGCGCTCGACGCCGCCTACGCGGGCGTGCAGGACTACATCGCGCACCTCAACGCCGACTCCACCTACCCGCAGTACGGCAACCCGAACGCGGCGTTCTCGAAGGCGAGCACGGTCGCGCTTCCGGCCACCTCGAACCCGGCGTTCGGCGTCACCACCGCCGACACGTGGGCGACGGTGCCCGGCAGCAGCTCGGGCGCCTCCTTCCGCTACGAGGTCGACAACTCCCTCTACGGCTCGACCGGGCTGCTGCGGGTCCGCTCCACCGGCCGTTTCGGCGGCTTCACGCGCACCGTGGTCGCGAACATCCAGCAGCAGGGCTTCATCAACTACCTGTACTTCACCGACTACGAGACCCAGGACCCCGCGATCACCGGCACCACGGTGAACTGCGCGACCTACCGGTGGTCCACCCCGGCTCGCAGCTCGAGCTGCTCCACCATCCAGTTCGCGGGGACCGATGTGCTCGCGGGCCCGATCCGCTCGAACGACACCCTGACGGTCTGCGGGGCCACGTTCAACGGCACGGTGACGACGTCGAACCCCGGCTCGCCGATCGTGAACACCCCCTCCGGCTGCGCCGCCGGCAGCTACAACGCGGGTGCGCCCACCTACGCGCCCGTGCTGGCCATGCCCCCGACCAACACGGCCATGAAGGCGCAGACGTTCTCCGACACGGCCGTCAACCCCGGCTGCCTCTACACCGGACCGACGCAGATCACGCTGAACAGCGACGGCACGATGACCGTCGTCTCCCCGTGGACGCGGGCCACCGCCGTCACCTCCGCCGGCGCGGCCGCACCGGTGCAGAACACGGCCGTGTGCGGCAGCCTCAGCGCCCTGCACTCCGCCGCAGGCGCGAGGATCACCGTGCCCGCGAACAACCTGGTGTACGTGCAGGGCGTGCCCACGAACGCGAGCGACCCGAACTACACCGCGACCACCGCGGTCCCCTCAGGAACGACCATGAGCGGCAGCTGGCCCGCGGGAGCGGCCTACACGTGCGTCGGAGCCGACGCACGCCCGATCTCAGGCAGCGCAGGCAGCGCGGGCTGGTCGCTCTCGACGACCGGATCGCCGACGATCTCGTACCCGCTCGCTGGGGAGAGCCCCGCGACGAACTGGGCGAACTCCTCGAACCCCGCGCTGTGGAACACCACGACCCCGGCCTACGGATGCAGAAACGGCGACGTGTTCGTCAAGGGGACGATGAAGGGCAAGCTGACGATCGCGAGCGACAACTACGTCTACGCGACGGGGAACATCACGTACTCGAACCCCGGCGACGACGTGCTCGGCCTGGTCGGCAACAACGGCGTGCTCGTCTGGAACCCGCTGCAGGGAATCAGCTGGTACTACGGCACGCCCTACAACGGCACGTCGCTGCTCGGGGACACGAACCGGGAGATCGACGCGGCGGTCCTGTCGCCGGCCCACACGTTCCAGGTGCAGAACTACAACGCAGGATCGCCCCGAGGCACGCTGACCATGCTCGGCTCGGTGGCGCAGCGCTTCCGGGGACCGGTCGGCACCGGCAACAGCAACGGCGTCGTCACCGGCTACGCGAAGGACTACCTCTACGACGCGCGATTCAGCACGGTGACGCCGCCCTACTACCTGAAGCCGACGTCCGCCTCGTTCAAGGTCAGCAGCTACGCCTCCACCGCCAGCGCCTTCACCTCGACCGGAGCGCCGAGCTGATGCCCGTCGTGCTCGCGTTCGTCGCCGCCTTCGGGCTCGCGATCGGCTCGTTCCTCAACGTCGTCGCCTACCGGGTGCCGGCCGGCCTCTCGGTCGTCTCGCCACCGTCCGCGTGCCCGCGCTGCGGGCACGCGATCACGGCGCGGGACAACGTGCCGATCGTCTCCTGGCTGCTGCTGAAGGCGTCCTGCCGCAGCTGCAAGGCGCCGATCTCCGCGCGCTACCCGATCGTCGAGGCGATCACGGGCGTCGTCTTCCTCGTCGTGTCGCTGCGCTTCGCCGCGGCCTTCCTCGGTGACCTGCTCGTCTCGCCCCGTCTCGCGGCGGCGGACGGGCTCGAGTGGATCGCGTTCCTCTATCTGGGCGCGATCTCCGTCGCCCTCGCCGCGATCGACCTCGACGTCCGGCGGCTGCCCGACCGCATCGTGCTGCCGTCGGTCGTCGTCGGCGTCGTGCTGCTCGGCGCGGCCGACCTGCTCCGAGCGGACCTCGTCGCGCTCGGTACCGCCTGCGCGGGTGCCGGTGCGGCCGCCCTGCTCTTCGCCGTCCTGTGGTTCGTCAAGCCCGGCGGCATGGGGCTCGGCGACGTCAAGCTCGCCGCGGTCCTCGGGCTGTTCCTCGGGCAGCTCGGGATCGCCCAGCTGGTCGTCGGCATCGCCGGCGGCTTCGTCCTCGGCGGCGTCTTCGGTGTCGCCGTGCTCGTCGTCCGGCGCACCGGGCGGGGGACGGCGATCCCGTTCGGACCCTGGATGCTCGCGGGCGCCTGGATCGGCGTGCTCGCCGGACCCGCGATCGCGCGGAGCTACCTCGCCCTCGTGGGCCTCACGTGACCCCTTCGGGCGTTCCTCGAACTGGGAACTGCCGCGGCCGGGTCCGCACCCCGACACTGACACCATCCACCGCTCGACAGCGAAAGCGAACACGATGACCAAGACGATCGTCGGCCTGGACTTCGGCCACGGCGTGATCCGCGGGGCGGAGGTGATGCCCGAACACGGCCGTCAGCAGGCCACCCTGGTGCGCTACCACGAGATCCCGGTGCCCCTCGACGCCATCCACGAGGGAGTCGTCATCGACGAGGACGCGGTCGTGGGCGCGCTCGAGACGCTGCGCGGTGCGGCCGGGTTCGGCACCAAGCGCGCGGTGATCGGCATCGGCGGTCAGCAGGTGCTCATCCGCGAGCTGATGATGCCAGCGATGTCGATGCAGCACGTGCGGGAGGCGCTCCCGTTCAAGGCGCAGGATCTGCTGCCCCTGCCCGTCGAGGACGCGGTCCTCGACTTCTACCCGATCGAGGAGGTCGAGGACGCCGACGGTCCCTCCTTGCGAGGGCTCCTCGTCGCCGCGACGAAGCAGTCGGTGATCGCGAACATGAACGCGGCGAAGCGCGCGGGGTTCAAGGTCGCCGACATCGACCTGATCCCGTTCGCGATCATCCGGGCGCAGCCGCAGAGCGACCGCGCCGGGGTCAAGCTGTTCGTGCACGTCGGTGCGACCTCGACGTGCGTCGTCGTCGCCGCCGACGGTGTGCCCCAGTTCGTGCGGCTGCTGCCCAACGGCGGCCACGACCTGACCACGGCGCTGATCGAGCAGCTGGGGCTGCGCGCCGACCGCGCCGACGACATGAAGCGGCGCTACGGCGTCAAGTCCGATCCGTCCGACCCGCAGTCCGAGTTCGTCGCCCGCGTGAACGCGGAAGGGGCCAGGGACATCGTGCAGGCCGCCCGATCGACGGTCGCGTTCTACGAGAACGCCCACACGGAGCCGGCGAACGCCGTGAACGGGATCGTGCTGAGCGGCGGCGGATCGCTGCTCCGTGGGCTCTCGGACGAGATCGGCCGCGCGACCGGGCTCCCCGTCACCACGGGACGGGGAGACGCCGGCATCCGGATCGGGCACCAGGTCGACGAGGTCGCTCTGCTGTCCTCCGGCATCACCCCGGCGGTCGCCGTCGGACTCGCCCTGAGGAGCGTCGCATGAGCGGGCAGAGCACCGGCGTCCTGGCACGCCTCCGGCAGCCCGTCGAGCTGCGCCGGTCGCCGCGGCAGACGATCGGTGGCGCGCCCCAGGTGTCGCTCCTCCCCGCCGAGGTGCGGCAGGCCGGCATGGCCGCGATCCAGCGGCGCAAGCTCGTGGCCGTGGTGGTGGTCGCGGTCGCGGCCGCCGTCGCCGCGGTGGGGGTCGCGCACGACGCGGACCAGGCCGCGCAGGCGCGGCTCGCCACCGCGTCGCAGCAGGCGCAGATGCTGAACGCCGAGGTCGGCAAGTTCGCCGATGTCCGCCGGCTCCAGACTCGGATCGCGCTCGGGAAGGCCGCCGTCTCCGTCGGCAGCTCGACGATGATCGACTGGAACGCGCAGGTCGACGCCATCGAGGCGGGCAAGCCCGCCGGCTACGCGGTGACCAACATCAGCGCGAACGGTGCGACGCCCTTCGCGGCCTACCCGCAGGGCACGAGCCTGCTCGAGCCGCTCCGCGCCGCGACGGTCGAGATCAAGATGACGTCACCGACCGTCGGGGCCGAGTTCTCGTCGTGGATCGCCGATCTGCAGAGCATCCCCGCATACGCGGACGCCACGGCGACCACCAACTACGACACGAGCTCGTCGCTCTGGTCGATCGACCTGACCGTGCATCTGACGCCGAAGGCGATCGCGCCCGGTGCCTGGAAGGACCAGTCGTGAACGCCAACCGGATCTGGACGCTCGGAGCGGTCGTCGCCGTCGTCGGCATCCTCGCTGCCGGGTTCGGTCTCGGCGTCCAACCGCAGCTCGCGGCCGCCGCGACGGCCGACGCGGCCACCGCCCAGACGAACACGCAGATCGCGACGACGCAGGTCGAGCTCGCCCGCCTGTCCCGTCTCGCCGCCACGCAGACCACGCTCGAGGCGACGGATTCGAAGCTCGGCTCGGCCGTCACGAGCACGTTGCGGCTCAGCACCTTCTCCCGGCAGGTGCGCGCCATCGCGGCGCTCGACGGTGTGACGCTGACCTCGCTCGACCCGTCCACCGCGAAGCCCTACGCGCCGTTGGTCGCCGCCACCGCCGGCACGACGAGCTCGACGAGCTCGGGAGCAGCGACGAGCACGACGGCAGCGCCCGCAGCGACGACGCCCGGATCGTTCGGGAAGACGAACGCGCTGATCACGCCTGCGAACTTCGCCATCATCCCGGTGTCGATCACGGTCACCGGGCCCGAGGCCGCCGCGCTCCAGTTCGCGTCGGACGCGCAGCACCTGACGCGGCTGTTCGCTGCCTCCAATGTGACCTTCGCCGCGGGGACCTCGACGGGGGAACCCGCCACCACGACGGTCAGCGGCTCGATCTACGCGCTGCAGCGCTGAGCGACGCGACGGGATGAGGCGGACCGCCCGGAGTCGTGCGCGGCTCTGCGCGGCCGTCGGCCTCGCAGCGTCGTTCACCGTCGGGATGGGCGGGACGGCGATCGCCGACGTCGCGCCCGCCGCCTCGACCTCCTTCGTCGTCACGACGACCGGGGACGCCCCGACCGTCGACGAGCTGCAGGCCACGGTGCCGTCCATGGATGTCCGGTCGGTCACCCCGTTGGGCGACGGCATCGCCGCCGTCTCGGTCATCGCGCGGGCGAGCACGTCGCAGCAGACCCGCGCCCTGGAGTCGTCGTCGCTCGTCGTGGCCGCGACGCCGGACCGCCGCTTCACCGCGGCGAGCACACCGTCCCCGGTCCCGGGCGTCGCGCCCTGGTACCCGGGGGAGTGGGACCTGTGGGACAGCGCCTCCACCAAGCGAGCAGGGGGGTACGGCGTGGGTGCGCCGCGGGCCTGGACCCGCACCTTCGGCAGCAGGAACGTCGTCGTCGCCGTGCTGGACACCGGCATCACGCCCCACCCCGACCTCGTCGGCATCGCGAAGGTGCCCGGGTACGACTTCGTGTCGGGGACCGACGGCGTCCGCACGGGGGACGGTGACGGCTGGGACCCGGACCCCTCGGACCCGGGCGACGCGTGCCCGGAGCTCGAGTCGGCGTCCAGCTGGCACGGCACGTTCGTGACCGGTGAGATCGCCGCCCGGCGCGACCGCAGCGGGGTCGTCGGCGAGGCGCCCGGCATCACCGTCGAACCCGTCCGGGTGCTCGGTGCCTGCGGCGGGACGGAGGCGGACACGATCGCGGCGATCGAGTGGTCCTCCGGCGGCACCGTCGCGGGCGTACCCGCGAACCAGCACCCCGCGTCGGTGATCTCCATGTCGCTCGGCTCGGACTCGGGAGCCTGCTCGGCCGCCCTGCAGACCGCCGTCGACGACGCGATCAACCGAGGCAGCGTCGTCGTCGCCGCAGCCGGCAACGACGGCTCGAGCATGGCCGACACGTCGCCGGCGAACTGCGCAGGCGTCGTCAGCGTGGTCGCGACCACCCGCTCCGGCTCCCTCGCGACCTACTCGAACCGCGGCACGAGCGGCTTCCAGCCGACGATCGCCGCGCCCGGCGGCTCGGACGCCGATCCGATCCTCGGCGACACCTGGACCTCGACCGGCGCCTTCACGGCGAAGGGCGATCGTCCCGCGATCGGGTCGGACGAGGGCACCAGCATGGCCACACCCAGGGTCACGGCGGCGATCGCGCTCCTGCTGTCGGTGCATCCGGGCCTCGACCCCGCCGCCGTGCTGCGCCGCCTCACGGACACCGCGACGCCGTTCCCGGCGGGCTCGACCTGCGACCGGACCAGGTGCGGTGCCGGCATCGTGGACGCGGGCGACCTGGTGGGTGCGAAGGCGGTGCTCCTGCGGCTCCGGGCAGCGACCGTGTCCGGGTCCGCGCACGTCGGCCGACGGCTGAGCGCGTCCTCCTCCTGGCGGCCATCGCCGACGGCGGTCCGGTACCGCTGGTTGCGGGACGGCAAGCCGATCGCCCGGGCGACCGGGCGCACCTACCTGCTCCGACCGGCGGACGCGGGGCACCGCGTCGCCGTGCAGGTGCGCGTCACCCGCAGCGGCTTCCTCGCCGTGACCGACGTCAGCGCCGCCAGGCACGTCTCGCGCTGAGCGGCCTCCCGTAGGCTCGGGCGGCCACGACGAAGGGAACCCGACATGGCCGAGCCGACCACCCCCGCGGGAGAGCCGACGGGTGACGGCGGCCTGCCCGCCGGGCCGTCCGTCGACGAACCGACCACCGCCGCATCCCGAGCGCGGGAGAAGCCGGTGCTCCTGGAGCCCCCCACCGACGCGGAGCTCGCCGCGACGGGGGAGCCGACGCTCGACGAGGTCCACGCCGCCGCTTCCGGCACGCGTGCCGACGCAGCATCGGCGGGGGACGCCGAGGCGGTCCGCCCCACCGGCACCGGCACCGAGGCCGCGCGCCCGGCGGACACCGAGTTCGTGCGTCCCGCGACCGGGACGGTCCCGCCCGAGTCCGCCACCGCGGTGCAGCCCGTCGTCGCGGAGCCCGCTCCTCCGGCTCCCGCGCAGGCACAGCCCGTCGTCGGGCCTGCGGCCGAGTCGGCTCCGCCTCCGGTGAGGCACGGCAACCGACTGGTCGGGACCGCGTGGGTGCTGCTCGCCGCCGGCCTGTTCCAGGCGGTGTTCTTCGGCCTCAACGCGCTCGTCGTGCTGACCTTCGTCGGCCCTGCGGCCATCGCGTCGCAGGTGCAGCAGGTGGCGCAGACGGCCTTGGCGTGGCTGCCGGTCCTGCTGTTCTTCCTGTTCTTCGAGCTGACGGTGCTGCTGTTCAACCGCGCCGGACGCTTCGCCTACGTGGTCGCCAGTCTGGTCGTCGGGATCATCGTGTACGTCGGTACCGTGCTGCTGTACTCGCTGATCGTCCAGCACACCCTCGGCGACTCGAACACGCTGGCCCAGACCTTCCTGAACTGGGAGTTCATCATCATCGGCCTCGCCGCGCGCGAGGTGATGCTGTGGACCGGCATCGCGATCGGATCACGGGGCATCCGCGTGCGCCGTCGAGACAGCGAGGCGCTGAAGCGCTACGACGCGGAGGTCGCCGACGCCCGGGACTGACCGCAGGGCCGGAGCGGGCCTCGCGGTGCTCATCGGTCTGGGGTGGGTGGCCTGCGTGGTCGCCGCCAACGGGTTCGTGAGCCTCGCGACCGACCTCGAGGTCGTGCCGCTCGCCGCCGCGGGTCCGCTCGCGGAGCCTCTGGGGGTCGCGGTGACCGCGTTGGCGATCAGTCCCAGGATGGCGCGCTCGACCGCCCGCAGCGTCGCGCTCCCGATCGAGACCGCGCTCATCGCAGCGCTCGCGCTGATCGTCGTGCCCGCCGCCGTCGCGCTGGTGATGGGCGGAGGCGGGGCCGCGTTCCTCGAGCTCGGGCACGGGGCCACGTCCGTCTTCACGCTGACGGACGCGCTGCTGGCGGCGCTCGCCGGCCTCGTCACGCTCCTCGTGGTCAGGGCGCGCGCAGCGGGTGCCGGCCGGCCGCAGTGGCCCTGGGAGCATGACGACCAGCCGTGAACGCGCCCGCGTCCCGGCGCGTGTTTGATCACCATCCCGAGTGCGGGTACACTCGACGGGTTGTGTGCCGCTGTCCGGTGCACGCATCTCCCGCGAATGACCTCGAGTCGCCAGGCAGAAGCTCACAGGCGGGACACCTGCGGATGCGCGTCATCCGCTTCGACCGCCCGGCACGCGCACGCGGTGCCGGGTCACCCACCAGGGTGACGCCCGGGAAGACAGCCCGCCCACGCAGGGCGGCGCAGAACACGAATGCCGCCCGTTGGGCGGCCTCAAGGAGTCAGCAGAGTGCCCACCATCCAGCAGCTGGTCCGCAAGGGCCGCACGCCCAAGGTCGTCAAGACCAAGGCGCCTGCGCTGAAGGCGAACCCGCAGCAGCGCGGCGTCTGCACGCGCGTCTACACGACGACGCCGAAGAAGCCGAACTCCGCGCTCCGCAAGGTCGCGCGGGTGAAGCTCTCGAACGGCACCGAGGTCACCGCCTACATCCCCGGCGAGGGCCACAACCTGCAGGAGCACTCGATGGTGCTCGTGCGCGGCGGACGTGTGAAAGACCTCCCCGGTGTCCGCTACAAGATCATTCGCGGCGCCCTCGACACCCAGGCGGTCAAGAACCGCAAGCAGGCTCGCAGCCGCTACGGCGCGAAGATGGATAAGAAGTAATGCCTCGTAAAGGACCAGCTCCGAAGCGCCCCGTCGTCGCCGATCCGGTGTACGGCGCCCCCATCGTGAGCCAACTCGTCAACAAGATCCTCGTGGACGGCAAGAAGGGCCTGGCCGAGCGCATCGTGTACGACGCGCTCTCCGGTGTCGGCACCAAGTCGGGCACCGACGCGGTCGTCGTGCTCAAGAAGGCGCTCGACAACGTGCGCCCCACCCTCGAGGTCAAGAGTCGCCGCGTCGGTGGCTCGACCTACCAGGTGCCCGTCGAGGTCAAGCCGCACCGTGCGAACACTCTCGCGCTGCGGTGGCTCACCAGCTACGCCAAGTCGCGTCGTGAGAAGACCATGACCGAGCGTCTGACCAACGAGATCCTGGACGCCTCGAACGGTCTGGGTGCCGCGGTCAAGCGCCGCGAAGACACCCACAAGATGGCCGAGGCGAACAAGGCGTTCGCGCACTATCGGTGGTGACTTGATGGGGGCGGAGGCCAGTTCTGGCCTCCGCCTCGTCACCAGCCGCGCCCGTCCCGGGCGCGGGAGCATTCCGCTCACCGCTCTTTTCAGCATTTAGAGGAAGTAGATACCCGTGGCACAGGACGTGCTCACCGACCTCACGAAGGTCCGCAACTTCGGCATCATGGCGCACATCGATGCCGGCAAGACGACGACGACCGAGCGCATTTTGTTCTACACGGGCATCACGCACAAGATCGGCGAGGTGCACGACGGCGCCGCGACGATGGACTGGATGGCGCAGGAGCAGGAGCGCGGCATCACCATCACCTCGGCGGCGACCACGTGCTTCTGGAACAAGACGCAGCTGAACATCATCGACACCCCCGGACACGTGGACTTCACGGTCGAGGTCGAGCGCAACCTGCGCGTCCTCGACGGCGCGGTTGCCGTGTTCGACGGCAAGGAGGGTGTCGAGCCGCAGTCTGAGACCGTCTGGCGTCAGGCCGACAAGTACGACGTGCCGCGCATCTGCTTCGTCAACAAGATGGACAAGCTCGGCGCCGACTTCTACTACACGGTCGACACCATCATCAAGCGCCTCGGTGCCAAGCCGCTGGTCATGCAGCTCCCGATCGGTTCGGAGTCCGCCTTCGAAGGCGTCGTCGACCTGGTCGAGATGCGTGCGCTGACCTGGCGCGGCGACGCCAAGGGTGACGTCGAGATGGGCGCCAAGTACGCCATCGAAGAGATCCCGGCCGACCTTCTCGAGAAGGCCAACGAGTATCGCGCCGCACTCATCGAGACGGTCGCCGAGTCCGACGACGCCCTCCTGGAGCGTTACCTCGAAGGCGACACCGACTTCTCCGTTGACGAGATCAAGGCGGCGGTGCGGAAGCTCACCATTGCCAGCGCCCTGTACCCGGTGTTCTGTGGCAGCGCGTTCAAGAACCGCGGTGTGCAGCCGATGCTCGACGCGGTCGTCGACTACCTTCCCTCGCCGATCGACATGCCGGCGATCGAGGGGCACGACGTGCGCGACGAAGAGAAGATCATCGAGCGTCACGCCGATGCCAACGAGCCGTTCTCCGCGCTCGCCTTCAAGATCATGACGCACCCGTTCTTCGGTCGTCTGACCTACATCCGCGTCTACTCGGGCAAGCTCGAGTCCGGCGGCCAGGTCATCAACTCGACCAAGGGCAAGAAGGAGCGCATCGGGAAGATCTTCCAGATGCACTCCAACAAGGAGAACCCGGTGGACGGCGTCTCCGCCGGGCACATCTACGCGGTGATCGGTCTGAAGGACACCACCACCGGTGACACGCTGTCCGACCCGACCGACCAGGTCGTCCTCGAGTCGATGACGTTCCCGGCCCCGGTCATCGAGGTCGCGATCGAGCCGAAGACCAAGGCGGACCAGGACAAGCTCGGCATCGCGATCCAGAAGCTGGCCGAAGAGGACCCGACCTTCCGCACGGAGCAGAACCGCGAGACGGGCCAGACCATCATCAAGGGGATGGGCGAGCTCCACCTCGACATCCTGGTCGACCGCATGAAGCGCGAGTTCAACG
>JABBOB010000053.1 GCA_019352055.1 Acidobacteriota bacterium
AGACGATGGTGTATCCGCTCGTCGGTCCGGCAACTGCGCCGCACGAGGACATGCCCGAGCACGTGCGCAGCCTGTACGAGGAGGCTCGACGAGTAGCCGCCGTCTCCCGGCGTGCTGGAGCCGGGATGGCCCGCACCACGCTCGAATACCTGTTGAAGCAAGTCCTGCCCGAGGTCGGCGTGACGATCAAGCCGAGCGATCGCCTGGATGGACTCCTGGCGCTAGCGGAGCCCGAGGTCAGCAGCGGGCTGAGGAAGCGGCTGGAGGTCGTGCGGTTCGCGGGGAACAAGTCCGTGCACGTCGAGGCCGCTCCGAGCGACGTAATGGTGCTGGTCCTCGACGAGGAAGACGAGGCGATCCTCGGCCTGCTCTTCCAGACAGTCAACGATCTGGTAGACGAGTTGATCACCCGGCGCAAGCAGACCGAGGACGCGTACGCGATGCTGCCGGAAGGTGTGCTGGCGAACATCGAGCGCAAGCGTGCCCAGCGCGAGTCGTAGCCCCACGCGCGCGTCTTTAATTTCTGAGACGAGACGTCCGCTGCTCTACTCGCGAGACGCGGGGAACGAATGCGCTGGTCGAGCTGAGGTGACGACGCAGCGGCTAGCGTGCATGGGTGACGATGGCGCACGAGCAGGGTGACCGGTTGGCACAGCGGCTGCACGAGGAGCTCGGTGCTTGGCACCCTCGAACGGCGGACCAACTCGCACTCAGAGCGGAGTACGAGCAGTTCCTGACCGATGGACGCGCGACGTCTGTCGAACGAGACCTGGGCCGCGCCCACGTAACCGGGAGCGCGTTCGTGTTCGCTCCGGACCTGCAGAACATCCTGCTCGGCTTCCACAAGAAGGCCGGCTTCTGGATGCAGCTCGGCGGTCACGTCGAGGCGACGGACGAGTCGATACGAGCCACAGCCCGCCGCGAAGCACAGGAGGAAGGTGGCATCGCCGACCTGCTCGACGTCGGCGACGGACCACTAGTGTCCTGCGCCGCAATTCCGCTCAATAAGTGGTATTCTGGGCTATGCCGAGAACTGGGCGCCCGAGGGCGAATCTGGAGCTGACCGCTGCGGAGCGTGAGCAACTCGAGCGGTGGTCCAGGCGGGCGAAATCGGCGCAGTCGCTCGCGCTGCGATGCCGGATCGTGCTGGCGTGCGCTGATGGTGCGGATAACAAGTCCGTCGCGGCTGCGTTGCAGTGCTCAGCAGTCACCGTGGGGAAATGGCGTGCTCGGTTTATCGAGAATCGGCTCGATGGGCTGCTCGATGAGGCGCGACCTGGCCGGCCGCCCTCGATCACGACCGATCAAGTCGAAGACATCGTGGTCGCGACGTTGGAGTCGACGCCGAAGAACGCGACGCATTGGTCGCGGGCGAAGATGGCGGACCGGTCCGGACTGTCGAAGTCCTCGATCGGCCGGATCTGGAAAGCGTTCAACTTGAAGCCGCATCTTGAAGACGGTTTCAAAATGTCGAACGACCCGCTGTTCGTGGAGAAGGTCACCGATGTCGTCGGCCTCTACCTGAACCCGCCGGAGGCCGCGGTGGTGCTGTCGGTCGATGAGAAGTCCCAGGTGCAGGCCCTGTCCCGGTCACAGCCCGCGCTGCCGATGATGCCCGGCATGCCGGAGAAACGCACCCACGACTACTTCCGGCACGGAACCACGAGCCTCTTCGCGGCACTGAACGTCGTCGACGGAACCGTGATCTCGGCCACCCACCGCAGGCACCGTTCCACCGAGTTCAAACAGTTCCTCGCCAAGATCGACGATCAAGTCCCCGACGATCTCGCGATCCACATCATCTGCGACAACTACGGCACCCATAAGCATCCGATCGTGAACAAATGGCTTGCCGCGCACCCGCGATTCACGATGCACTTCACGCCGACGTACTCCTCCTGGCTGAATCAAGTCGAGCGACTCTTCGGCTACGTCACCGCCGACCTACTCCAACGATCCGACCACCGCAGCGTCCAGGCGCTCGAGAAAGACCTCCGCGAATGGGTCAAAGCCTGGAACGAGAATCCCAAACCGTTCATCTGGACCAAAACCGCAGAACAGATCCTCGGCTCACTCGGACGACTTCTTCAACGGTCTACCGGCGCAGGACACTAGCGTCCGGCGCATGAGCGATCGCGACTACGACCCTTACGCCCGGCTCGATCCGGTGCCCTCCTTCCCGCTGGCCAGCGACGACGTCGCCGACGGCCAGCCGCTGCCGGCCGCGCTGTTCGGCAGCGACGTCGGCGGCCAGGACCGCTCCCCGCAGCTCACCTGGTCCGACCCGCCGGCCGGGACGAAGAGCTTCGCCGTCACCGTCTACGACCCCGACGCCCCGACCGGCTCGGGCTTCTGGCACTGGGCGGTCGCGGATATCCCGGCCTCGGTGACGTCGCTCGCGGGCGGCGGCCCGTTGCCGGACGGTGCGGTCGTCCTCCCGAACGAGCTGCGGCAGCCCGCGTTCACCGGCGCGACCCCGCCGGAGGGCACCGGCGTCCACCGCTACTACGTCGTCGTGCACGCGGTCGACGTCGACTCGCTCGGCATCGACCCGCAGGCCACGCCTGCGGTGCTCGGCTTCAACCTGCACTTCCACACGCTGGGCCGCGCGATCCTCGTCGGCACGGGGGAGTTCGGCGGCGCCTCCGCCTGACCGGCGCTCGGGTGCGGGATCCGGATCCCGCACCCGATCCGCGCGCCGCCGGGCCGGGGATGCGCGGCCGCCCCGTCCGAGGGCGGGGCCCTAGCCTGGGACGGTGAGCACCGTCGCCTTCAGAGCCGAGGACCGCCCGGTCCGCATCGCCGTCCAGGTCGCCCCGCAGCACCTGCCGATCCTCGCGCTGCGCGACGCGGCCGTCCGTGTGGAGGAGCTGGGCGCGGACCTCGTCCTCAACTGGGACCACTTCTATCCGCTGTCCGGCGACCCGGCCGGCCTGCACTTCGAGGCCTGGACGCAGCTCGCGCAGTGGGCGGAGGCGACGGAGCGGATCGAGATCGGCCCGCTCGTCAACTGCAACTCGTACCGGAACCCTGCTCTGCAGGCCGACATGGCCAGGACGATCGACCACATCTCCGGCGGCCGGTTCGTGTTCGGCACCGGCTCGGGCTGGGCGGAGCGGGACTACACCGAGTACGGCTACGAGTTCGGCACGGTCGGCTCGCGCTTGAACGACCTCGCGCGCGACCTGCCGATCGTGCGCGACCGCTGGACGAAGCTGAACCCGCCGCCCGTCCGGAGGATACCGATCCTCATCGGGGGAGCGGGGGAGCAGAAGACGCTGCGCCTCGTCGCGGAGCACGCGGACATCTGGCACAGCTTCGTCGCACCTGAGGCGCTCCCGCACAAGCTCGACGTGCTGCAGCAGCACGCGGAGGCGATCGGTCGAGACGTCGCCGAGATCGAGATCGGCAACGAGCTCCGCGGCGCGGACGACGCGAAGGCGCAGGCGCTGTTCGACGCGGGCGTCCGGCTGTTCACCGTCGGCGTCACCGGCCCGGACATCGACTTCGACGGCGTGGCCCGCTGGATCCGCTGGCGCGACGCCCGCAACGGCTGAGCCGACTCTCCGTCTCCGAGGACGGCACGTCCGGCGGAGCTTCGGGCCGTCTCAGCGCTGCGGCACCCCCTCCCGCATCTCCGTGATCAGGGAGGCGACGACAGCACGCAGGTCGCCTCCCGCCGCGGACGCCGCGACCGCCTGCCGCTCGTAGGAGGCACCCACGTCGAGGATCGTCAGCACGTCCTGCAGCTCCTTCGCGCACCCGAGGCGCTCCGAGACGGGCTCGAGGCGCGCGACGAGGTCCCGCACGTCGTCCTCGACCCGCCGCTGCGAGCCGTCGCGCTCGACGATGATCTCGGCGTCCATCCCGTAGCGCGCCGCACGCCACTTGTTCTCCCGGACGTACCAGGGCTGCAGGGTCGGCAGCGTCTCGCCCGCGTCGAGACGGTCGGAGCAGTCGTCCACGAGGCACTGCACCAGCGCCGACAGTGCGCCGATCTCGAACGTCGTCGGCAGTCCGTCGCACACCCGGGTCTCGACGGTGCCCCACTTCGCCGACGGCCGGATGTCCCACCGGATCTCATCCCAGTGGTCGATGACCCCGACCTTCTCCAGGTCCTCGACGATCGACTCGTACTGCCGCCACGAGGCCAGCTCGGGAGGCAGCCCCGCGGTCGGCAGCTGCTGGAACAGCATCGCTCGGCTGGAGGCGTATCCGGAGGACTCCCCGAACACGAAGGGGGAGGAGGCGGAGAGCGCCTGCAGGTGGGGGGAGGAGACCAGCAGTGCGTCGAGCACCGGGAGCGCCTTCGCCGGGGCGTCCAGGCCGACATGCATGTGCACGCCCCAGATCAGCAGCTGCCGCCCGAAGACACCCGTGCGGTCCATCAGCGTGACGTAGCGCTCCTTGTCCGTCACCTGCTGGTCCTGCCACCGCGCGAACGGGTGCGTGCCCGCGCAGATCAGCTCGAGCCCCATCGGGTCGGTGGTCCGGCGCAGCCGCTCGAGGGTGCGCTCGAGATCGGCGACGCCCTCCGCGACCGTGCGGTTGACGCCCGTCACGATCTCGATCGTGTTGGTGAGCAGCTCGCTGGTGATCCGCTCGCTGCCGTCCCCGGCGACCAGCTCGGTGCTCGCGAGCACCTCGGGTGCCGCGCCCACCAGATCCCCGGTGTGGCGGTCGACCAGCGCGAGCTCCCACTCGACCCCGAGCGTCGACCGATCCGAGCGCGCGAACTCGATCGCCATGCGCGTCATCCTGGCAGACCGCCATCGGGCGGCCGTGGGCTGGCCGCGCTCGGCGCAGGCGCACGGCTGGACCAGGCAGAATGACCGATGGTCCTCCGCGCCTCCCGGCGCGCCCCATGAACAGCCTGGAGCCCGCGTGAACGGCAATGCCACGTCGACGTACCGCAACGTCGCTCTGCTGTCGGTGCAGAGCGTGCTCGGACCGCTCGTGACGACCTCCGTGGACATCGAGCGCCGGCTCGAGCCGATCCTCAAGCGTCTGCGCCTCCCGGTCGGCCTGCTCGAGCGGGTCGCCGGCGTGATCGAGCGGCGCAACTGGGGACCCGGGTTCTCATCCCACGAGGCCGCCGTCCAGGCGGGGGAGAAGGCGCTGCGGGAGGCCGGCGTGCCGGCCGCCTCGATCGGGCTGCTCATCAACACCTCGATCACCAAGGAGCACCTCGAGCCCTCGATCGCGACACGGCTGCACCACGGGCTCGGGCTGCCGACCTCCGCGATCAACTTCGACGTCTCGAACGCCTGCCTCGGCTTCGTCAACGGCATGAGCCTCGCGGCCGGTCTGATCGACGCGGGCCAGGTCGACTACGCGATGGTGATCGACGGCGAGGACATCGACCGCATGCAGCGCACCACGATCGAGCGCCTCGCGCAGTCGGAGGCGCTCGACCGCAAGCAGTTCATGAACGAGTTCGCGAGCCTCACCCTCGGGTCCGGCGCCGCGGCCGCCGTGCTGGGCCGCGCGGACCAGCACCCCGAGGGGCATCGTCTGGTCGGGGGCGTCACGCGCGCGGGCACGGAATGGAACGAGCTGTGCATCGGCTCGATGGACGGCATGACCACGGACACGAAGTCGCTGCTCAAGCGCGGCATGGAGCTCGTCACCGCCGCGTGGAACGAGGCGAAGCGCGATTGGAACTGGTCCGACATGGACCGCTACATCATGCATCAGGTGTCCAGCGCCCACACGGCCGCCTTCGTGGCCGCGGCGGACATCGACCCCGGCCGCGTTCCGGTCACCTACCCGAGCCTCGGGAACGTGGGATCCGCCTCCATCCCCATCACGCTCGCGCAGGAGTCCGAGCACCTGCAGAAGGGCGAGCGGGTGCTGCTCTGCGGCGTCGGCAGCGGCATCAACACGTCCATGCTCGAACTGGCCTGGTGAGCGCGGAGCCGAGCCGTCCAGAGGCATCCGGGCAGACCGTTCCGCCCGACGGGCTGCCGGGCCTCGACCCCGCTTGGTCCCGTCTCGTCGCGGTGCACGACGCCGCGACGGACCGGCGGGTCGGCCATCACGTGCTCGACACCGGCAGCGAGCTCGCTCGGCTCGGGGTCCGACCGGTGGGCACCATCCTCGCGGTGCACGGCAATCCGACCTGGAGCTACCTGTGGCGCGCCCTCCTCGCCGCGTCGATCGCGCGGGCCGTCGCCGGGGAGCCCGGCTGGCGGATCGTCGCGGTGGACCAGCTCGAGATGGGCTGGTCCGAGCGCACCGGCACGGTGCGGCGTGCCGCCGACCGGGTGCGGGACCTCGGCGCGCTGACGGACGCCCTCGACCTCGGCGACCGGGTGATCGCGCTCGGGCACGACTGGGGCGGCGTCATCGTCGCCGGCTGGGCGCTCGCCCACCCGGACGTCCTCGCCGGTCTCGTCCTCACCAACACCGCCGTCGACGGACACGCGGCGCTGCCCGCCGCTCTCAAGGCGGCGCTCGCCGCGTCCGCACTGGGGACCAGGGACACCACCGCGTTCCTCGACACGACGCTCGCGATCGCGCATCCGGGGCTCGAGCGGCCGGTGCGCACCGCCTTCCGCACGCCCTACCGCTCCCCTGCTCGACGGGAGGGGATCCGGGACTTCGTCGAGGACATCCCCTCCGCCGACGGACACCCGAGTCGAGCGGCCGTGGACGGCATCGCGGCCGGGCTCGCGACGCTCGACGTACCCGCTCTGCTGCTCTGGGGCCCGAGGGACCCGGTGTTCCAGGAGCGCTACCTGCACGACCTGATGCGGCGGCTGCCGCACGCCGCCGTGCACCGCTTCGAGGGAGCCGGCCATCTGCTGCCCGAGGACGCGGACGTCGCCGGCGCAGTGCTCGACTGGGTCGCGGCGCCGACGCCGGCGAGGCACGAGGTCCCTGAGGCACCGGCCGTCGGCGCCGTCGCACCGCTCTGGGCGGAGGTCGAGGCGCGGGCCGACGACGACGCACCCGCGCTCGTCGAGCTGCACGGCGCGCGCAGCCGCTCGGTCACCTGGCGGCTGCTCGCCCGGCGGATCCGGGAGGTCGCAGCCGGCCTCGACGCGATCGGCGTCCGCCGCGGCGACCGCGTCTCGCTGCTCGTCCCGCCCGGCGCCGACCTCACCGTCGCGCTGTACGCCTGCCTCCGCATCGGCGCGGTGGTCGTCGTCGCTGACGCGGGCCTCGGCGTGCGGGGCCTCACCCGAGCGGTGAGGGGCGCCCGGCCCGATTGGATCATCGGCATCCCGAGCGCGCTCGCCGCTGCGCGTCTCCTCGGCTGGCCCGGCGTCCGCATCGCCCCGACCGGGCTGCCGGCGTCCGCGCGGGTGGCGATCGGCGTGCGCCACACGCTGCCGGACCTCGCCCGGCGGGGCCGGGGACGCCCGCTGCCGGAGGCGCCTGCGATGGGTGATCTCGCCGCGGTGCTCTTCACCTCCGGGTCCACCGGCCCCGCGAAGGGCGTCCGGTACACGCAGGCCCGGCTCGCCGGCGTGCGGGACGCGATCGCGACGCAGTACCGCATCGGCCGGGACACCGCGCTCGTCGCCGGGTTCGCGCCGTTCGCGCTGTTCGGGCCCGCCTTCGGTTGCCGCACGGTCGTCCCGGACATGGACGTCACGAAGCCCGCGACGCTGAGCGCCTCGGCGCTCGCGGACGCGGTCCGGGCGATCGACGCCGACACGGTCTTCCTGTCACCCGCGGCGCTCACGAACGTGCTGGACACCGAGGCGGATCCGGCGGCGTTCGACGGTGTGCGCCTGCTGCTCACCGTCGGCGCACCCGTGGGTGCGCCGCTGCTGGACCGGGCGCAGGCGGTGCTGCGGCACGCCTCGCTCCGCACGCCGTACGGGATGACCGAGTGCCTGCTCGTCGCGGACATCGCCCGCGAAGCGGTCCACGACGCCGGGTCGGGGAACGGCGTCTGCGTCGGACCACCCACCGCCCGGGTCGCGGTGCGGATCGCGCCGCTCGACGTGGACTCCGTGCCGACCGGGGTGACGACCGAGCCCGAGGTGACGGGGGAGATCCAGGTCCACGCCCCGCACATGCTCGCCGGGTACGACCGGCTCTGGCGCACCGACGCGGCGGCGAAGGCGGGGACGCCGGCGGAGGAGTGGCACCGCACCGGCGACGTCGGGCACCTCGACGCGGAGGGCCGGCTCTGGGTCGAGGGTCGCCTCCCGCACGTGATCACGACGCCGCAGGGGGTGGTGACCCCCGTGCGCATCGAGCTCGCGGCAGAACGCGCGCCCGGGGTGCGCCGTGCCGCCGCGGTGGGGGTCGGCCCACGCGGCACGCAGCAGCTCGTCGTGGTCGCGGAGGGGGAGCGCGGGCCGCTCGCACCTCCTCCGCTCGCGGCAGCGGTGCGCGCCCAGGTGGATCGGCCCGTCGCGGCGGTGCTGGCCGTCCCCGCGCTGCCGACCGACATCCGTCACAACGCCAAGATCGACCGCGCCCGACTGGCTCGCTGGGCGACGGCCGTCCTCGCGGGTGAGCAGGACCCGTCGCTGTGAGCCGCGTCCTCGTCACCGGCGCGAGCGGCTGGCTCGGTGCCGCGGTGACGCGCGACCTCGTCTCCGCGGGGCACGCGGTCCGCACGCTGCAGCGGCGCCCGAGCGGCGTCGACGGCGTGGAGGAGGTCCTCGCCTCCATCACGCGACCGGACGCGGTGGAGCATGCCGTCACCGGCATGGACGCGGTGGTGCATCTCGCCGCGAAGGTCTCCTTCGCCGGTGCGGAGGCCGACTTCGTCGCCGTGAACATCGAGGGCACCCGCACGCTCGTGCGGGCCGCCAAGCGCGCCGGGGTGCGCCGCTTCGTGTTCGTCTCGTCGCCGTCGGTCGCGCATACGGGTGAGGCGATCATGGGCGCGGACGCGCAGCCGGCGCAGCCGGAGCGCGCCCGCGGTCCGTATGCCCGCACCAAGGCGGCCGCCGAGATCGCCGCGCTCGGTGCGGACGCGCCCGGTTTCGCGGTCGTCGCCGTGCGCCCCCACGTGGTGTGGGGACCGGGCGACCCGCAGCTCGTCGCCCGGATCCAGGAGCGGGCCGCGACCGGTCGACTGCCGATCGTCGGCTCCGGTGCCGCGCTCGTCGACAGCACCTACCTCGACGACGCGGTCTCCGGGATCCGGGCCGCGCTCGACGCGGCGGAGCGGGTGCACGGCACCGTCTACGTGCTCACCTCGGGCGAGCCCCGACCCATCGCCGAGCTGATCGCCGGGTTCTGCGCTGCGGCGGGCGTGGCGCCCCCGACCCGCCACGTTCCCGCCGGCGCCGCGAGGGTCGCGGGCGCCCTGGTCGAGACGGTGTGGCGCGTCCGGCCAGGAGCGGACGAGCCGCCGATGACCCGGTTCCTGGCGGAGCAGCTGTCGACCGCGCACTGGTTCGATCTCCGTCGCACCCGCCGGGACCTCGGCTGGAGCCCGGCGGTCGGCGTCACGGAGGGGCTGCTCCGCCTCGCAGCGCATCACGCCGCGCACCCGGGCTGAGCGCGGTTCTGCGGCGCGACCGCCAGGCCGTCCCGCATCCGAGGAGCGCGGGTCAGCGGGGAGGCCCCGCGTCTGGCAGAATGACCAGTCGGGTCCGCGAGCTTCGACCCTCTAATCAGGCTCGCGGATGGACATCTTGGTCCGTCGCCTGGTGTGCCCCACGCCCCCGGCAGCACGGATCGTCAACGCATCGACTCACGTGAGGAACCACGAACTGTGGCTGTCAAGATCCGCCTGAAGCGGCTCGGCAAGATCCGGGCCCCCTACTACCGCGTGGTCGTCGCCGACTCGCGCACGAAGCGCGACGGTCGCGTCATCGAGGAGATCGGTCAGTACCACCCGACCGAGCACCCCTCCGTCATCAAGATCGACTCCGACCGGGCGCTGTACTGGCTCGGCGTCGGCGCGCAGCCGACCGAGCAGGTCGCCGCGCTGCTGAAGCTCACGGGCGACTGGGGCCGGTTCAAGGGTGACAAGAACGCGAAGAGCACCGTCCAGGTCAAGGACGAGAAGGTCGCGTTCACGATCGAGAAGAAGAAGCCGGTGGTCATCCGCTCGAAGGCGTCCGTCAAGGACGCCGAGGCCGCCGGCACCGCTGACGCGGCCGCCGACGCGGAGCGCGTCGACGAGGCCGAGTCCTCCTCGACGGTCGAGCACGAGACGCCGGCGCAGGCCGAGAACTCCTGACGGCGCCGGTCACCAGATCATGTTGCAATCCGCCCTCCTGCACCTCGTCAAGGGGATCGTCGACAACCCGGACGCCGTCCGGGTCGCGTCGCACGAGTCGCCCCGCGGCGAGGTGCTGGAGGTGCGGGTCGATCCCGTCGACCTCGGCCGCGTCATCGGTCGGTCCGGCCGGACCGCGAAGGCGCTGCGGACGGTCGTCGCGGCGCTGGCCGACGGCCGACGGGTCCGCGTCGACGTCGTCGACGTCGACCGGTGACCGTGGCTCAGGGACGCAACCGCTCGGCGCAGACGCAGCTCCGCGTCGGACGGCTCACCAAGGCGCACGGGCTGAAGGGCGGGCTCAAGCTCGAGCTCTTCACCGACGACCCCGACAAGCGGTTCACGCCGGGATCCTCCTTCTCCCTCCAGGTGCCGGAGGAGTCGCCGTGGCACGGCAGGCGGCTCGAGCTCGCCGAGCTCCGGTGGTACAACGGGATGCCCGTCGGGTTCTTCGTCGATGTGGCGGACCGGTCCGCGGCGGAGAGTCTCGTCAAGGCGATCCTCTGGGTCGACCAGGATCCCGACGAGGTCGCTGAGCCCGACGCCTGGTACGACCACCAGCTGGTCGGCCTCGACGTGGTCCGCGACGGCGTGACCGTCGGCGTGATCGAACGCCTCGAGCACCTGCCTGCCCAGGATCTCCTCGTCGTGAAGGTCGACGACCGCGAGGTGCTGATCCCCTTCGTGAAGGC
This sequence comes from Acidobacteriota bacterium, assembly GCA_019352055.1. Lineage (GTDB taxonomy): Bacteria > Actinomycetota > Actinomycetes > Actinomycetales > Microbacteriaceae > Amnibacterium. Next base: position 10,894 of record JABBOB010000053.1, read on the forward strand.
GATCGTGCCGGAGGTGGACGTCGACGGCGGCCGGGTCGTGGTGACTCCGCCGGACGGGCTGTTCGAGCCGCTGCCCGACGAGCCGGAGGGGTCCGTCGATCCCGAGTCGGCCGACCGCGACGGGTCCGAGACGGCCGAACAGGGCTGAGCGTGCGGCTCGACGTCGTCACGATCTTCCCCGAGTTCTTCGCAGCCCTGGACGTCTCGTTGATGGGCAGGGCGAGGACCACCGGACTGCTCGACGTCCAGGTCCACGACCTCCGGGACGCGACCCACGACCGGCACCGCACCGTCGACGACACCCCGTACGGGGGCGGCGCCGGCATGGTCATGAAGCCGGAGCCGTGGGGCGAGGCGCTCGACGCCCTCCTCGCCGACGGCGACGACCCGCTCGTGGTCTTCCCGACACCGGCGGGCACCCCCTTCGATCAGGCGGCCGCGCGGCGGCTCGCGGGGGAGCGGCGGCTCGTCTTCTGCTGCGGCCGCTACGAGGGCATCGACCAGCGCGTCGTCGACGACACCGCCTCCCGGGCCCGCGTCGCCGAGATCAGCCTCGGCGACTTCGTGCTGAACGGCGGCGAGGTCGCGGTGCTCGCGATCGTGGAGGCGGTCGCCCGACTGCTGCCGGGGGTGATCGGGAACCCCGAGAGCCTCACCGAGGAGAGTCACGAGGACGGCCTGCTCGAGTACCCGAGCTACACGAAGCCCGCGGTCTGGCGCGGTCGCGAGGTCCCGGCGGTGCTGCGGTCCGGCGACCACGGCGCCGTCGCGCGCTGGCGTCACGAGCAGTCGCTCGAGCGCACTCGCCGGGTCCGCCCCGACCTCCTGCCGCCCGGGTGACGTCCTCCGTCCGGCGAGACGGTCAGCGGCCCGGATCCGTCCTGGACGACGGAGCACTCCGCTCAGCTGCGCGCAGTGAGCACGATCGGGTCGCCCTCGGTGACCGCGACCGTGTGCTCGGAGTGCGCGCCGCGCGAGCCGTCCTTGCTGCGGAGGGTCCACCCGTCCGGGTCGGTGAAGATCCGGTCCGTGGTCTCGAGCAGCCAGGGCTCGATCGCGATGATCAGCCCGGGGCGCAGCTTCAGTCCGCGGTGCGGACGGCCGTCGTTCGGCACGTGCGGGTCGCCGTGCATGGTGTGCCCGACGCCGTGGCCGCCGAACTCGAGGTTGACGGAGTAGCCGGCGGCACGGCACACGTCGCCGATGGCGGCGGACACGTCGCCGAGCTTCATCCCGGGGCGCGCGACCTGGATCGCGGCGTCGAGGGCGGCCCGCGTCGTCGCGATCAGGCGCTCGTCCTGCGGGCGCGGCGTCCCGACGATCACGGTCACGGCGCTGTCGGCGACCCAGCCGTCGACGCTCGCGGCGAAGTCGAGGCTCACCATGTCACCGTCCTGGAGCACGGAGTCGGAGGGGAGCCCGTGCAGCACGGCGTCGTTCACCGACGTGCAGAGCACCTTCCCGAACGGCATCGCGCCGAACGACGGGTGGTAGTCGATGTAGCAGCTCTCGGCGCCCGCGTCGCGGATCATGCTGTGGGCGATCGCGTCGAGCTCGAGGAGGTTCATGCCGACGGCGGCTTCGGCGGCGAGCCGCTCGAGCACGGAGGCGACGAAGCGGCCGGCGGGCCGCATCGCCTCGACCTCCGCGGGCGTGCGCAACTCGATCACAGTGCCTCCTCCATGTCGATACGACCCTAACCGGGCGCTCGATCCGGCCCGTCCTCGCAGGCGGCTGAACGGTTCCTCTGCCTCTGGCGAACACCGCCTCCAGGCGACCGGAGCCTGCCTACGATCGCTCCCATGGCACTTCGTCGGGTGTTCTTCGCCTGGCAGTTCGCGGCCGCGGCCGTGCTGCCGCTCTGGCTGCTGCTCGGCTACGCCGTCTTCGGCTCCTCCGTCTCGGGATTCCTGAGCGTGGTCCTGCTGGCACCGGTCGTCCTGGTCGTCGAGCTCGCCCTGGCGGTGCTGTTCTCCGCCCGGGCGCGGATCCGCCGGGACCGGGCGCTCGACCTGCCGGCGGTGGCCGTGCTCGCGGCGTTCCAGGTCGGCGTCATCGGGGTGGGCTTCTTCGGCGCCGCGAGCTCCTGGTTCGGGCTCCTCGCAGCGGTCGCCGCCATCGGAGGGTTCTGGCTCGGCGGCACCCTGCTCATGCGCGACGTCCGTGCCCGCGTCCAGGAGACGATGACGGCGTTCGGTCGCCCTCCGCAGCAGCGCGCACCCCGGGCGCCGATCGACGCCGGCGAGTACGTCGTGATCAAGCCAGCGCAGCGCTGAGCACGAGCCGGGCGGTCGTCCCGTCGCGGCGGTGAGCCGCGGGTGCGACACTGTGCCACAATGGTCGATCGTGCCGCGGCTGTTCCTGCCGCTGGGGGACCTCAGATGTCCGCGGCACCGTCTCGCCCGGCGCTGATCCCAGCGCCCCGAACCGGGCCGACCGGCGGCGCGCCCAGGGAGCAGTACCCACATGAGCCAGTTGCTCGACGCGGTCGACGCCGCCAGCCTCCGCACGGACGTCCCGGACTTCCGTCCCGGTGACACCGTGCGCGTCCACGTGAACATCGTCGAAGGCACGCGCAGCCGTGTCCAGGTCTTCCAGGGCGCGGTCATCCGCCGCTCCGGTGCCGGCGTGCGCGAGACCTTCACGGTCCGCAAGGTCAGCTTCCAGGTGGGCGTGGAGCGCACCTTCCCGGTCCACTCGCCGGTGATCGACCACATCGAGGTCGTCACGCGCGGTGACGTGCGGCGCGCGAAGCTCTACTACCTGCGCGAGCTGCGTGGCAAGAAGGCCAAGATCAAGGAGAAGCGCGAGGCCTGAGCCTCGTCGAACACCCGCCCCGTACACTGGCCCGCGCGCTGGTCCCGAGACCCGCGCGGGCCGGTCGGGGAAGGGTGGGGGCGTCATGGTGCAGAGCCCCCCGCGGACCGCTCCAGAGCGCTCCGGGCGCAGGCCGAGCCGTGGCGCCGCGGGGTTCCTGCGCGACCTCATCGTCATCATCGTCGTGGCGGTGCTCGCCTCGTTCCTGATCAAGACGTTCCTGATCAGGTCCTTCTACATCCCCTCGGCGTCGATGGAGAACACGCTGCAGGTCGGCGACCGCATCCTCGTCAACGAGCTGGTACCGGGCCTGATCCCGTTGCAGCGCGGCGACGTGGTGGTCTTCACGGACCCGGGCGGCTGGCTGCACAACGATCCCGTCCCGCCCCCGTCCGACCCGATCTCGGCAGCGGGGGAGTGGGTGCTGTCGTTGGTCGGCCTGTCCACCCAGGATGCGAACGACCACCTGGTGAAGCGCGTCATCGGGCTGCCGGGCGACCACGTCACGTGCTGCAACGCGCTGGGGCAGATGAGCGTCAACGGCGTGCCGTTGCAGGAGCCGTACGCGGTGCTGCAACCGGGCAGCAGCGCGGTGTCCGGGACGGCGTTCGACATCACTGTGCCCAAGAACCGGCTCTGGGTGATGGGCGACAACCGGTACGACTCCGCGGACTCCCGCTACAACCGCGACACCCCGTCGAAGGGCTACGTGCCGATCTCCGACGTCGTGGGCCGCGCGTTCGTCGTCTCCTGGCCGATCTCGCACTGGTCCTGGCTCTCCGACTACCCGGCCACCTTCGACGGCGTGAGGGCTGCGGGCGGATGACGGCGTCCCGGGTCCTGAGCCCCGCGAAGGGGCGTCCTCCAGGACTGTCCGCGGAGCGCGCCCTGCTCGCTTCCGGCGCCTCCGTGGTCATCGGCTGCGACGAGGTCGGGCGCGGCGCGATCGCAGGCCCCGTCGGTGTCGGTGTCGCGGTGCTGGACCCCGACCGGACGCGCATCCCGAACGGCCTCCGGGACTCGAAGCTGCTGCCCGAGCCCGATCGGGTCTCGCTCGAGCCGAAGGTCCGCGCCTGGGCAGCCGCCTCCGCCGTCGGCCTCGCGGGCAACGACGAGATCGACGGCGAGGGGCTCTCCCGCAGCCTCGGCACCGCGGGCGCGCGCGCGATCGGCCGACTCCTCGCCCTCGGCGTGGGGATGCGCGACGCGGTGGTGCTGCTCGACGGCAACTGGGACTGGCTGACCCCGGGGCTGCTCCGCGCCGGGCTGCCGGTGCTGCCACGCGTGGTCACCCGGATCAAGGCGGACCGGGACTGCGCCTCCGTCTCCGCCGCATCCGTCGTCGCCAAGGTGCACCGGGACGCCCTGATGATCGACCGGCACGACACCCACCCCGTGTACGGCTGGCGCAGCAACAAGGGGTACGCGTCCCGGTCGCACTACGCCGCGATCGACGAGCACGGCCCGTGCGACTGGCATCGGCGCACCTGGTTGCACGCTCTCGGCGGATCCGTCGCCGACGCCCCGGACGAAACGTAGAATCGTCCGACGATGGACGACGACGAGATCGAGGACTACGACCGCGAGGTCGAGCTCCAGCTCTACCGCGAGTACCGGGACGTGGTGAGCCAGTTCAAGTACGTGGTCGAGACCGAACGGCGCTTCTACCTCGCCAACGAGGTCGAGCTCACGCGGCGGGACACGGAGCACGACTTCTACTTCGAACTCCAGATGCACGACGTGTGGGTGTGGGACGTGTACCGCGCGGACCGCTTCGTGAAGAGCGTGCGTGTGCTGACGTTCAAGGACGTCAACGTGGAGGAGCTGTCGGCGAAGGAGCTCGAGCTTCCGCAGGAGCTGGCGCTCGACGAGTAGCCGCCTCGATCCGGTTCGGCGAACTCGAGGGCGGCGGAGTCAGTGTGCCCGCATGGAGATGCACGCGTTCGACGCGGAGGTGATCCGCCGATTCCGTGCGGGCGAGGAGATCGACGGGCTGCACCGCGAGCGGCTCGTCCTCCTGACGACGACGGGGCGCCGCAGCGGCGAGCGGCGCACCGCGCCCGTGATGGCCGTGCGATTCGACGGCGACCCGCTCGTCATCGCGAGCAACGACGGCGCGGCCCGGCATCCGGAGTGGCTGTTGAACCTGCGGGCGGACCCCCATGTGACGGTCGAGCCGCCGGACGGCGCGGCGACGGAGGCCGTCGGAGGAGCTCTCGGGCGATGAGCGCACGGTCGAGTGGGAGGACCTCGTCGCCGAGTTCCCGTTCTTCCTGGACCACCAGCGGAAGGCCGGCGACCGGACGATCCCGCTCGTCCGCCTCCGACGCGGCGACTGACGGCTGGTTCCGCTCCTCCCCAGCGCGGATCCGGGGGCACTTCTCCGCAGCGGCGCCGATCAGGACGGGGGCCGCGGGCGGTCCCGGATGCTTCTGCTCATGGCCCAGAAGGACGACCTCGGCAGGCGGGGCGAGAACGAGGCGGCGACGTACCTGACCTCGCTCGGATACCGGATCGTGGACCGCAACTGGCGGTGCTCCGCGGGCGAGGTCGACATCGTGGCGCTCGACGGAACCGAGCTCGTGATCGTCGAGGTGAAGACCCGGAGCGGGCGAGGGTACGGCGATCCGCTCGAGGCGGTCGACCCGAGGAAGCTCACCCGGCTGTGCGTCCTCGCGGGCGCATGGCGCCGCGCGCATCGCGAGGTCCGCGCGCGCACGACCCGCGTCGATCTCATCGGCGTGCTGATGCCGCGGCATGAGCAGCCCGTCGTCGACCACCTGCGGGCCGCCGCGTGAGCGCGCTCCCGCCGGCCGCGCCGCCGGTGCCGAGGTCGACCTCGTACGCCGCCGCCGTCGCGCTCGAGGGGCTCACGGGGCGCATCGTGGAGATCGAGGCGGCGCTGACCAACCAGACCCCGGGCCTGAAGCTCGTCGGACTGCCGGACACCGCGTTGCGGGAGGCGCAGGCGCGGGTGCGGAGCGCGGTCGAGCACTCGGGCTTCGAGATGCCGTCGCGGCACCTCACGGTCAACCTGTCGCCAGCAGCGGTCCCGAAGCACGGCTCGGGCTTCGATCTCGGCATCGCCGTGGCGGTGCTCGGCACCACCGGGACGATCCTCCGTGAGGCGGTCGGCGACGCGGTGTTCATCGGGGAGCTCGGGCTCGACGGCCGGCTCCGCCCGGTGCCCGGCGTGCTGCCTGCGGTCCGTGCGGCGGCCCGGGCGGGGCGCTCCCGCGTCGTCGTCCCGACGGCGAGCGGGGCGGAGGCGTCGCTCGTCGACGGCATCGAGGTGATCGCGGTCCCCAGCCTGCGGGCGCTCGCGATCCGGTACGGCGCCGACCTCGAGCCGATCGATGTCGAACCCGTCGCGGGGCCGCCCGTGCACCGTGAGCAGGCCTCTCGGCGGGATCTCGCCGACGTGGTCGGCAACGCGGAGGGCATCGAGGCGCTGATCGTCGCGGCCGCGGGCGGACACCATCTGCTCATGCTCGGGCCGCCGGGCGCGGGCAAGACGATGCTGGCCACGCGGCTGCCAGGGCTCCTGCCCGACCTCGCCGGGGACGCAGCGCTCGACGTGACCAGCATCGCCTCCATGGCGGGGCACGGCATCGACCGCGTGCGAACCCGGCCGCCATGGCAGGCACCGCACCACACGGCGACGGAGGCGTCGATCATCGGCGGCGGCAGCGGGCGGATCCGGCCCGGCGCAGTGACCCGCGCATCCGGCGGCGTGTTGTTCCTGGACGAGGCGACGGAGTTCGCGCCCTCGGTGCTCGACTCGCTGCGGCAGCCGCTCG
>JABBOB010000009.1:0-9784 GCA_019352055.1 Acidobacteriota bacterium
TCAGTCCTCGGGACCCTCGGTGAGCACCGGGTTCGGGTCGAGCAGGTCCGCCACCGAGCCGAGGACCTCGTCGGGACGGAACGGGTACCGGTCGATCTCCGCCCGGTCGCTGATCCCGGTCATCACGAGGATGGTGTGCAGACCCGCCTCGATGCCCGCCACGACGTCGGTGTCCATGCGGTCGCCGATCATGCCGGTGTTCTCGCTGTGGGCGCCGATGCGGTTCATCGCCGAACGGAACATCATCGGGTTCGGCTTCCCGACCACGTACGGGGTCTTGCCCGTCGCGCGCTCGATCAGCGCGGCCACCGCGCCGGTCGCGGGCAGCGGGCCCTCGTTCGACGGTCCCGTGGCATCCGGGTTCGTCACGATGAACCGCGCGCCCCCGCCGATCAGGCGGATCGCCTTGGTGATCGCCTCGAACGAGTAGTTGCGCGTCTCGCCGACGACGACGTAGTCGGGGGCGGTGTCGGTGAGGATGTACCCCGCCTCGTGCAGCGCGGTGGTCAGGCCCGCCTCGCCGATCACGAAGGCGCTGCCGCCCGGGATCTGCGAGGCGAGGAAGTCGGCGGTCGCCAGCGCGGACGTCCAGATCGACTCCTCCGGCACCGAGAGCCCGGAGGCGCGGAGGCGGGCCGCGAGATCGCGCGGCGTGAAGATCGAGTTGTTCGTGAGGACCAGGAACGGCTTGCCCTGGTCGGTCCACTGCTGGATCAGCTCGGCCGCTCCACGGATCGCCTGGTTCTCGTGGACGAGCACGCCGTCCATGTCGGTCAGCCAGCAGTCGACGTCGGCCCGGGTACCTGCCACGGGCCCAGGGTAGGGGGAACCGCCGCCGCCGGCGAAGCCCCAGACCGGGTGCTGGGGGCCGGCGGAACGCAGCCGGGACAATGCAGTGTGCTGGATTGGATCACCGGGGCGCTCCCCACGGCCGTGCTCATCACGGTCGAGGTCGTGCTGCTCGTCGTCGCGCTCTTCGTGGCTCCGCCGAACCGCCGGCCCTCCTCGGCGCTCGCCTGGATCATCCTCATCGTCGTGCTGCCGATCCTGGGCCTGCTGCTGTTCGCGCTGATCGGCTCACCGAAGCTGCCGAAGGCGCGGCGGGACAAGCAGCGCACGATGAACGAGCGCATCGAGGAGCGGGCCCGCACCGTCGAGCACGTCACCGATTCGCACGGCGCACCGCCGTGGCTCGCCCCGATCGCACGGCTGAACCGCGAGGTGGGGGCGATGCCGCTCATCGACGGCAACTCGGCGCAGCTGCTGCCCCACTTCGACGAACAGCTCGCCGCGCTCGTCGAGGCGCTCGACGGGGCGGAGCTGTACGCCCACATCGAGTTCTACATCATCGCCCTCGACGCGACCACGAGGCCCTTCTTCGCGGCGATCGAGCGGGCACGGAAGCGCGGAGTCCGCGTGCGCGTGCTCGTCGACCACATCGGTTCGCTCCAGTACCCGGGGTTCCGCCGTGCGCGACGCGAGCTGACCCGGATCGGGGTCGAATGGCACCTGATGCTGCCCGTGCAGCCATGGAAGGGCCGCTACCAGCGGCCCGACCTCCGCAACCACCGCAAGCTGATGGTCATCGACGGCCGCATCGCGTTCGTCGGGTCGATGAACATCATCGATCCGAGCTACGAGAAGCGCGGCAACCGTCGTCGCGGTCTGCGGTGGCGGGATCTCATGGCCCGCACCGAAGGGCCGATCGTGCAGGAGATCGACGCGATCTTCGTGACCGACTGGTTCAGCGAGACCGACGAGATCCCGGGCAGCACCACGGTCGACGCGATCCCGGACGACGACGACCCCACGACGCTCCTGGCGCAGATCTCCCCTTCCGGGCCCGCGTTCGAGTCCGAGAACAACCTCGCGCTGTTCAACTCGCTGATCTACGCCGCGGAGCGCCGCATCTCGATCACGAGCCCGTACTTCGTGCCGGACGAGTCGCTGCTCGCCTCCATCGTCACCGCCGCGCACCGCGGGGTCGCCGTCGAGCTGTTCGTCGGCGAGATCGGGGACCAGTTCTTCGTCTTCCACGCGCAGCACTCGTACTACGAGGAGCTCCTGGAGGCGGGCGTGCGGATCTACGAGTACGCGGCGCCGACGATCCTGCACGCGAAGCACATGTCGGTCGACGACCTCGTGTCGGTCGTGGGCTCGTCGAACATGGACATCCGGTCGTTCCAGCTGGACCTCGAGGTCATGATGCTGGTGTCCGGGCGTTCGTTCACCGACCAGCTGAGAGCGGTGGAGGACGAGTACCGCTCGAAGTCGAAGGAGCTGACGCTCGACGCGTGGACGGGCCGCAACGGCTTCCACACCTTCGTCGACGGGATCGCGCGGCTCACCTCCGCCGTGCAGTGACGTCGCTCATGGGATGAGCAGCACCTTGCCCGTGGTGCCCCGTCCCTCGAGCGCGCGATGCGCGTCGGCGGCGTCCGCGAGCGCGAACCGGGCGCCGACCCGCACATCCAGCGCGCCGGTCGCGACCGCGTCGAGCACCTCGCGGTAGCGCCAGGCGCGCTCCTCGGCCGTCTGGAGGAAGTCGCCCATCGTCGGCCGGGTGAGCACGAGCGACCCCTGCATCAGCCGCAGCGGGTCGACGGGCGGGACTGGGCCCGAGGCGGCGCCGAACAGCGCCAGCAGACCCCGCCGCCGCAGCGACCGCAGCGAGCCGTCGAACGTCGCGCGCCCGACCCCGTCGTAGACGACGTCGACGCCGGCGCCGCCGGTGAGCGCACGGACGCGGTCCTCGAAGCCGTCGTAGCCGAGCACGTGGTCCGCACCGGCTGCTCGCGCCAGCTCGCCCTTGGCCGTGCTGCCGACGGTCGTGAGGACGGTCGCACCGCGCGCCTTGGCGAGCTGGATCAGCAGGAGGCCGACCCCGCCGGCGCCCGCGTGGACGAGCAGCGTCGTGTCCCGGTCCACCGGGTGCACCGAGGTGAGCAGGTAGTGCGCGGTGAGTCCCTGCAGCGGGACCGCGGCAGCGACGAGGAGGTCGACGCCCTCGGGCACCCGGGTCGACCGATCCGCGCGCACGATCGCGTACTCGGCGTAGGTGCGGCTCCCCTCCGCGGTCGCCGCTAGCTCCCCCACCGACCAGTCCGCGACGCCCGGTCCGACCGCCGCGACGATGCCCGCACCTTCCGACCCGGGGACGTGGGGGAACGGGACGGGGTAGACCCCGGTGCGGCGGTAGATGTCGATGAAGTTCACCCCGGTCGCGGCGAGGCGGAGCAGCAGTTCGCCCTCGCCGGGTTCAGGCACCGGCAGCTCGGCGATCCGGAGCACCTCGGGGCCGCCGGGAGCATCCGCCCGGATCGCGCGCATCGTCTCGGTCATGCGACCAGTGTGCTGACGGCCGCCTCTACCGTTGCCGCATGTTCATCGGGATCGATCTCGCCTGGGGAGCGAACGGCCGGACCGGGTTGGCCGTCCTCGACACCGTCGGCGCGCTGGTCGCCTCCGCGAGCGTCCGCACGGACGAGGAGATCGACGGCTGGCTCGCGGAGCACGGGCCGGCCGCGGTGATCGCGGTCGACGCCCCGTTGATCGTCCCGAACGCCTCCGGCCGGCGGGACGCGGAGCGGCTGCTCGGGCAGGCGTACGCCCGGTTCGACGCGGGAGCGCACCCGACGAACCGCGCGCGCCCGTGGATGGATCCGCCGCGGGGTCTCCGTCTGGCGGAGCGCCACGGATGGTCGGTCGACCCGGTGCATCCGGGTTCCACGGGGGCGCCGGTCTGCCTCGAGGTCTATCCTCACCCCGGCATGGTCGGGCTGTGGCGGCTCGGGCGGGTGATCCCCTACAAGAAGGGTTCCTTCGCGGACCGCCGTGCGGGCTTCGAGATGCTGCTGACGTCCCTCGAGTCGACCGAGCGGCTGCGTCTCGAGGCGAGTCCGGCCTGGGCGTCGATCCGGGCGAGGTTCGCGTCGGCCGGACGTCTCGTCGACCTCGACAGGCTCGAGGACGAGATCGACGCGGTGTTCTGCGCGCACCTCGCCTGGCTGTGGGCGGAGCGTCCCGGCGCGCTCACGGTGTACGGCGATCTCGCGAGCGGCTACATCGTCGCGCCGCCGACTCCGACGCACGATCCGACGCCCCGCGCGGGGCAGCAGGCGGAGGGGGTCGGGCGCGCGGCAGTGGGCGTCGGTCCGTGGGTCGGACCGCTGCCGGAGGGGGACCGCTGGGACCCCGAGCTGCTCGCGCACGGCGACAGCCGCAACGTGATCGACCGCTACCGCTACTGGCGGGTGGAGGCGATCGTCGCCGACCTCGACACGCGTCGGCACCCGTTCGCCGTCGCGATCGAGAACTGGCAGCACGACATGAACATCGGGTCGATCGTGCGCACCGCGAACGCGTTCGCGGCCGAGACGGTGCACATCGTCGGGCGACGCCGGTGGAACCGGCGGGGCGCCATGGTGACCGATCGCTACCAGCACGTGCAGCACCACGAGGACGTGGCCGGACTGCTCAGCTGGGCGGCCGACCGGGCGCTGCCGGTGATCGCGGTCGACAACGTGCCGGGCTCGGTCCCCGTCGAGGTGGCGGACCTGCCGGAGCGGTGCGTGCTCCTGTTCGGCCAGGAGGGGCCCGGGCTCACGGCGGAGGCGCTCGCCGGCGCGGACGCGGTGGTCGAGATCCGGCAGTTCGGCTCCACCCGCTCGATCAACGCCTCCGCAGCGGCGGCCATCGTGATGCACGAGTGGATCCGCCGCTGGGCGCGCTGACCGCATCCTCCGTGTTGCAGGACGCTGCGTCCTGCCACACGGAGGATGCGCGCTCAGGGACGCGTGGGGCGGTTCGCCCGCAGGACCTCGAGGCGAGAGCGGTACTCGACCTCGTCGATCTCGCCGTTGGCGAACCGCTCGGAGAGCGTCGCTTCGGGGGAGCGGTGCGGGCCGAACGCCGGGCCGCCGTAGATCGCCCAGCGCCGCCGGACGCCGCGACGGACGAGGACGAGCGCGACGACCAGCACGATCAGCCAGAGGACGGGGATCAGGAAGAAGAACGGGAAGCCGACTCCAGGGCCGTGGAACCACAGGGGAGCGGCGGCGAGTGCGGTGAGCACGGTGCCTCCGATGAGTGGATGGACGGGTCCGATCGGACCGTGCTGCCAGCATCCTTCGGAGCGGCGGCCGCGCGCGTCGGCCGGCGGGCGGCATCGCGCCTGCTGCGGGAGGAGTAGTCGCGTCAGGGCTGCCAGCCCGGCGCGACCAGCCCGGTCTCGTAGGCGAGCACCACGAGCTGCACCCGGTCGCGGGCGCCGAGCTTGCCCATCACCCGGGAGACGTGCGTCTTCGCGGTCAGGGGACTGAGGAACAGCCGCGCGGCGATCTCCTCGTTCGTGAGGCCGCCGGCCACCAGCACCAGCACCTCCCGCTCCCGATCGGTGAGGACCGCGAGCCGCTCGGGCGCCTCGGCCCGGCGCAGTCCGCCGGCGACCCGCTCCAGCAGCCGCCGGGTCGGCCCCGGGCTCAGGAGGGCGTCCCCCGCCGCGGCGACCCGCACCGCGCGCAGCAGCTCGGCCGGCTCGGTGTCCTTCACGAGGAAGCCGCTCGCGCCGGCCCGCACGGCTTCGGCGACGTACTCGTCGAGCTCGAACGTCGTCACGACGACCACGTGGCAGTGCTCGAGCCCCGGCGTGCCGACGATCTGCCGCGTCGCCCACAGGCCGTCCCCGTCGGGCATCCGGATGTCCATCAGGACCACGTCCGGCCGGGTCTGCCGGGCGAGCTCGACCGCCTGGCGTCCCGTCGCCGCGTCGCCGACCACCTCCATGTCGGGCTCGGCGGCCACGAGCGCGGCGAACCCGGCGCGGATGAGCGCCTGGTCGTCGGCGAGCAGGACGTGGATCATGCGAGCTCCTCCTCCGGCGCGGTGGGGATGCGCAGGGCGACCTCGAGCCCGTCCTCCCGCGGGCGCAGCGCGAGCGATCCCCCGAGCGCCGCCGCGCGCTCCCGCATCCCGGTGATCCCGTTGCCGTCGACGACGTCGGCCGGGGCGGCACCCGGCCGACGGTCGCGCACCACCGCGGTCACCGCCGCCGGATCGCGGGCGAGCACGATGTCGACCGCGGCGCCCGGCGCGTGCCGTCGCGCGTTCGTCAGCGCCTCCTGGACGACGCGGTACATCGCGAGCTGGACCGCCGTCGACGGTCGCGGCTGGAGCCGATCGTCGAGCTCGATTCGTGCGCCGGTGCGCCGTGTCTCCGCCACCAGCGGGCCGAGGGCGTCGAGATCGGGGCCCGGGGCCAGCGGGGCGGCATCCTCGCCGCGCAGGATGCCGAGGACCCCGCGCACCTCCTGCAGCGCCTCCCGGCTCGCGGTCCGGATCGTCTCCAGCGCCTCGGTCGCTGCCGCGGGACGGTCGGCCGCGAGGTGCAGTCCGACCCCGGCCTGCACCGAGATGGAGGACAGGGAATGCGCGAGCACGTCGTGCAGCTCGCGCGCGATCCGGAGGCGCTCCGCCTCGATCGCCAGACGCTGCCGCTCGGCCTGGCGCCGGGACTCCTCAGCGCTGCGCGCCCGTCGGCTCCGGAGGAACGCGCCTGCGCCGAGGGCGATCACCAGCAGGAACATCGCGCCGAATCCGCGCGCGGCACCGACGGGCTCCGGGCTGAGGAAGACGGCGGCGAGGGCCGCTGCCCAGGCGACCGCCACCGCGGTGATCGCCCAGACGGGCGCGCCTGCGACGAATGCGAGCACGACGGCGATCGCGAACGGGAACAGGGCGAACGGGGGGAGCGGGTTCAGCACCGAGGCGCTCATCGAGAGCGCGGCTGCGAGGGCGACGGTCGGACCCGGCGCCCGTCGGCGCAGCAGCCCGACGACCAGGACGGACGCGAGACCGAGCAGCGCGTACGCGCTGGCGCGCACCGGGCCCTCGTTCCGCAGGATCGCGAACGCGACCAGCGCGATGAGCAGCGCGGAGACGGCCAGCGCGACGACGACGCGGTGCCGGCCCCGTCCTGATGCTGCCGGTCGCGTCACCGTCCGACCGTAGCCACCGGGACGCCACCCGCCGTACTCCCCAGGGAGGAGCTCGTGCTGCTCCCCGGCACCGCGGCGGCGGCCGACGGTGGGACGCTTGAGGGGTGACCGCCATGCTCGATCCCGATCTGCTCGAGGAACGACGCCTCGACGAGCGGCTCCTGCTCGGGAAGCCGTGGACCCTGCTCGTCTGGGACGATCCGGTGAACCTCATGAACTACGTGACCTGGGTCTTCACCAGCTACTTCGGGTTCCCGAGGCCGAAGGCCGAGCGCCTGATGCTGCAGGTGCACACCGAGGGCAAGGCCGCGGTGCACTCCGGAACGCGCGAGGAGATCGAGCGCCACGTCGAGGCCATGCACGGCTACGGACTCCAGGCCACGATGGAGCAGGCGGACGCGTGAGGATCCTCGGGGAGTTCCAGCGCAGGCACGGGGCGATCGAGCGCCGGTTCACCGGCGCCGAGCGGAAGATGATCGGCAACCTGTCGAACGGCCTCGCCGAGACGCTTGCGGCAGCTGACGACCCGGCGGCCTACGAGGACGTCGTGCTGCGGCGCCTGCTGCCGGACGCGGTGCCGGGGGATCCCGACGCCTCCGCCGAGTTCTCGGCCGCGACGCGCGAGCGGCTCGCGGCGGCCAAGTCCGAGGGCGTCCACCGCATCGTGCAGGACCTCGACTCGGCGCCGGGAGGCGTGGTCCGGCTCGATGACGAGGGTGCGATCGTCTGGGTGAAGGCACTCGGCGACCTTCGGATCGCGCTGGCGGAGCGGGTCGGCATCGACAACGTGCAGAAGGCGACCTCCCCGCAGGGCCTGGTCTACGCGTGGCTCACCTGGCTGCAGGGGAGCCTGGTCGACCTCCTCTGACTCTTCACGGATCAGGCTCGATCCGCCGACACGCCGCTTCCCGGGCGATCGGGTACGGCGTGTCGCGGATCCGGCCTGATCCGTGCAACGTCAGCCGCCGAGGAGGGAGGGCTGGAGGTCGCGGAGCGTGCGGTGCCGGGTCATCCGCGACGCGATCGCCGCGGTGAGGGCGACCGCCGCGACCAGCCAGATCGCGAGCACCCCGGCGTCACCCCAGGCGAGGGACAGGTCGCCGCCGTACATCACCTGCCGCAGCGCGTCGACGGCGTAGGCCATCGGCAGCGCGTGGTGGATCGCCGCGAGGGGACCGGGCAGCGTCTGCCACGGGAAGGTGCCGCCCGCGGTCACGAGCTGCACGAGCATGAGGACCAGTCCCAGGAACTGCCCGACGCTGCCGAGCGCGGCGTTCAGCAGCAGCAGGATCGCCGCGAACGTGCCTGCGGTGAGCAGCAGCACGCCGATCGTCGCGACGGGGTGCGCGATCGAGATCCCGAGCGGGCCGGCAGCGATGAGGAACAGGGCGACCATCTGCGCGGCGCCGAGCAGCGCCGGGGTCAGCCAGCCCGCCAGCGCGATCCGGATCGGCTGCCGAACGGCCGTGATGGCCCGGCGGGACAGCGGGCGGAGGATCAGGAACAGCGCGTACGCGCCGATCCACGCGGACAGGCTGAGGAACAGCGGGGCGAGTCCGGCGCCGTAGGTCCCGGCGCTCGCGGTGTCGCTGGTCGCGACGGCGACGGGCGCGCCGAGTGCGGTCGCCTGCGCGGTCCGCTCGGTCGCGGTCGTGACGGGGATCTGCTGCACGCCGTCGGCGAGCCCGGTCCGCAGCGTGCCGGCACCGGCCGCCACCTTCGCGGTTCCCGCGGCGAGCGTGCTGCTGCCGTCGGCCGCGCTCGCGGCGCCGCTCGCGAGCTGCGCCGTGCCGGTGGCCAGCGTCCGGGCGCCGGAGGCGAGCGAGTCGGCCCCCGACGACAGGGAGGCGGTGCCCGAGACGAGGGTGTGCGCACCCGCTGCGGCGCGCTCCGTCCCGGCGGTGACCTGTTCGGCGCCGCTGCTCACCTGCGATGCGCCGTCCGCGACGGACGAGGCACCGTGAGCGAGGGCGCCTGCCGATGCAGCGGCCTGCTGGAGCGCGGTCCGTCCCGGCTGCAGCACCGAGAGCGCGTCCTGGATCTGCGCCGCGCTCAGGCCGTCGGCGGCGAGGCGCTGCGCGAGCGCGGCGCCCGTCGACGTGGAGCTCGCGGCAGACCCCAGCGCCTGCGCGAGGGACGCGTTCCCGGCTGCCACGCGCTGGGCGCCGGACGCCACCGCTGCGGCCCCCGAGGGCAGAGCGGAGCTGCGCGACGCGAGCGCATCGAGCCCTGTGGCGAGCGACGACGAGCCGGAGACCACCTGCTTCGCTGCCGAGGCCAGCCGCGACGCACCGGAGGCGGCGCTCGCGGCGCCAGTGGCTGCGGTCCGGGTCCCGCCCGCCAGCTGCGCAGTGCCGCTGGCGAGACGCTTCGCCCCGCTCGCCGCGGAACCGGCGCCGTCGGCGAGCGTCGAGGCGCCGTGGGCGGCATCCGACAACGTGCCGCGGATCGTCGACAACGAGACGAGGAGCCGCTTCGCGGCCGCTGTCCCGACCTGCGAGGCGATCCGGTCGCGCACCTCGGTGGTCACCTGCCCCGCGATCGTGGACGAGAGGTAGCTGTTGGCATCGTTCGTCGCCAGCTCGATCCGCGCCTTCGTCGGGTCGGTGCTGGCGATGGAGGCGAGGTCCGTCGAGAAGGTGCTCGGGAAGGTGACGACGAAGTCGACGCCGCCGTTCGCGAGCTCGCGCTTCGCCTGGGTGGCGGTCAGGAGGTGCCAGTCGAACGAGCCGTCCTCGATGAGCGCGTCCGCCGCGTCCCGGCCGCGGTTCACCGGGGTGCCTCCCGCG
>JABBOB010000009.1:9790-63963 GCA_019352055.1 Acidobacteriota bacterium
CCCGCGTCCGCGACGACGACACCGGCGGGCACGTTCGAGAACTTCGCGTAGGGGTCGAGGTTGCCCCACAGGTACATACCGCCGTAGAGCAGCGGCACGGTCATCAGCGCGACGAAGGCGAGCACGCCGAGCTTCGTGGAGGTGAGGCGTCGCAGCTCGGTGCGCAGGAGGGTGATGATCGTCATCGGAGGCTTCCGGTCGGGGCGGCCGCGGACGCGGCGGGGAGGGATTCGGGAACAGCGGCGCCACCGATCACGAGCACGGGCAGCCCGCGGGCTGTGAACTCCTCCGCGACACGGCGCCAGCCGGACGCGTGGCCGCCGTGGCGCTCGGGGGAGGTGAGCACGAGGGCGCGCACGCCGTCGCGGAACGCGGCGAGCTCGAGCAGGAGGCGGACGCGGTCGGTGGGCGGCAGGTCGAGCATGGGGGCGCAGCTCCAGCGCTCCAGGCCCAACGAGGTGAGCAGGGCCTCCGCGTCCCGGCGACGGGAGGGACGCGCGGCGAACCGGAGCTCCTCCTGCACCACCGTGCGGACGGCGAGGGAGGGGGCGGGTTCGGCGACGACGGGGGTGTCGACGAGCACGACCGCGCGGCGCAGCGCCTCCGGATCCGTGCGGCCGTCGAGGAGCACCTCACCGCGGTCCGGCACGAGCCGGCCGGCGGCGATGAGCGACGCGAGCATGGGGCCGCGCTCGCCCTCGGCGGCCACGAACGACGGCCGATCCCCGCTGAGCGCGGCGCTGAAGGGGGCCAGGGAGGGGATCCGCTCGGCGCCGATGCCCGCCCCGATGATCTCGAGCATCACCGGTCGTCCTCCGGAGTCAGTCGGTCCGCGTTCGCGACGAGCACGGCGTTCGCGTCCCGCCAGGAGAGTCCGAGCGCGCCGAGGCCCGCGAGCACGACCAGCCGGCGCCCCTCGTGACGGGACATCGGCCGGCGGAGGCTCTCGTCGAGCACGGTGAAGGCGGCGCCCTCGATGAGGCGCGCGACGGTCTCGGCGTGCAGGTCCGTACGTCCGGCCCCCGTCGCCGCCGCCAGCTCGACGTCCGCGACGATGCGGGCGTGGAGCGGGCCGAGCTCGCTGCTCAGGACCTGCTCGTGGAGCGGGCCGCGCACCACGGTTCGGGTCATCGCCCGGACGTCCGCGACGTCGTCCCAGACCAGGCGGCCGACGAGCGCGAGGTCGAGCACGGGATCGGTGTCGTGGATCGCGTCGACCGCTGCAGCGACCCGGGCGGCGCCGATGGCCGCGAGCTCGCCGATCAGCGCTTCTCGGGACGGGAAGTGGCCGTACACGGATCGACGCGTCAGGCCGGCCGCGGCCGCGATGGCCTCGAGGGACGCGTCGGGATCCTGGTTCAGCTCCGTGCGGGCGGCGTCGAGAAGCGCGGCGCGGTTCTTCGCCGCGTCGCTGCGCGGTCCGCGGGTGCCGGTCTGCGAGGACATGCCGCCATCGTACGCCTAAGTTGCACACACATGTGCAACTTGAACAGGGGTCGGTGGGCTCGGATAGGTTTGGATCCCAAGCAGAGAAGGATCCTCATGCCTGCCATCGTGCTGATCGGCGCCCAGTGGGGCGATGAAGGCAAGGGCAAGGCGACCGACCTGCTCTCCGGCCGTGTCGACTATGTCGTGAAGTTCAACGGCGGGAACAACGCCGGGCACACCGTGGTCATCGGCGACAGGAAGTTCGCCCTGCACCTGCTGCCCTCCGGCATCCTCAGCCCGGGTGTGGTCCCGGTGATCGCCAACGGCACGGTGGTGGACCTCGAGGTGCTGTTCTCCGAGCTGGAGGCGCTCTCGGCGCGCGGGGTCGACGTGTCGCGCCTGCGGATCTCCGCGAACGCCCACGTGATCACGCAGTACCACCGCACCATCGACAAGGTGACCGAGCGGTTCCTCGGCAAGCGGCAGATCGGCACCACCGGCCGAGGGATCGGCCCGACGTACGCGGACAAGATCAACCGCGTCGGGATCCGCATCCAGGACCTCTTCGACGAAGGGATCCTGCGCCAGAAGGTCGAGGGATCCCTCGACCAGAAGAACCACCTGCTGGTCAAGGTCTACAACCGTCGGGCGATCGGCGTGGACGAGGTCGTGACGGACCTCCTGCAGTACGTCGAGCGGCTGCGCCCGATGGTCGCGGACACCTCGCTCGAGTTGAACACCGCCCTCGACGAGGGCAGGACGGTGCTCTTCGAGGGCGGCCAGGCGACGATGCTCGACGTCGACCACGGCACCTACCCCTTCGTCACGTCGTCGAACGCGACGAGCGGTGGCGCTGCGACCGGGTCCGGCGTCGCGCCGAATCGGATGGAACGCGTCATCGCGGTCGCGAAGGCCTACACGACGCGGGTCGGCGCGGGGCCGTTCCCGACGGAGCTGCCGGACGAGTCCGGGGAGTGGCTGCGCTCGCGGGGCTTCGAGTTCGGCACGACCACCGGGCGCCCCCGCCGGACCGGCTGGTTCGACGCGCCGATCGCCCGTTACGCCCAGCGGATCAACGGGGTGACCGACTTCGTCCTCACGAAGCTCGACGTGCTGACCGGGCTCGAGCGCATCCCGGTGTGCGTCGCCTACGACATCGACGGGCGCCGCGTGGACGAGGTGCCGGTGAGCCAGTCCGACTTCCACCACGCGACCCCCGTCTACGAGGAGTTCGCGGGCTGGAACGAGGACATCACCGGCGCCCGCACGTTCGAGGACCTGCCGAGGGCGGCCCGGGACTACGTGCTCGCGCTGGAGGAGATGATCCGAGCCCCGATCTCGGTCATCGGCGTGGGCCCCTCACGGGACGGGGTGATCGTCCGCCGCGACCTGCTGGGCTGAGGCGAGAGTCGCGGGGGACGCCGCCCCCGCGTCCCGGCCGGGACGTCGTCCACGACGACGAGTCAGTGGTCGGTCGCAGCCGGGCGGAGGCGGGTCTCCTCCAGGTCCAGGAGCGCCTGTGCTCGGTCCTCGATGCGCGCCGGGTAGACACCCTGCCGACGCAGCTCGAGCAGGTGCTCCCGCTCGGCGTCGACGACCGCGAGCCGGAGCCGTCGGAAGAGGCGGTGCGGTGTGGCCGCGAGCGGCTGGTCGGCACCGTGGCTCCGCTCCCACGCCGCCTCGGCGCGGAGGTAGGAGGCCTGCCGCGCGCGCTCGACGATCTCGGGGTCGATCTCGGACGCGCCGTCGACCGCGGACGCGGGGTCGTCGAGCACCGCGAGCCCGTGGAAGCTCAGCTCGTCGAGCAAGGACGCGAGCTGACGCTGGTCCGCCGCCTCATCGACCCCCCGGATCCGGAGCGCGCGGATGAGGGCCGGCAGCGTCGCACCCTGCAGCAGCAGGCTCACCACCGCGACGATGAACGCGATCAGCACGAGCTGCGGTCGGTACTGGATGTGCTCGTTCGCGGGGATCGACTGCGCGGCGGCGAGCGTGACGACGCCCCGCATCCCGCTCCAGCCGAGGATGACACCGCTGCGCCAGTCGATCGACTGGTCCCGCAGCTGCTCGAGGTCCGCTCGACGTCGCGCGTATCTCCTTCGGAGGAGCGTGATGCGGCGCCGCATCCGGCCGTGCGTCGGCTGGGTGAGCTCGCGCTGCAGGTACAGGAGCAGATGCAGCGCGCGGGCCTCGGCGCGCTGCTCCCGCAGGCGCAGCAGGAGGACGAGCGGGCCCACCCACAGGAACCGGAGGGCGATCAAGAGCGCGGTCGCGAGGAGGCCGAGGCCGATCGTCGCCCCGAGCGAGAGGGACGGGTCCGCGTTCACGTCCTCCACGAGGGCGCGGATCTGGAGGCCGACCAGCAGGAAGACCGCGTTCTCCAGCAGGAACTGGATCGTGTTCCAGTTGATCCGGTCGCTCGTCCGGGTGACCACGGAGAACGATCCGGGGTTCGCGTACCCGGTGTACAGGCCGGCGACGACGACGGCGAGCACGCCGGAGGCGTGGATCACCATCGCGGGCGCGAACGCCAGGAACGGCACGGCGAGCGAGATCGCCGTCGCCAGCACCGGATCCTCGAGCCGTGACCGGATGGCGACCGTCACGATCCCGACGACGAGGCCGATCAGCACCGCCACGGCCACGGCGTAGACGAAGACCCCGGAGATGGCCAGCACCCCGCCCTTCTGGCCCCCGGTCGCGAGCGTGACGGCGGTAGTGAGCAGCACGAGCGCGGTCGCGTCGTTGACGAGTCCTTCGCCCTCGAGCACCGACAGGATCCGCGGCGGCAGTCCGAGCCGTCGGCCGACCGCGGTCGCGGCGACCGCGTCGGGTGGGCTCAGCACCGCGCCGAGGGCGATCCCGGCCGGGAGGATCAGCGCCGGCAGCACGTGGAAGAGGACGAACCCCGTGCCGAACGCCGTCACGACGACGAGGACGACGGACAGGCTCAGGATGGTGCCGATGTTCCGTCGGAAGTCGACGAACGGCAGCTTGACCGCCGCCGCGTAGAGGATCGGTGGCAGCAGCACGTCGAGCACGAACTCGGAGGGCACCTCGAACGGCGGCAGTCCCGGCAGGTAGGACAGCCCGACGCCGACGAGGACCAGGAAGATGGGGGCGGCGATCCCGAGCCGACGCGAGAACGCGGCGACCCCGACGATGACGGCGATCCCGACGACGGCCGCGACCTCGTAGACGGGGAGCTGGTGGACGTCGAACGCGAACCCGCCTGCGGCCCGCGAGAGGGGGAGGTCGTGCAGGACGGCTTCCACCGCACCAGGGTATCGGAGCGCCTCCGCCGGGCAGGTCGGATGCAGGTGATCAGTCGGGCGCGACGGATGCCGCTCCGGGCATGAACGCGGCCATCCGCGCCAGCACGTCCTGCTCGATCTCGAGCAGGGGTCGCTCCTCCCCTTCGGCGATCCACTGGCGGAAGGCGAGGTGGAACGCGGTGACCCCCGTCTCCGCCGCGACCCTCGCGTCGGCCTCCGTCGCACCGCGCTCGCGGAACGCTGCGGTCAGGGCGTCGCTCAGCGCGGCGCGCTTGAGCAGCTCGCGCTCCTGCAGGGGGGTGTTCGCGTCGAGCACGGCCTGCCGCTGACGCGACCAGGCGCGACGCTCGATCGGGAAGAAGTCGCGTGCGGCCGCAGTGATCGCGGCCGTCGCGAGCTCGAACGGCGCCGCGCCCTCCGGAGCCTCCGCCACACCCTGCACGAAGGTGGCCGCGTACACGTCCGAGCCCACGAACAGCACCTCGCGCTTGTCGGCGAAGTGCCGGAAGAAGGTGCGTTCGGTGAGTCCTGCCGCAGCGGCGATGTCCTGCACGGTCGTCTGCTCGTAGCCGCGCTCGACGAACAGCGTGATCGCGGCCAGCTGCAGCCGTTCCTTCGCCCCCGGCTCCCACCGCACCATGGAGCACAGGCTACCCATGGCAGGGACTGACATCAGGGTGTAAAGTCATGTCAGTTCCTGACCTCAGGGTGCCGAGGGGCACAGAAGGAGAGACCGTCATGCGCGTGTTCGTCACCGGAGCCTCCGGCTGGATCGGCTCCGCCACCGTCGACGAGCTGCTGGCCCGCGGCCACCAGGTCGTCGGGCTGGCCCGATCCGACGCCTCGGCCGCGTCGATCGAGGCGAAGGGCGCCGCGGTCCGCCGGGGCGACCTCGACACCCTCGACGAGCTGCGGGCGGGTGCGCTCGAGGCCGACGCGGTGATCCACCTCGCCAACAAGCACGACTGGAGCGATCCGGCCGAGTCCTCCCGCGCCGAGCGCGGGGCCGTCGAGACCTTCGTCGACGTGCTCGCCGGCACCGGCAAGCCGTTCCTCTTCGCGTCCGGGGTCGCGGGGCTCGCTCCCGGCCGCCCATCGACCGAATCGGACCGGACCGAGTGGCGCGGGCCGCAGGCGCCGCGCGGTGGTGCCGAGAACCTCGCGCTCGACGCGGTGCCGGAGGTCGCATCGGTGGCCCTCCGCTTCGCGCCGACCGTGCACGGTGTCGGCGACCACGGCTTCGTCTCCGTGATCACGCAGGCTGCGAAGGATCGCGGCTTCGCGGGCTACGTGGGCGACGGCGCGAACGCCTGGGCAGCGGTGCATCGTGCGGACGCGGGCCGTGCTGTGGCGCTCGGCCTCGAGAAGGCGCCGGCCGGCACCGCGCTGCACATCGTGGCCGAGCAGGGGGTGAGCACGCGGTCGATCGCCGAGGGGATCGGCCGGGGGCTCGGCCTTCCGGCGCGCTCGGTCGATCCTGACGACGCCCAGGACGCCTTCGGCTGGATCAGCATGTTCTGGGGGATGGACCTGCAGTCGGTGAGCGCCGACACCCAGCGCCTCCTGGCCTGGGTGCCGACAGGCCCGACCCTGCTGCAGGATCTCGAGGCGGGTGCGTACACCTCCTCCTGACCCCCACTCCGCTCACGCTTCTTGCCGCCGGTTCGCTGATCCGGCGGCATGAGGCGTGCGCAGGGAGCTGAGTCGTCGGGCGAGTGCGGGGCGCGGAGGGGGCCGTAGGGTCGGAGCATGACCGAGGACGAGGCCGCGGAGCTCCAGTCGCTGCGCGAGAGCATCGACAACATCGACGCGGCGCTCGTCCACCTGCTGGCCGAGCGGTTCAAGTGCACACAACGGGTCGGTCACCTGAAGGCGACGGCCGGTCTGCCTCCCGCCGACCCCGCCAGGGAGCGGGAGCAGATCGCCCGGCTGCGCGGCCTGGCCGAGGAGTCGCACCTCGACCCCGGCTTCGCCGAGGCGTTCCTCGCGTTCATCGTGGCCGAGGTCATCCACCACCACGAGCGCATCGCGGAGGACGCCGCGAGATCCTGACCCGGGGTCAGCCGCCGACGCGCGCGCCGAGCCGGGCAGGCAGCGTCCCTTCGTGCGCGGCTCGCAGCTCCTCGATCGGGATCTCGAAGCGGTCCTGCACCTCGAGGGTGCCGCTCTCGACGTCCGTCACGCCGATGCGGAGGGCCGGCACGCGCCGGCCGGCGCACAGGCCGACGAACTTCACGTCCTCCTCGCGCGGCACGGCGACGAGCACGCGCGCCGTCGACTCGCTGAACAGCGCCGTCGCCGTGTCGACGCCGTCGCGCTCCTCGATGTCGCCGAGCCACACCCGGGCGCCGAGCCCGAACCGCAGCACCGCCTCCGCGAGGGTCTGCGCGAGACCGCCCTCCCCGAGGTCGTGGGCCGCGGCGATGAGGCCCTCGTCGTTCCCTGCGGCGAGGAGCCCCGCCAGGTCGCGCTCGGCTTCGAGCCGGACGGCGGGCGGGCGTCCGCCGAGGTGGTCGTGCACGACGCCGGCCCAGGCCGACCCGTCCAGCTCGAGTGCCGTCGTGCCGAGCAGGTAGAGGTTGAGGCCGTCGTCCTGCCAGCCGGACGGGATGCGCTTGGCGACGTCGTCGATCGTGCCGAGCACGCCGACCACGGGCGTCGGGTGGATCGCGGTGCTGCCCGTCTGGTTGTACAGCGAGACGTTCCCGCCCGTGACGGGCACCTCGAGCGCGAGACAGGCGTCCGCGAGGCCGTCGACGGCCTCCGCGAACTGCCACATCACCTCGGGGTTGGTGGGCGCGCCGAAGTTGAGGCAGTCGGTCACCGCGAGCGGGGACGCGCCCGTGACGGCCACGTTCCGGTACGCCTCCGAGAGCGCGAGCTGAGCGCCGGCGCGCGGGTCGAGGAGGCTGTAGCGGCCGTTCGCGTCCGTCGCGATCGCGACGCCCAGGCCGGACTCCTCGTCCACCCGGATCATCCCGCCGTCGTCCGGGAAGGACAGGGCCGTGTTGCCCAGCACGTAGCGGTCGTACTGGTCGGTGATCCACGCGGGGGAGGCCAGGGAGGGGGAGGCGAGCAGGGCCAGCAGCGCTTCGCGCAGCTCGCCGCCCTCGGTGGGGCGGGGCAGCGCCGACGCGGAGTCCGCCTGCAGCGCGTCGATCCAGCTGGGGCGAGCGACCGGGCGGTCGTAGACCGGGCCGTCCACGGCGACGGTGGAGGGGTCGACGTCGACGATCGTCTCGCCGTGCCAGGTGATCTCGAGCCGACCGGTGCCGGTCACCTCGCCGAGCACGCTCGTCTCGACGTCCCATTTCGCGGTGACCGCCAAGAAGCCCTCGAGCTGCTCCGGCGTGACGATCGCCATCATCCGCTCCTGGCTCTCCGACATGAGGATCTCCTCCGCCGTGAGCGTGGGGTCTCGGAGCAGCACCGCGTCGAGGTCGACCCTCATGCCGCCGTCGCCGTTCGCGGCGAGCTCGCTGGTCGCGCAGCTGATGCCGGCGGCACCGAGGTCCTGGATGGCCTCCACGAGGTCGCCGTGGAAGAGCTCGAGGCAGCACTCGATGAGCACCTTCTCGGCGAACGGGTCGCCGACCTGCACCGCTGGTCGCTTCGTCGGGCCGCCCGCGGAGAAAGTGTCTGAGGCGAGGATCGATGCCCCGCCGATGCCGTCGCCACCCGTCCGGGCGCCGAACAGCACGACCTTGTTGCCTGCGCCGGTCGCGTTCGCGAGCCGGAGGTCCTCGTGCCGGAGCACGCCGACGGCGAGGGCGTTGACGAGTGGGTTGCCCTGGTAGACCTTGTCGAACACCGTCTCGCCGCCGATGTTGGGCAGGCCGAGGCAGTTGCCGTAGTGCGCGATGCCGGCGACGACGCCGTGCACCACCCGGAGCGTGTCCGGGTCAGCGAGGTCCCCGAACCGCAGCTGGTCCATCACCGCGACCGGCCGGGCGCCCATCGCGATGATGTCGCGCACGATGCCGCCGACACCGGTCGCGGCGCCCTGGAACGGTTCGATGTACGAGGGGTGGTTGTGGCTCTCGACCTTGAAGGTCACCGCCCAGCCGCGCCCGATGTCGACGACGCCCGCGTTCTGACCCATGCCGACCATCAGGTGCTCGCGCATCTTGGGGGTGACCTTGTCGCCGAAGCGGCGCAGGTACTTCTTGCTCGACTTGTAGGAGCAGTGCTCGCTCCACATCACCGAGTACATGGCGAGCTCGCCCGAGGTGGGACGGCGCCCGAGCAGCGCGCGGATCTCGGCGTACTCGCCGTCCGTCAGCCCGAGCGCCGCATAGGGCTGCTCACGGTCCGGAGTCGCCGCAGCCCGCTCGACGGAGTCCACGTGGACCGTGGACGTGGACGTGGGGGTGGCGTCGCTCGTCACGTTCACCGAGCCTACGGCGGTCCGCGCGGCTCCGCGCCCGATCGTCCGCCTCACGGTGCGACACTGCGGGTCGGGAGGGCCCATGTCCCTGAACATCGAGCAGCGGCACCGCACCGCTGCGGAGCTGCACGCGAACCTCGCCCTCGCGGGCGTGACGGAGGCGCACCTCCGCGCGGGCACCGACCTGGACGAGCGGGAGTTCCGGGAGGCGATGCACGCCTCCCCGCGGTCGCGGCCGGAGCACGTCTGGCTCCTCCGGGACCGCCTCGTCGTCCTGGTGCACGCGAACGGCAAGCAGCCGGTGCCGTTCACCGTGCTCACGGAAGACATGCGCGCACCGGCATCCGTCCGCTTCCCGCTCCAGTAGAACGGGTCGGATTCAGCACGACCCGCTTCCGGACCGATCCGGCGGCGGGGGGCCGCGCCCGGTTCCGGAGGACGACCGTCCGCGAGAGCGGAAGGTGGATCAGGCGGCGAGCAACGCCGCCAGCGCGGAGCGGAACACCCGGAGGCCGTCGACGCCCGAACGCATCGCGTCGGCGGTGTCGGGGCCGAAGCCCGGTTCCGTCGCGTGCTCCGGGTGGGGCATCAGACCGACGACGTTCCCCCGGTCGTTCGCGATGCCCGCGATGTCGGCGACCGAACCGTTCGGGTTCACGCCCAGGTAGCGGAACACGACGCGGCCCTCCCCCTCGAGGCGCTCGACGGTGTCCGCGTCGGCGACGAAGCCGCCTTCGCCGTTCTTCAGCGGGACGACGATCTCCTCGCCGCCCGCGAACGCGTTCGTCCAGGCGGTCCCGGCCTGCTCGACGCGGAGCCGCTGGTCGCGGCACACGAAGGCGCCGTGATCGTTGCGCACCAGGCCGCCGGGCAGCAGGTGCGCCTCGGTGAGCATCTGGAAGCCGTTGCAGATGCCGAGCACGGGAAGCCCGCGCCCCGCGGCCGCGACGACCTCCGTCATGATCGGCGAGCGGGCCGCGATCGCCCCGCACCGGAGGTAGTCGCCGTAGCTGAAGCCGCCCGGCAGCACGACCGCGTCGACGCCCTGCAGGTCGTGGTCGCCGTGCCAGACCCGCACGGGTTCCGCGCCCGAGAGCCGGATCGCCCGGCGGGCGTCGCCGTCGTCGAGCGAACCCGGGAAGGTGACGACGCCGATCCTGGTCATGCCCGCGCCTCGAGGTCGGTGGCCTCCCGCACGCTCACCACGTCCTCGATCACGAGGTTGGCGAGGAGGGTCTCAGCGACCTGGCGCGCCTCAGCCAGCACGGCGTCGGTCACCGGACCGACGACGTGCAGCTCGAACCGCTTACCGACGCGGACGCCGTCGAAGGCGGACGAGCCGAGCCGGTGCAGCGCACCCGCGACGGCCTTCCCCTGCGGGTCCAGCAGCTCGGCCTTGGGCATGACCTCGACGAGAACCATCGGCACCCGGCGAGCCTACCGAGTCGGATCGCCGTCGGCCGCGCTCAGGACGTCTGCGCGAGCGCGGCCCGCACGGTGTTGCTCCACGGGTCGGCGAAGACGAGCTCGCGTCCGTCGTCCTGCACCGGGACCCCGGCGACGCGCAGGCGGTCACCGAGCGCACCCAGCGCGTCGGCGTCGGGCAGCCGCAGCACGACCTGGCCGAGTCCGAGCGCGGGCGTGCGCGGCCCCGCGCCGCGGCTCTGCCACGTGTTCATGCCGACGTGGTGGTGGTACCCGCCTGCGGAGACGAACAGCGCCTGCTCGCCGAACCTCGCCGTGACGTCGAAGCCCAGCACGTCGACGTAGAAGCCGTGCGCGGTCGCGATGTCCCCGACCTTGAGGTGCACGTGGCCGACCTCCGCGAGCCCCCGCGCGAGGGTGTCTGCGTGCAGGTGCTGCTGCAGGAACAGGTTCGGATCGAGCGGCAGGGTGTCCATGCGCACCGTCGCGCCGTCCCACTGCCACCCGGCCCGTGGCCGGTCCCAGTAGAGCTCGACCCCGTTGCCCTCCGGGTCGTCGAAGTAGAAGGCCTGCGAGACGATGTGGTCGCTCGATCCTGTGAAGGAGGCGGGGAAGCGCGAAGCGACCGAGGAGACGGCCGAAGCGAGCGCCGCCCTGGAGTCGAACAGGACGGCCGTGTGGAAGAGCCCCGCGGCCGTTCGCGGCGCATGCCGGAGGCCGGAGGCGTGCCGCAGCACGAGCGAGGCGACGGCTCCGCGCCCGACGGTGACCTCGCCCGGTGCCGAGTCGATGACGTCGAGCCCGACGCCCTCCGTGTAGTAGGCGGTCACGGCGTCGAGGTCGGCCACCTCGAGCGTCACGGCACCCATGGAGGTCGCAGCGGCGAGCGCATCGGTCATGCAAGAAGTATGACGCGTCAACGACCTGGGGAGCGCCCGGGGCACGCGGGCGCTCGACCGGGTCAGGAGGTGAGTCGCTCGACCAGCTCCCGGTAGCGAGCGGCGGTGCGGTGCACGATCTCGTCGGGCAGCTCGGGGGCGATGCCCGTGCCGTCCCAGTGCGCGGTGAGCCAGTCCCGGATGATCTGCTTGTCGAAGCTGACGCCCCGCCGGCCGTCGGCGTAGGCGGCCGCGTCCCAGTAGCGGCTCGAGTCGGGCGTGAGCACCTCGTCGGCGAGGGTCAGGACGCCGTGCGCGTCGTCACCGAACTCGAGCTTCGTGTCCGCGAGCAGCACGCCCTTCTCGTCGGCGACGGCGGCGGCCGTTCGGAAGATCGCGAGGGAGGTGTCCCGGAGCGCCTCCGCCGTCGCGGCCCCGACCAAGTCGACGACGACCTCGAACGGGATGTTCTCGTCGTGCGCGCCGAGCTCGGCCTTGTACGCGGGTGTGAAGATCGGCTCCGGCAGACGGTCGCCGTCCTGCAGCCCCTCGGGCAGGGGCACACCGCTGATCGAACCGACCCTGCGGTACTCCGCGTAGCCGCTGCCCGTCACGACCGCGCGGACGACGCATTCCACCGGGTGCATGGACAGGCGGCGGACCAGCATCGACCGCTCCGCGATCTGGGCCGGCACCGGGATCGCGTCGTGGGCGAGGTGGTTCGGCACGGACGGCAGCTGCGCGAACCACCACCTGGTCAGTCCGGTGAGCAGCGCGGCCCGCCCCGGGATGGGGCGGGAGAGCACCTGGTCGAACGCGCTGACGCGGTCGTTCGCGACGAGCAGGAGGAGGTCGCCCCGACCTTCGGGCGCGTACAGATCCCGCACCTTCCCCGCGGTGACGAACTCGAACCCCGGCAGCTGCGTCCTCATGCGATCCCCTCGGCGATGTCCGACCGGCGGTGCGCGCCGGGGAACCGGATCAGCCCGATCCCCTCGTAGGCGGCGGTGCGCGCCACCTCGACGTCGAGTCCGAGGCCGACGACGGTCAGCACCCGCCCGCCGGTCGTGACGATGTCGGTGCCGTCGACCGCGGTGGCCGCGTGGTCGACGTGCACGCCGTCGAGGGCGTCCGCGGCGTCGAGCCCGGCGATCGCCGCGCCCAGCTCGGGCGTGCCCGGGTAGCCCGCGCTCGCCATGACGACGCCGACGGCCGCCTCGGCGACGAACGTCGGCGCCGGGACGTCGGCCAGCGAGCCGATCGCCGCGCCGCGGAGGAGGGCGGAGAGGGGGGAAGCGAGGCGCGGCAGCACGACCTGGGTCTCCGGATCGCCGAACCGGGCGTTGAACTCGATGACCTTCACGGACGCGCCGTCCACGACGAGCCCGCAGTAGAGCAGGCCCTGGAACGGGATGCCCTCGGCGGCGAGGCGCGCGATGACCGGCTCGGCGACCGTCGTGCGGATCTGGTCGACGAACGCCTCCTGGCTGCCGAACGCCTCCGCGAGCCACGGCAGGGGGGAGTAGGCGCCCATACCGCCCGTGTTCGGACCGGCGTCGCCGTCCTCGAGCCGCTTGAAGTCCTGCGCGGGGCTGAGGGGGAGGGCGATCGTGCCGTCGCTGATGAAGAAGAGGGACACCTCCCGGCCGCGGAGGAACTCCTCGAGCAGCACCGGCCCCGCCTCGAGCCAGCGGAGGGCATGCGCACGCGCGGCGGCACGGTCCTCCGTCACCAGGACGCCCTTGCCCGCGGCGAGCCCGTCCGCCTTCACGACGTAGGGCGAACCGGTGGTGTCGAGCGCGGCGTCGAGCGCGTCCGCGGTCAGCACGTCGACGGCCCGTCCGGTCGGTACACCCGCGGCCGCCATGATCCGTTTCGCGAACGCCTTGCTGCCCTCGAGCGCAGCGGCGTCGCGGCTCGGGCCGAACACCGGGATGCCCCGCTCCCGCAGCGCGTCCGCGACGCCGGCGACGAGGGGCGCCTCCGGCCCGATCACGACGAGCTCGGCACCGAGCCGGCCCGCCAGCTCGACGACCGCTTCGGGATCGGTCGCGGTGACCGGCTCGACCCGCGCGAGCGAGGCGATGCCGGCGTTGCCGGGGGCGACGACGAGGTCGTGGTGGGTGCTCTCGGACGCCAGCGCCCTCGCGATCGCGTGCTCGCGGGCACCGGAGCCGACGATGAGGATCCGCACCGCGCCAATCTATCCGCGCGGCCGCGTACCGTTCTCGTCTGTGGCGAGAGCACGGATCCCGGACGGCGAGGGCGACCAGGCGGTCGCGGCCGCCGTGTCCGGCGACGCCGACCGCGCGGTGACCGCGAAAGCCGTCCGATACCTCCTGCAGCTGCTCGCCGAGCGCTACCCCGGCGGAGCGGTCGAGGTGCGGGTGCCGCCCTTCGGTGCCGTGCAGTGCATCGAGGGTCTGAAGCACACCCGCGGTACGCCGCCGAACGTCGTCGAGATGACCCCGGCGATCTGGCTGCACCTCGCGACAGGTGGCCGCGGCTGGTCGGACGCGGTCTCATCGGGAGCGGTGCAGGCGTCGGGATCCCGCGCCGACCTCTCGGGGCGGCTCCCCGTCTGGCGACCGAAGGTGGCACGATGAGCGAGCCTCAGCGCCGGCAGGTCCGCGTGCGCCGCAGCCCGAAGATCGCTGTCTTCCTCCTCGTGGGCGCGGTCGTCGGTGCGCTGGCCGCGGTCGTCGCGGTGAACGTGACGCCCGCCGACGCGACGATCCCCCAGCCGCAGGCGATCGGGTTCCTCATCCTGCTGCTCGCTCCGGCGGGCGCCGTCGTCGCGGGCGCGATCGCCCTGCTGATCGATCGCGGCGCCGAGCGGCGCTCGAAGGTCGTCGAGGCGGAGCGCAGCACCAGGGCGGTCCCGGTCGTCGTCGACGAGACCGCGGAGGTCGCCGAGCCGGGCGAGGCCGAGGTGGATCCCCGCCGCTGACACCTCCGCGTCGCGGGTCGACCCGCCCGCTCATCTCGGCAGCGGCAGGAGTCGCGACGCGGACCGGGTCACCCTCTCGCGGCGGGCGACTCGATGAAGGCGAGCGCGCGGGTGCGGAACGATCCGGCGGTGGGTGCGTTGAAGTGGTTGCGGCCGGGGATCGTGAAGAACTCGCCGAGGGGAGCGGCTGCGGCGAGACGCTCCGATGCGGCCAGGATCGGGTCCTCGCTGCCGGCGGCGAAGAGCACCGGCTGCTGCGGCGGGTCGGCGGGATCCGGCTGCTCGCCGCCGCGCATCCCCTGCACGAGGGCGACGAGCGCCCCGAGATCGTTGCCCGGGATCGCCTCCGCCATCGTGAGGTACGCCTGGGTGAGGCGGTCGGTGACCGGCGTGCCGGTCGCGATGAACGCCTTCGCCTCGTCGACGCGGAACCGGGTCAGCGGGTCGCCGTCGGGGATGCCGCCGAGCACGGCCCGCGTGATGGCGGCGGTGCCCTCGACCGCGGCGTGCCAACCGACCCGGGCGCCGAGCGAGTAGCCGACGTAGACGGCCTCGTCGACGAGGTAGGTGTCGAGCACCGTCTGCACGTCCTCGACCAGCAGTCCCATCGAGTAGGCGGACGGGTCGTGCGGCTTCCCACTGTTCCCGTGCCCGCGTTGATCGAGGGCGAGCACCCGATGGCCGGCGCGGTTCAGCTCGCGCACCCACCCCGTCGCGATCCAGTTCGCGTAGGCCGAAGACGCGAAGCCGTGCACCGCGAGCACGACCGGCCACTCCGGATCGCCCAGGTCGTAGGTCGCGAGCGGCACGCCGTCCGACGTCATGACGCGCTTGGGCTCGGCGGCGGGCGGCAGCAGGCTCACGTCGGCCGATCCTTCCGCATCGGGTGCGGTCAGGCGTGGGTGCCGGCCTCGTGAGCGGTGTGGGCCGGCGGTTCGAGCTGGAACGTGGAGTGGGTCAGCGACACGGCGAAGTGCTCGGCGACGCAGTGCTGCAGCGCGTCGAGCACCCCGGGTGCCGACCCGTTGCGGAAGCAGGCCGGCTCGACCACGACGTGCGCGGAGAGCACGGGAAGGGAGGAGGAGACGCGGGTCGCGTGCAGGTCGTGGACGGCGAGGACGTGCTCCTGCCGCAGCAGGTGACTGCGGACCTCCTCGAGGTCGAGCCCGCGTGGCACGGACTCGAGCAGCACGTCGACGGCGTCGCGGAGCAGGAGGAGGGTGCGGGGGACGATGAGCGCGCCGACCAGCAGCGCGGCGACACCGTCCGCGCGCGTCCAGCCCGTGACGGCGATCACGAGCCCGGCGAGCAGCACGCCGATCGATCCGAGCGCGTCGTTCAGCACCTCGAGCAGCGCGGCGCGGCTGTTGAGGTCCTCGCCGCCACCGCGGCGCAGGACGCCGAGGGCGACGAGGTTGCCCGCGAGGCCGACGGCGCCGAACACCAGCAGCGCCGGTCCGGGCACGTCGGTGGGCTCGGCGAAGCGCTTGATGGCCTCGATGACGACGAAGACGCCGACACCGAGCAGCACGGCCGCCTGCGCGGTCGCGCCGAGCACCTCCGCGCGGGCCCAGCCGTAGGTGCGACGAGCGGTGGCGGACCGGCCTGCGAGGCGGGCCGCGACGAGCGCGAGCGCGAGCCCGAGCACGTCCGTGAGCACGTGGCCCGCGTCCACGAGGAGGGCGAGGCTGCCGGTCAGGAGTACGCCGACGATCTCCACGACGAGCACGGTCGCGGTGATCCCGAGCACGGTCGCGAGCGCGCGCGCCGGGGCGGAGCCCCCGTGCTCGTGCCCGTGCTCATGCATCAGGCAAGTATTCATCGGTGCGGCGCCGAACGGGGGCGGTGTCGAAGCCGCCCGGTGCGTCCTCTGCTCGACCGGTCGGCTCCGCACGCCCGCTCAGCGCACGAGGGGCGGCACCTCGGTCGGCAGCTGCGCCGTGCGATGGATCGGGCCCTGCTCGGCCGAGAGCTGCGCCCCGGTGCCGCCCCAGCGCAGCCCGATGAACTGCGCCGCGATCGACACGGCCGTCTCCTGCGGTGTCCGGGCACCGAGATCGAGCCCGATCGGGCTGTGGACGACGTCGATCTCGTCCCTGGTGAGCCCTGCTCTCGCCAGCCGGGTCACCCGGTCCGCATGGGTCGTCCGCGAGCCCATCGCGCCGATGTAGGCGACGTGCGGTCCGCGCAGCGCGACCAGCAGGAGCGGCACGTCGAACTTCGGATCGTGGGTCAGGACGCACAGCACGGAGCGCTCGTCGATCAGGCCGGCCTCGATCTGCTCCGCGAGGTACCGGTCCGGCCGCTTGACGACGAGCTCGTCCACGTCGGGGAAGCGAGCGGGCGTGGCGAACACCGGTCGCGCATCGCAGACCGTGACGCGGTAGCCGAGGAAGCGGCCGAGCTCGGCGAGCGCGGCCGCGAAGTCGATCGCCCCGAACACCAGCAGTCGAGGGGCGGGCGCGAAGCTGTTGACGAAGACCCGCATCCCGTCGTCCATGCGCTCGCCCTCGGGCCCGAGGCTCAGCGTCGCGGTGATCCCCGACGCCAGCAGCCCGCGCGCGTCGTCGGTGACCCGCTGGTCGGCCTCCGGGCTCCCGAGCGTCCCCTCGCTGGTGTCGGGTCGGATGACGAGCCGGGCCCCGACCCGGTGCGGGTCGACGTGCTCGATGATCGTCGCCACCGCGACGGGGCGGCCGTCCTCGACGTCGGCCGCGATGCCGGCGAGCTGTGGGAACGTCGCTCGTGAGACCGCCTCGACGAAGACGTCGAGCACGCCGCCGCAGGTGAGGCCGACCGCGAACGCGTCGTCGTCCGCGATCCCGTACCGCTCGAGCTGCGGTGGCGCGCCTCCGATCGCCTCGGTCGCCAGCTCGTAGACCGCGCCCTCGACGCAGCCTCCCGAGACCGACCCGGCCGCCGCGCCGTCGGGCGTCACCAGCATCGCCGCCCCCGGCTCCCGGGGCGCCGACGTGAAGGTGCGCACCACGGTGACGAGTCCGGCCGTCTGGTCGGATCGCCACGCGTCCATCAGCGCGCCGAGCACATCACGCATGCGGCACCTCCTCGGCCGTGTCGGCCTTGTCGGCCCGCTTCTCCTCCTTGTCGGCGCGCTTGTCCTCCTTGTCGCCGCGGCGGAACATGGAACCGATCGCGCCGGCGACGAGGGAGACCCCGTTCACGGAGCTCGACCCGGGCTCGCCGGGCTGCGCGTCGTCGCCCTCCGTCATCATCGTCTGGAGGTTGCCGGCGAAGATCTTCATGATCTGCTGCGTGACGGAGTTGATCACGCCCTTGCCCATGGCCGCGGCCTTGCCTGACAGCGAGACCTCGACGTGCACGAGCCCGGTGGTCTCGTCACCCTCCTGCGTGAGCGTCATCGTCGCCGACCCGTCCGCCGTTCCCTGGCCGGCCTTCTCCTGCGCCTTGCCCTGGAAGACCGCGACGTGCTGCTCGTCGTCGCGGGAGACGAGCTCGATCTGACCGCGGTACTGCATCTTCAGCGGGCCGACCTTCACCGTGACCACGCCCTTGAAGGCGGAGTCCGAGAGCTTCTCGGTGATCTCGGCCCCCGGCACCGCGGTGGCGACCTGCTCCACGTCCATCACGGTCCGCCAGACCGCGTCGATGGGAGCGGTGACCTTGAAGGTGCTGTCGAGTTCCATGCGTGTTCTCCTCGGTGTTGATGATGGCGTCACCGAGTCGAGGACTCGGTGACGGGGTACGCGGTCGCGGTCGGGACGACGTCCTTCCCGATCGCACGGATGAGCTCGTGGAGCGCCGAGTAGCTGTGGCCGCTCACGAAGGCGTCGCAGTAGGGCAGCGCCGCCGCCATCCCGCCGGTCAGCGGCCGGTATCCCGGCGCGGCTTTCCGCGGATTGACCCAGACGATCCG
This sequence comes from Acidobacteriota bacterium, assembly GCA_019352055.1. Taxonomy (GTDB): domain Bacteria; phylum Actinomycetota; class Actinomycetes; order Actinomycetales; family Microbacteriaceae; genus Amnibacterium. Next base: position 28,029 of record JABBOB010000009.1, read on the forward strand.
GAACGCGAGTCGTCGCAGCCGGGCCATCTGGTGCCCGATGTCCGCCGGGTCGTCCTGCGCCCATCCGTCGGAGAGGATCACGACCACGGCGCCGCGGGCGAGCCCGCGACGCCCGAACCCGTCGATGAACGCGCGGAGGCCGTCCGCCAGGCGCGTCCCGCCCGCCCAGTCCCGACTGCCGGCAGCCGCCGCCTGCATCGCCTCGTCCGGGTCCCGGCGCCCGAGATGCCGGGTGAGCCGGGTGAGCCGGGTCGCGAACGTGAACGCCTCCGCCTGCCGGCTGACCACCGCCGCCTGCATGAACGAGAGGTACGCGCGCGTGTACGGCTCCATCGACGCGGACACGTCGCACAGCAGCACCAGCCGGCGAGGGCGCCGGCGAGGGCGGGAGTGCAGGAGACGGGCCGGGTCGCCGCCGGTGCGGAACGCGGCGCGGGCAGTCCGCCGCATGTCCAGACGGTCGCGCGACCGCGGCGAGCGCTGCTCACGCCGGCCGGCGCGCCACGGCGTCTCGAGCGCGAGGGCCGCGATGAGCTCCCTGATCCGTGCGAGCTCGTCCGGTCGCAGCGTGGCGAAGGCCGTGTCGTGCAGCCGTTCCTCGCGACTCGCGGCGAGCAGGAACGCATCCGTGCCGGTCGCCTCGTCGTCGCCCTCCCGGTCGGATCCAGCGGCGGCGGGAGGGGCCTCCTGCATCGGTGCGCCGGCGACCCGGGCGGTCTCGCGGTCGTCCGCCGCGCGCCGCCGCGTCGTCGTCGCGTGCTCCAGGTCGGCGCCGCTGCGGGAGTCCGCGAAGTCGAGCTCGCCCGAGAACACCGCGTCGAACACCCGGTCGAATCGCGGGACCTGCTCGATCGAGTCGACGAAGATCACGCGACAGGCCCAGTACAGCTCCGAACGGCGACGGGGCGGCGCGAGATGGAGCGCGTCGACCAGCCACGCCGCCCGCTCGGGGCCGCCGACGATGCCGACGCGCCGGAGCGCGGTCGCGAACGCGACCGCCAGCACGGCCGCATCGATGGTGAACGCCCGCGTGTCGTCGCCGTCACGCATCGGCGCTCATCAGCCAGTCGCCGCCTCGCGCGCCGACCAGCGCGAGATCGTCCCGGTTCTTGAGCACCGCGCCCCAGGTCAGGGCGGCGGACTCCCCGTCGATGCTCTCGACACCGAGCACGGTGAACGCCGACACCCAGTCGATCACCTCGGCGACCCCCGGCGGCTTCACCAGCTCCAGCGAGCGGAGCCGCTCGACCGCCGAGACGGCCTGCACGACCACCGGCTCGACGGCGGACGGCACGCGCCGCCGCACGATCTCGAGGACGCGCGCTGGACCGGGGAAATCGATCCAGTGGTACAGGCAGCGTCGGGTGAGCGCGTCGTGCAGGTCCCGCGTGCGGTTCGAGGTGAGGATGACGATCGGCGGCACCGTCGCATGGATCGTGCCCAGCTCGGGCACCGTCACCGACGCCTCGGCGAGCGCCTCGAAGGTGAACGCCTCGAACTCCGCGTCGGCCCGGTCGATCTCGTCGAGGAGCAGGACCGCCGGCCGGGGGCCCGGGTGCTCGATCGCCTGCAGCAGCGGGCGCCGCAGCAGGAAGCCGGGGGTGAAGAGCGCCGCGTCGTCGAGGTCGACCCCGTCGACCTCGGATCGCCGGATCGCGAGCAGCTGCCGCTGGTAGTTCCACTCGTAGAGCGCTTCGCCGGCGTCGATCCCCTCGTAGCACTGGAGCCGGATGAGCGGGGTGTGCAGGAACGCGGCGAGCGCCTTGGCGGCCTCGGTCTTGCCGACACCGGCCTCGCCTTCGAGGAGCAGGGGCTGCCGAAGCCGCACGGCCAGGAACAGCGCGGTGACGAGGCCGCGGTCGGCGACGTAGTCGCCCGCATCGAGACCCGTCGCGAGCGCGCCGACGTCCGGGACGAGGTCGGCGACATCGGCGTCCGCGCCCGCGCTCACTCGAGTGCCGCCGCGGAGGCGAGGATCGCCCGATAGTCCTCTTCGGTGTCCACGTCGCGGGGGACCGGGCCCGGGACGCGGACGCGCGCGACGGCCGACCCGAGTCGTTCGATCAGCTTCCACACCCCGCGGTCGCCGTGCAGGCCGCGGAGGGCCGGGAACGTGGCGCGGGAGAGGGCGAACGGATGACCGATGCCGTTGTCGTACCGGGTCACCGCGATCGGCGCGTTGCCGCGTCCCCGGGCGAGCGCGGCGATCGTGTCGACCTGCACGTCGGGCTGATCACCGAGCAGCAGGACGACGGCGCCGATGTCCTGCCGGACCTCCCGGATGGTGCGGGCGATGGACGACGAGCAGCCGGTGGCGTACTCGTCGTTGACGACCACCTCGAAACCGGTGGTGTCGACCGCAGCCCGCACCACGTCGGCCGAACCGCCCAGGGCGAGCAGACGCTGTTCGAACGGATAGCCGCGGGCGACGTCGAGCACGGCGTCGACCAGCACACCGCCCCGGTACGGCAGCAGCTGCTTCGGCCTGCCGAGGCGGCTCGATCCGCCGGCGGCGAGGACGAGGGCCGCGAGCGGGGTCTCACGCGAGGGCATAGCGCGTGGGGTCCCTGCTGAAGGCGGCCCGACAGCCGTCGGAGCAGAACCAGACGGTCCCGCCGTCGTGCTCGGTGTGCGGCGTCGCATCGACCGTGCTGACGGTCATCCCGCACACGGGATCGATCGCGGTCGTCGGAGCGCCGGGGTGCTCCTCATCCGTGCCGGCGTGGTCGGCCGCCTCGTGGTGCTCGTGGGTCCGGCTCGCCGAGGCGCCGGTCGTCGAGCGCACCTGGACGAGCTCGGCGAGCACGCCGAGCGCGATCTCCGAGGGGGTGGTGCCGCCGAGACGGAGGCCCGCGGGCGTGTGCACGCGGTGGCGCAGCTCGTCGTCGACGTCCAAGGACGCGACGACCGCCGATCCCCGCTTCTCGCTCGCGATCAAGCCGATGTAGGGCACGCCTACCCGGAGGGCGCGCTCGAGCGCGGGCTCCTCGCCCCGACCGTGCCCCGCGACGACGACGGCCGCGTCCTCGGGCGAGGGCTGCCAGGTGTCGCCGTCGACCAGGTCGATCTCGAAACCGAGCGCGGCGCCGAGCGCCGCCAGCGACTGCGCGACGGGCGTCTCGCCGACGATGACGAGCCGGGCGGACGGCACCACCGGTTCGAGGAACACGTCGATCGATCCACCGGAGAGACACGGGTTGTGCACCTCCACCGCGCCCTCCTCCTCCCGGCGGCCGATGTCACCGGGTCGCACCTGCAGCAGCACCGGCTCGCCGGAGGCGAGCGCCCGCAGGCTGAACTCGCGCACGGACGACTCCACGCAGGTACCGCCCACGAAGCCGGTCATGGCGCCCGCCGCATCGAGCACGGCGACGTCGCCGGCTCGGGCGCTCGTCGGATGCTGTGTCCGGACCACGGTCGCGCGCACGAACGGCTGGCGGAGTCGCTCGAGGTCGCGCTGCTTCTCGGCGACGGCTGAGGAGACCGTCATCGGCCTGGTTCCTTCACGATCAGATCGGCGGGGTGGCGTGGCCCTGCATCGCGTCCCACACCCGGCCGGGAGTGCACGGCATGTCGATCCCCGTCACGCCGAGCGGGCTGAGCGCGTCGATGACGGAGTTGACGATCGCAGCCGGTGAACCGACGGTGGCCGACTCGCCGATGCCCTTCGCGCCGATGGGGTGATGCGGCGACGGCGTGACCGTGAAGCCGGTCTCCCAGTCGGGCACCTCCATCGCGGTGGGGATCAGGTAGTCCATGAAGGATCCGCCCAGGTTGTTCCCCTCGGGATCGAACTCGATGATCTCCATGAGCGCCATCCCGACGCCGTCGGTGAGGCCGCCGTGGACCTGGCCCTCGATCACCATCGGGTTGATCCGGGTCCCGCAGTCGTCCACCGCGAGGAAGCGCCGCACCGTCACCTTGCCGGTGCCGCGATCGATGTCCGTCACGCAGAAGTAGGCGCCGTACGGGTAGGTCAGGTTCGGCGGGTCGTAGGTGACCTCGGCGTCGAGGTTGCCGTCGACTCCGTCCGGCAGCTCCATCGTGCCGTGAGCGGCCATGGCGATCTCCTGGATCGTCCTGCTCGCGGTGGGGTCGCCCTTGACGAACCAGCGGCCCTTCGCCCACTCGAGGTCCTCCGGGCGGGTCTCGAGCATGGCGGCCGCGATGAGTCGCGCCTTGTCGCGGACCTTCCTGGTGACGAGCGCAACCGCGGCGCCGCTCACCGGGGTGGAACGGCTGCCGTACGTGCCCAGCCCGAACGGCGTCCGGTCCGTGTCGCCGTGCACGACCTCGATGTCCTCGGGAGGGATGCCGATCTCCTCCGCGACGATCTGCGCGAACGTCGTCTCGTGGGCCTGGCCCTGGCTCTGCACGGAGATGCGCACGACGGCCTTGCCGGTCGGGTGGATCCGCAGCTCCGCGCCGTCCGCCATGCCCAGGCCGAGGATGTCCATGTGCTTGCGGGGACCGGCGCCGACCCCTTCGGTGAAGAAGGAGATGCCGATGCCCATCAGCTCGCCGCGCGCCCGCTTCTCGACCTGCTCCTGTCGCAGCTGGTCGTAGCCGATGAGGCCCATGGCATGGCGCATGGTCTTCTCGTACTGCCCGGAGTCGTACTCGAACCCGGCCTTGTTGTCGTACGGGAACTGCTCGGGCCTGATGAAGTTCTTGAGGCGGAGCTCGGCTGGGTCCATCTTCAGCTCGAGCGCGAGCCGGTCGATCATGCGCTCGACGAAGTACGAGGCCTCGGTCACGCGGAACGAGCAGGCGTAGGCCACGCCGCCCGGCGCCTTGTTCGTGTAGACGGAGGTGACCTTGCCGTAGACCGCGTCCCAGGTGTAGCTGCCCGGGAAGAGGTTGAAGAACCCGGCCGGGTACTTCGTCGGCTGCGCGGTGCCGTTGAACGCGCCGTGATCGGCGAGGACGTTCGCCCTGATGCCCAGCAGCCGGCCGTCCTTCGTGGCCGCGATCTCGCCCTGCATGATGTAGTCCCGCGCGAACGAGGTCGACATCAGGTTCTCCGACCGGTCCTCCATCCACTTGACGGGATGTCCGGTGACGATCGAGCCCACGATGGCGAGGACGTAGCCGGGGTAGATGCCGACCTTGTTGCCGAAGCCGCCGCCGATGTCCGGGGAGATCAGATGGATCTTGTGCTCGGGGATGCCGGACACCATCGCGATGATCGTCCGGTGCGCGTGCGGCGCCTGCGACGTCTCGTAGAGGGTGAGCTCGCCGGACACCGCGTTGAAGTCGGCGACGGCGCCGCAGGTCTCCATCGGTGCGGGATGGACCCGCGGGTAGACGATCTCCTGCGCCACGACCACGTCGGCCGCGGCGAAGACCGCTCTGGTCGCGGCTTCGTCACCGCACTCCCAGTCGGCGATGTGGTTGTCCGCTCGCCCCTCGATGTCGTCGCGGATGACCGGTGCGTCGGCGTCGAGCGCGTGCCGCAGGTCGACGACCGGGGGGAGGACGTCGTAGTCGACGACGATGGACTCGAGCGCGTCGCGGGCCGCGTAGCGGTCGTCGGCGATGACGAACGCGACCTCCTGGCCCTGGAACCGGACCTTGTCGGTCGCCAGCACCGCCTGGACGTCGTAGGACAGGGTCGGGATCCACGCGAGCTTCAGCGGCTCGAGGTCCTTGCCGGTGAGCACGGCGCGGACGCCCGGTCGGGACAGCGCCTCGCTGGTGTCGATCGAGACGATCCTCGCGTGCGCGACCGGCGCTCGGAGGATCGCCCCGTGGAGCATCCCCGGGAGCACGACGTCGTCCGTGTAGCGGCCCTGACCGCGGATGAACCGCGGGTCCTCCTTGCGCTGCAGCCGACCGAAGCCGATCGGCCGGTCGGCGTCGGCGGCTGCGGGGTTGTGATCGTGCAGCCGCCCGTGCTCGGCACCGACGAGGGGTTCTTCGACCAGCGTCATGACTGCACCGTCTCCTGCTCGACGGCGGCTGCACCCGCGGGGTGATCAGCCGCCCATTGGATGGCTCGCACGATGGTCGCGTACCCGGTGCACCGGCAGATCTGGCCCGAGATCGCCTCGCGGATCTCGAGCTCCGTCGGATGCGGGTTCCGGTCGAGCAGCTCGCGGCCGGTGATCAGCATGCCTGGGGTGCAGAAGCCGCACTGCAGCCCGTGCTCCTCGATGAATCCCTGCTGGATGGGGTCGAGCGTCCCGGCCGTCTCCAGTCCCTCCACGGTCCGGACCGCGTGGCCGTCGGCCATGGCCGCGAGCACGGTGCAGGACTTGACCGGGGTGCCGTCCAGGGAGACGACGCACGTGCCGCAGTTGGAGGTGTCGCACCCCCAGTGGGTCCCGGTGAGACCGAGGTCGTCGCGGATGAAGTGCACGAGCAGCGTGCGCGGCTCGATGTCCTTCGCCACGTCCTCGCCGTTGACCGACATCGTCACATGCATGCTCACGCCTCCTGTCGCCGGGCACGGGCGATGGCCCGCTTGAGGACTCGCTGCGTCAGCTCGCCGGCGAGGTGTCGCTTGTACTCGACCGAACCGCGCTGGTCGGTCATGGGATCGACGGCCGCGCTGGTCATCCGGCCGGCCTCCGTGATCAGCGCGTCGGTCGGCCGGTGCCCGATCAGGACCGCCTCGGCGTCCGTCACCCGACCGGACAGGCCGACGGCGGTCACGCCGATGGCCGCGTCCTCGATCGTGCCGTCCGCGGCCAGCGTCACGGATCCGCCCGCCGCGGCGACGGCCCAGTCGCCGACGCGGCGCTCGACCTTCTCGTAGGAGCTGGAGGAACGGGGCCGGATCGGGATGCGGACCTCGACGAGGATCTCGTTGAACTCCACGGCGGTCTCGTACGGCCCCTGGTGGAACTCGTCCATCCCGATGACGCGCTCCCCGGTCGCGCTGCGGATGACCGCCTGTGCACCGAGCACGGCGCAGACCGTCGACAGGTCCTCGGCCGGGTCCGCCTGGCAGAGCGAGCCGCCGATCGTGCCACGGTTGCGGACGATCGGATCCGCGACGACCCGTTCCGCCTCGGTCATGATCGGGAAGAGGGCTGCGATCTCCGCCGACTCGAGCAGAGTGCGGTGGCGGGCGAGCGCGCCGATCCGGAGCTCGTCGCCGTGCCGGCGGACGTAGTCGAGCTCGTGCAGCTCGTTGATGTCGATGAGCCAGTCGGGTCGCGCCAGACGCAGCTTCATCATCGGCAGCAGGCTGTGGCCGCCGGCGACGACCAGCGCATCGTCGCCGTAGCGGGTCAGCAAGGCGATCGCGTCGTCGAGCGATGTCGCTCTGGCGTACTCGAACGGTGCTGGGATCTGCATGGCCGCTCCCTTTGGTGACACCATCGCCCATCGCGTCCTTGCGTGGAGGTGCACCTGCCCGGCAGACCCTGCCGGGCGCGGGTCACGGGTGTCAACATCGACATAAGCGAAGGGTTATCGGGCATGGGCATGACCTTGACCCAGCTTCGGACGTTCGCCCTCGTGGCGAGGCTCGGCTCGCTCCGCGCCGCCGCCGCCGCGCTCGGCGTCAGCGAACCGGCGGTGTCCTCAGCCGTCGCCGCCCTACGGGCGGAGCTCGGGGACCCCCTCTTCACCCGGACGCCGCGGGGCATCATGCTCACCGCCGGCGGCCGCACCCTCGCCGCGCACGCGGAGGAGATCGTCGGCCTCGCCGACGACACGAGGCGCGACGTCGCGCACGCCTCGTCGAGCGGGTGGGAGCTGCGGGTGCTCGCGACCGCGGCGTTCGCCGAGCACGCCGCCGGGCGGCTGTTCGACCTCTTCGGCAAGTGGGTCGCGTCCGACGCGCTCGATGTCGTCGTCGAGGACGCGGACGACATCGGCGCCATGCTGCGGGAGCGCGCCTACGACATCGCCCTGGGCGCGCGCCCGGCGCTCGCGAACAGCCTCGGGCTCGAGCTCGTGCCGTTCTTCAAGTACCAGCGGATCATGGTCGCCTCCGTGCGGCACCCGCTCGCGGCCCTGACCGGTCCGATCCCGCTCAGCCGACTGCTGTCCGTGCCGTGGTTCGCCGGGCCCGGCGGGTTCGAGCCGCTGACGGAGGAGGGCAGGTGGTTCGGGCGGCTCAGCGAGCTCCCGGACGTCGTCGAGCTGACGAGCGAGACCGACGCGCTCGCCGCGGTGGCCGGCGGCGAGGGCGTGATGCTCGCGCTCGCGCATGTCGCGGCGCCCCGGCTCCGCGGCGGGGTGGAGAAGGTGGACCAGGAGTCGGCGTCGTCCGGCGACCTGGTGCGGCTGTCCGTCACCGACACGCCGCTCTCCGGGGTCTGGTGGGCGACGACCTTGGACGGCGGCCGCGCCACCGAGTCCGCGCAGATCCTGCGGCGGCTCGTCACCACCGCCGAAGCGACGACGGCGATCCTCGCCAGCGCGGGGTCACGCGGGCTGTCCCGGCGCGGCAACAAGTTCCACGTCGCGCTCTGGAGCTGAATCCGGCGGCTCAGCCGATCGCAGGCGCGCAGAACGTGCGGGTGACCGACGCGATGATCCCCACCGTCGCGGGGCCGCCGTCCACCGACCACTCCTCCGCCGGTGAGGACGGATCGCTCCGCGGCCGCTCGGTCAGGACGGACCGTTCGACGAGCACGCGCAGCAGATCGGCCGCGGTGTCCATCTCGTCCCGTCGCCAGGTCTCGTCTGCGTCGAGCGGCATCTCCTCGATGAACCGCAGCTGCGTCTCGTGCTGCAGCGACCACGCCAGCAGCTCGTCGGCCTCGTCGAGCGTCGATCGCATCAGGACCGCGTTCCCCTTCAGCGGCCGGAGGCCGGCCGCGCGTGCTGCGGCGATGCCGGCGAACATCGCGGGGAGACGGTCGCGCCGCGTCGGCTCGGCCACATGCGCACGGTCCACCGTGTCCAGCGACACGTCGACGCGGGTGAGGTCCGCCGCGACCAGCGCCCCCGCGGTCTTGTCGAGGCCGATCCCGTTCGTCGTGATCGCCAGCGCGACGGCGGGGGCGGCCTCGTGCGATCTCGCGACGATCTCGACCATGTCGCCGTGGACGAGCGGCTCGCCGCCGGTGAAGCGGACCTCGCCGATCCCCAGGTCGCGTGCTCCGATGCGCACGAGTCGCGCGATCTCCGTCGACGTCAGGAGCAGACGCTTCGCGATCGAGGGCGGCCCCTCGGCGGGCATGCAGTAGGTGCAGCGGAGGGAGCACTCCTCGGTGACGGAGATCCCGAGGTGGCGCGCGACCCGCCCGGACCGGTCGATGAGCTCGTCGCCCGGCGGGCGATCCAGCATCCTCGACCGTGGCGACGACGACAGGAGCGGGCCGGGGCCGACGGCGGACATGGGCGCATGCCGGCCTTGGGGACCCAGGCTCAGGATCGGCGCGGGGGTGGCGGGACAGCGGTGCCGAGCACGACGGAAAGACGCCGGGCAGCCAGTGCGGGGGAGTCGCTGCCCGGCGTCATCATCCGGGAGACCGTGGCAGGACCTCGCGGGGGAAGTGCGGCCCTGCCGGTCCAGGCACCCCGGGGGATGGGTGCGGAGGACCGTTCCGGTCGTATCGGGTAGTGCAGCGGTGGGTACCGCCGGGACCAAGGTAGCACTGGACGGGGACAGAACGACCTGTCTGTCCCCGTGTCGTCTGCCCCCAGAGCGGGGGACGGCGGCTCAGGAGAACTGGTTCGCCTCGACCCACTGGAGGTACTCCGCGTCGACCGTGCCGGTGATGTACTCGCCCGTGAAGCAGCTCATCTCGAGCTCGGTGACCGTGGAGCCCTCGAGGATCGCGGCCTGCATGTCGGCGACCTCCTGGTAGATGAGATGGTCGGCACCGATCTCGCGGGCGATCTCCGGGATCTTCCTGCCTGCGGCGACGAGCTCGCGCCGGCTCGGCATGTTGATCCCGTAGACGTGCGGGAAGCGCACCGGAGGCGCCGCGGAGGCGAACGTGACCTTGTTCGCTCCGGCCGCCTTCGCCATGTCGACGATCTCCCTGCTCGTCGTCCCGCGCACGATCGAGTCGTCGACGATGAGCACGTTCTTGCCGCGGAACTCGGTGCCGAGCGCGTTCAGCTTCTGCCGCACGCTCTTCTTCCGAACCGCCTGCCCCGGCATGATGAACGTGCGGCCGACGTAGCGGTTCTTGTAGAACCCCTCGCGGTAGGTCACGCCGAGTCGCTGGGCGAGCTGCATCGCGGAGGGGCGCGCGGAGTCGGGGATCGGCATGACGACGTCGATGTCGCCCATCGGCGCGTGTGCTGCCACCGTGTCCGCGAGCCGGTCGCCGAGTCGCAGTCGGGCGTCGTAGACCGAGATGCCCGACATGGTCGAGTCGGGCCGTGCGAGGTAGACGTACTCGAACGAGCAGGGCACGAGTCGCGGGTGCGCCGCGCACTGCTGCAGGTGCAGCTCCCCGTCCGGCGTGATGAAGACGGCCTCGCCCGGGGCGATGTCACGGACGACCTCGTATCCGTTGCTCTCGAGCACGAGCGACTCGGAGGAGACCATCCACTCGTCGCGCTGGACGCCGGGGAGGTGGTCGGCGCTGCGACGGCCGAGGGTGAGCGGCCGGATGCCGAACGGGTCGCGGAACGCGAGCAGGCCGCGGCCGGCGATCAGCGCGATCGCGGCGTACGAGCCCTCGACGCGCTCGTGCACGCGCCGGACGGCGGTGAACACCTGCTCGGGATCGAGCTGGAGGCCCGAGAGCTGCGATTGCAGCTCGTTCGCGAGCACGTTGACGAGCAGCTCGGTGTCCGAGTCGCTGTTGAGGTGCCGGCGATCGATGTGGAAGAGGTCCTGCTGCAGCTCCCGCACGTTCGTGAGGTTGCCGTTGTGCACGAGGAGGATGCCGTACGGCGCGTTCACGTAGAACGGCTGCGCCTCCTGCTCGCTCGCCGCGGAACCGCGGGTCGCGTAGCGCACGTGACCGAGACCCGTGCTGCCGAGCAGGGTGCGCATGTCCCGGGTGCGGTAGGCCTCGCGGACCTGACCTTTCACCTTCACCATGTGGAAGGAGCCGCTCTCATCGGTCGCGATCCCAGTCGAATCCTGGCCGCGATGCTGCAGCAGCAGCAGCGCGTCGTAGATGAGCTGGTTGACCGGCTGGGCGGCGGAGACGCCGACGATGCCGCACATTCGGGTGGAGATCCCCCTGGTTTAGGCTCGAGTGGTGCAGCCGCCATCCTCCCATCCGGCGGTCGTGAGTCGTGCCGCGGGCGGTCCGGTGGACCGGTACGCGGCTGCGGGGGTCGACACGGCAGCCGGTGACACCGCGGTCGAGCTGATGAAGCGCTCGGTCGCCGCGACCCACGGACCCCAGGTGCTGGGCGGCGTCGGCGGGTTCGCCGGGCTGTGGGACGCGTCCGCGCTGACCCGCTTCACGAAGCCGGTCCTGGCGACCTCCACCGACGGCGTCGGCACCAAGATCGCGATCGCGCAGGCCCTCGACAAGCACGACACGATCGGGCAGGACCTGGTCGGGATGGTCGTCGACGACATCGTCGTCGTCGGTGCGGCGCCCTTGTTCATGACGGACTACATCGCCTGCGGCAAGGTCGTCCCCGAGCGGATCGCGGCCATCGTCGACGGCATCGCGCGGGCCTGTGCGGCGACGCGGACCGCGCTCATCGGCGGCGAGACCGCCGAGCACCCCGACCTGATCGCGCCGGACGACTACGACGTCGCCGGTGCCGCGGTCGGCGTGGTGGAGGCGGATCGGCTGCTCGGCGCGCACCGGGTCCGGGCGGGGGACGCGGTGCTCGCGCTCGCCTCCTCCGGCCTGCACAGCAACGGCTACTCGCTGGTGCGACGGATCCTCCGGGAGAGCGGCCTCCGGCTCGACACCCGGGTGGGGGACTACGGCGCCACGCTCGGCGAGGCCCTGCTCGAGCCCACGCGGCTGTACACGGCGGACCTGCTCGACCTGCTCGACGGTGTGCACGGTACGGCGGTGCACGCGCTCAGCCATGTCACCGGAGGAGGCCTGGCCGCGAATCTCGCGCGCGTGCTGCCGAAGGGGGTGCGTGTGGATCTGGACCGCACGACCTGGGAGCCTGCGCCGGTGTTCTCGGTGCTCGCGGAGCTCGGCGGGTTCCCGCTGTCCGACGTCGAGAGCGCCTGGAACCTGGGGATCGGCATGTTCGCGGTCGTGGACGCCGCCGCTGCGTCGGCCGTCGCGGAGGCCCTGACCCTGGCCGGGGTCCCCACCTGGCAGGCGGCCGTCATCGAACCGACCGGGGATCACCGGGTCGGCGACGTGCAGGGCGCGAAGGGCGTCGACGGCGGGACGGTGCGACTCGTCGGGAGCTTCGCGGCGTGACGCCCGACCCAGGAGCGCTGCGCCGACCGTGGAGGGCGCGGGGTCCCGCGGCCGTGCCGGTGGTGTCCGCGCGCCGCCCGCCGGTCGAGGTGCGCGCGCGGCCGGCCTCCGGACCACGCGGAGGCGTCGTCAGGCAGCCCGATCACACGGTCAGCGGTGCGACTCCTCCTCGGCGAAGTCCTCCTCGGACCAGCCGGCGTGCGCCTCGGCCGAGTGAGAGCCGATCTCCGCCTCGAGGGCGTTGTAGTTCGTGTCCGGGCTGAAGTACTTCAGATCGCGAGCGATCTTCGTGTGCTTCGCCTTCTGACGGCCTCGCCCCATGCGTGACCCCCTCACGTCGTGATCGCCGCATCGGGTGAAGTGGCGGCGAAACTGCGAAAACTGACGATCATCGTAACACGCACCCTTACGGCAGGATGGTGGTCGGCGCTCGCGCCGGGGGAGGGGGATGGCCATGGTCGCTGTACCCGGCCGGGTCGACGTGGTGGTGATCGGAGCGGGCCAGGCAGGCCTCTCCGTCGCCTACTACCTGCAGCGTCTCGGCGTCCGCAGCGGTGTCGATCAGATCGTGCTCGACCGCGGACCCACCTCGGGCGGGGCCTGGCAGCACCGGTGGGAGGCGCTCCGGCTGGGCAGCGCCCACCGCGTCCACGACCTTCCGGGCATGCGCCGCGCCGGCATCACCTTCGAGACCGCGGATCGCGGCCGGCCGGCGCGCGACGTGGTGTCCGAGTACTGGTGTCCGAGTACTACGGCCACTACGAACGCTTCTTCGGGCTCGACGTGCGCCGCCCTGTCGCCGTCGCGGCGGTCTACGACCGGGGTGCCGATCTCGTCGTGCGGACCACGGCGGGCGAGATCACGACCCGCGTCGTGGTCAACGCCTCCGGCACGTGGGGTGCGCCGTTCGTGCCCTACTACCCCGGGATCCGGGAGTTCGTCGGGCGTCAGGTGCACACCTCCACCTACCGCGACGCCGCGGACTTCGCCGGCCTGCGCGTGCTGGTCGTCGGCGGCGGTACCTCGGCGATCGGCTTCCTCCTCGAGCTGGAGGGGGTCGCCGTGAAGACGTTCTGGTCGACCCGACGGCCTGTGGAGTACCTCGATCACGGCGTGCTCGACCTCGAGGCAGCGGTGGCCGCGGTCGACCAGCAGGACCTCGCCGCGCGGACGGGGCAGGCGCTCCCCTCCATCGTGTCGGGCACCGGCGTGCCCAGGACTCGGCGGATCGCCTCCGCGATCGACCGCGGTGTGCTCGCGCCCAGGCCGATGTTCGACCACCTCGAACGGGACGCCGTCGTCTGGCCGGACGGGTCGCGGGAGCGCATCGACGCGATCGTCTGGGCGACGGGTTTCCGGCCGGACATCCGACATCTCAGCCCTCTGCGCCTCCACGAGAAGGCCGGTGGGGTGCGGGTCACGAGCGGCGCCGCCGACCGCGACCCGCGGATCTTCTTCGCCGGCTACGGCCCCACCGCGAGCACCATCGGCGCGAACCGGGCCGGCAGGACGCTCGCCCGCCAGGTGTTCGCAGCACTCGGTGAGACGTCGATGCCGGTCGAGGCGACCCCCGAATCCGTGCCGACGGTGCTGCAGGCCTCTCCTCCGGACGACGCGCAGGACCACGTCGCCCAGCTCATGGCCCGCTTCTTCACCGACGCCTGATCCGCCCGGATCCGGAGTTCTCTCGCGGATCCGGAGATCCTCGACGACACCCGCTCGGGGGCCGCCGTCGACCGGGGTGTCGCGAGATCGATCCGGATCCGCGAGTCACCGTCCTCGCCGCCAGACCCGTTCGATCACATCTCCCACGTAGGCGGTCTCCCGCACCGCGGCGTTGTGGGTGAACCGCAGCGGTGGGTGGCCGAGGTAGGCGATCACCGCATCGCGCTCGCGATCGCGCACCACGGCCTTGCCTGCGTGGTGCCGGATGCCGTCCGACTCGATCGGGAGCCACTCGTCGACGAGGCCGTCGGTCCGGTACAGCGTGGTCAGCCAGGCCTGGCTGCGCCACGGGATGCATCGATCCTGCGCCTCGAGCCGCAGGAACGTCTCGCCGACCGACTCGGCGAGCGGATCGCTCCGGTCGACCGCGGCGACCCGGTTCGCGGGCAGCGACGCGCGGAGCAGGGCGGTCGAGGAGGCGGAGAGGATCGGCGGCCCGTCGGTCTGGTTCCGCGCCGAGTCGACCGCGGCGGTCAGCCACCGGATCGACGTGCAGTGCGCCATCTGGAGCAGCGCGTCCGCGGGGGACACGCGCCACCCCCTGCTCGCCTCGACCCGGCGCTCCCAGTGCAGCCTGATCTGCGGGTCATGACCGGCGTGGACGTGCCGGGTCGCGTCGTCGGATCGACGCAGCCGGGTGGCGTCCGGTGGCACGCGGACGTGCGTCCGGCCGCCGAGCCCTTCCGGGACGAACATCCCGTACGAGGCCGCTGCGGACACGCACGCGAGCACGCCGCCGACGCGGACCGCCTGTACCGCCGGTGGGGGAGCGGATGGCTCGAGGTACCAGCCGATCCGCGGGCGGACGACGACGCCGAGATGACGGAGGCGCCCCATGTCCGGGCCCGTCAGTCCGGCGGCGCTGAACGCCCGCACCGGCGCGAGACCCGCATGCCGTCGGAGCACGTCGGCCGCGAGCGCGGCGAGGAGCGCAGGATCTCGAGCCATGACACTGGACTGTGGGGTATCGCGCACCGCTCCGTGCGAGCTCGATCGGGGGAGGGGCGGATTCCCGGGCGCCGCGGTCTTCGCGGATCCGGAAAGATCCCGCGCCACCCCGCGCGGCGGACCACCTGCCTGGGGTGTCGGCGAGGATCTCCGGATCCGGGAGAGATCTCCGGATCCGCGAGATGGGGTGCGTCAGCGGCGGGTGAGGTCCTTCGCCCGATCGGTCCCGCCGCGGATGGCGGTCCCCTCCGCGTCGCGCACGGGCCTCCGGGTGGGCATCTTCGGGCGGAGGGGTTCGCCGCGACGGTCCTGCCCCGGGATCGGGCGGGATCGGCGGCCGTAGATGAGCTGCGACGAGTCGAGCAGCCACGGCACGAGCGCGAGCGTGACGCCGTGCACCAACATCAGCTTCTGGCGGATCCGCCGCGCCTTGTGGTTGTGCAGAAGCTGCTCCCACCAGTGCCCGACGACGTAGACCGGCGTGTAGACCGTGACGACCTCGGCCCCGTGCGTGGCCCGGTGCGCCTTCACGTACTTGATGAGCGGCACGCTGATGTCGCGGTAGGGGGAGGGGACCACGGTCAGCGGGACGGCGATGTTCATCGTCGCCCACTCCTCCTCGAGGCGCTTCGTCGCGGCGTCGTCGATCGAGACGTGGAGGGCTTCGAGCGTGTCGTGCTTCGCCGCGATCGCGTAGTCGAGCGCCTTCAGCACCGGCTTCTGCATCCGCCCGACCAGCACGATCGCGTGGTCGCCCTTGGCGCCGAAGGTCGTGTGGGGGTCGACCTCGATCTCCTTCTCGACGTCGCGGTAGTACCGGTTCACGCCGAGCATCAGGAACCAGAGGATCGGCATGATGACGAACACGAGCCAGGCGCCGTGGGTGAACTTCGTGATCGTCACGATCACCAGCACGGTCGCCGTCATGCTCGCACCGACGAGGTTGATCACGAGGCTGCGGATGGTGCTGCTGCGTCCCGGCGCCCTCCGTCGCAGCAGGCCGATCCAGTGCCGGACCATGCCCGTCTGGCCGACGGTGAACGACACGAAGACACCGATGATGTACAGCTGGATCAGGTTCGAGACGCTCGCCTGGTAGACGAGCAGCAGCAGCGCTGCGACGGCCGACAGCACGATGACGCCGTTGCTGAAGATCAGGCGGTCGCCGCGCGTGGAGAGGGCCTTCGGGGCGTAGCCGTCGCGGGCCAGCACGCTGCCGAGCAGCGGGAAGCCGTTGAACGCCGTGTTCGCCGCCAGCAGCAGCACGAGCGCCGTCGCCGCCTGCACGAGGTAGAAGAGAGGGGAGGTCGCCCCGAACGTCGCGCCTGCCACTTGCGCCATCAGGCTCGGCTGCGGTGCGGTCGCACACGCCTTCCAGCCGATCAGCGAGCACGGTTCCTCGGCGTAGTGCACGCCCGAGATCAGCGCGATCGAGAGCAGCCCGACGAAGAGGCAGATCGCGATCAGGCCCATCGCCGTCAGCGTCCTCTGCGCGTTCTTGACCTTCGGGCGTCGGAACGCGGGCACGCCGTTGGCGATCGCCTCCACGCCCGTCAGTGCGGAGCAGCCGCTCGCGAACGCCCGCAGCACGAGCAGCACCGTGCCCACCTGCGTGACCTGGTCGGCGTGGACCGTGTAGTGCGAGCTCTCGGCGACCGGCGGCTGCCCCAGCAGGGTGCGGACGACCGCCACCACGACCATCAGGGCGACGCTGCCGATGAACACGTAGGTGGGCAGGGCGAAGGCGTTGCTCGACTCGCGGACCCCGCGGAGGTTGACGGCGGCCAGCAGCACCACGATCGCGAGCGCCATCTCGACGCGGATCCCGGCCAGCTGCGGGAGCGCCGAGATGATGTTGTCGACGCCGGACGCGACCGACACGGAGACCGTGAGGATGTAGTCGACCAGCAGCGCGGAGGCGACGACCAGCGCAGGACGCTCGCCGAGGTTCTTCTGCGCGACCTCGTAGTCGCCTCCCCCCGACGGGTACGCCTTGATCAGCTGCCGGTAGGACAGGACGACCACCGCGAGCAGCAGCACGACCACCGCCGCGACCCACGGTGCGAACGCGAGGAACGCCGTGCCGCCGAGCAGCAGGATCAGCAGCAGCTCCTGCGGGGCGTAGGCCACCGACGACAGCGGGTCCGAGGCGAAGATCGGGAGCGCGAGATGCTTCGGGAGCAGCTGGTCGTCCAGCTTGTGGGAGGGCAGCTTTTCCCCCAGGATCAGGCGTTTGACGCCGCGACTCTCATCGTCGGCCGCCGAAGTCACGGGTCAGGACAGTACTCGGCGCCGCGAACCTGTCAATTCCCCTTCCCCTCGCCGCAGACGGGACCCCCGCACGCCACCCCGCTGTCCGATCGGTCAGCGATAATCGGCGGGTGCAGATCTTCGCCGCGTTCAGCCTCCGGAACCGCGCACTGATCGCGCTGATCACCGTCGTCGCCGCCTTCTTCGGCGTCCTGGCCACCACGGGGCTGCGGCAGGAGCTCATCCCCTCGATCCAGTTCCCCCAGCTCGCAGTCGTGTCGGCCTATCGCGGCGCCTCCCCGCAGATCGTCAACGAGCGCGTCAGCAAGCCGATCGAGCAGGCCGTTCGCGGGATCCGGGGGGTCGACACCACCTCCTCGCAGTCCTCGACCGGCAGCTCGACGGTGAGCATCAGCTTCACCTTCGGCACCGACCTGAACACGGCTGAGCAGAAGGTCAGCGCTGCGATCAACGGCCTCCAGTCCTCGCTGCCCACGGGCGTGACTCCCCAGGTCGTGGCCGGCAGTCTGGACGACCTCCCGATCGTCGCCGTCTCCGTCACCGGCGACGCGTCCACGACCGAGCTGGCGAGCGCCGTGAACGACTCGGTGCTGCCGAAGCTCGAGAAGCTCGACGGCGTGCGCGCGGCGAGCCTCGCCGGAGCGCCGGGCACGCGGATCACGGTCACGCCGAAGGACGCGCTCGCGAACCACGGTCTGCAGCCGTCCGTGATCTCCCAGACGCTGCAGGCATCCGGAGCGCTCGTCCCCGGCGGCTCCGTGACCGAGAACGGACGTACCCGGTCGATCACGATCGGCACCGAGCTCGGCTCCGCGGCCGACATCAGCGCCCTGCCCCTCGCAGGCGTCACGGAGCAGCAGTGGAACCTGCGTGGTGGCGCACTGACGCGCCCTCCGCGCATCGGCGACGTCGCGTCGGTGGCGCAGGAGCAGGACCCGGTCACCACCGTCTCGTTGGTGAACGGGAAGCCCGCGCTCACGGTCTCCGTGACGAAGCTGCCGGACGCGAACACGGTGCAGGTGTCCCGCGAGGTCGCCGAAGCGCTGCCGGGACTCCGCTCGGCGCTGGGTGCGGGCGGCCGCTTCACCCCGGTGTTCGACCAGGCGCCGTTCATCACCCAGTCCATCGACTCGCTGTTGCAGGAGGGGGGCCTCGGCCTCGCGTTCGCGGTCGTCGTGATCCTCCTCTTCCTGCTCAGCATCCGGGCGACGCTCGTGACGGCGATCAGCATCCCGACCTCGGTGCTCATCACGCTGATCGGGATGCAGGCGGCCCAGTACTCGCTGAACATCCTGACCCTGGGCGCGATCACGATCGCGATCGGCCGCGTCGTCGACGACTCGATCGTCGTCACCGAGAACATCGCCCGGCACTTCCGGGAGGACTTCCCCGGCTTCGCGAACAGCCGGGAGGACCGCCACCGGGTGGCACCGGAGGCGCGGAGGCGGGTCGTCCTCGATTCGGTGCGGGAGGTCGCCGGTGCGGTCACGGCGTCGACGGCCACGACCGTCGCGGTCTTCCTCCCCATCGCGTTCGTGGGCAGCACGGCCGGCGAGCTGTTCCGGCCGTTCGCCCTCACGGTGACGATCGCGCTCGCCTCGTCGCTGCTCGTCGCGCTGACGATCGTGCCGGTGCTCTCCTACTGGTTCCTCCGCCCGGGGCGGAGCAGGCGGGAGTCGGGCAAGCGCCTCGCGCCGCTGCAGCGCGTCTACCGCCCGATCCTCTCCGGCACGCTCGCGCACCCGTGGATCACGGTCCTCGTCGCGCTGCTCGTGCTCGGCGGGACGGCCACGCTGCTGCCCGGGCTGCAGACCAACTACCTCGGGTCGACCGGTCAGAACACCCTCACGGTCACCCAGAACGTCGCCGACGGCACGAGCCTCGGCGATCAGACCGCGGAGGCGCGGAAGGTCGACCGCACCCTCAGGTCGATCGACGGCGTGAGCATCGTCGACGCCTCGATCGGCACGAGCGGCAACGCGGCGCGCGACGCGTTCACCGGCGGGGCCGGGTCGAAGATCACCTACTCGATCACGACGGCGGAGACGGTGGACCAGGACGCGCTGCAGCAGCGCATCCGAACCCGCCTCGGCGGAGCGAAGGGCGAGTTCGAGCTCACGACCGGGCAGGGTTTCGGCACCTCGAGCGACATCCAGGTCGACGTCACGGCGGGGAACACCCAGGCGCTGAGCGGTGCGGCGGACCGGATCCTCGCGAAGGTCCGGGGGCTCTCCTCCGTCGCCCAGGCCACCAGCAATCTCGCCGCGACCCAGCAGTACCTCGCCGTCCGCGTCGACGCGACGAAAGCGGCGCAGGCCGGGTTCACGGAGGCGTCGCTCGCCCAGTACGTCGCCGCGCAGACGCAGCCGACCGACATCGGCGCGATCACGGTGGGGGACACCAGCATCACGGTCTACCTCGCCTCGCAGAACCCGCCGACGACCATCGACACGCTGAAGAAGCTGCAGGTGCCGACGCCCACGGGGAAGCAGCAGCTCTCCTCGCTCGCCACGGTCGCCCTCGACACCGAGCCGGCGACGGTCACCAGCACCGACGGCGCCCGCAGCGCGACCATCACCGCCACCCCCAAGGGGACGAACACCGGCGCTGCGATCGCACAGGTGCAGAAGGCCGTCGACGGCCTCGCCCTGCCCGCGGGGGCTGCGGCCACCCTCGGCGGCCTCGCGTCGGACCAGACGAGCGCGTTCCAGCAGCTCTTCCTCGCGCTGCTCGCGGCGATCCTGATCGTCTACACGATCATGGTGGCGACGTTCCGGAGCCTGCGGCAGCCGCTGCTCCTGCTGATCTCGGTGCCGTTCGCCGCCACCGGCGCGATCCTGCTGCAGCTCGCCTCCGGCATCCCGCTCGGCGTCGCTTCCGTGATCGGCCTGATCATGCTGGTCGGGATCGTGGTGACGAACGCGATCGTCTTGATCGACCTGGTGCGCCAGTACCGGGAGAAGGGGGAGTCGGTCCGCGATGCGGTGCTGGACGGCGCATCGAGACGTCTCCGGCCGATCCTGATGACGGCGCTCGCCACGATCTTCGCCCTCATCCCGATGGCGTCGGGGCTGACCGGGCACAGCGGGTTCATCTCCCAACCGCTCGCGATCGTGGTGATCGGCGGCCTCGTCTCGTCCACGGTGCTCACCCTGATCGTGCTGCCGACCCTCTACTTCCTGGTGGAGGGCCGGCGCCAGCGCCGGGACGAGCGCCGTGCCCGCCGCCGCACGCCCTCAGAGAGGACGAAGCGCGAGAAGGCGCTGCAGCGCGCCCCCTCCGCGCCCCCCGCCTCCTGACCCGGAGCACGACAACAGGAAGAATTCGCTTCGGCAGGAAGAAATCGCGCATCTTTTCCTGTCGAAGCGATTCGTTCCTGCCGAAGTGCTCCGCTTTATCCTGCTGTAGTGCTCCATGGGGTGCGGCTGTACCATGGAGGGTCGGCCAGGACCGTACTCGTGGAGTCCACAGGCCGTCGACGCGTCGCACCCGACGCGCTCACACGGCCCGCTGCAGAAGCGCGAAGCGCGCAGCGCCCTGATCGGACGGAACATCCGCATGCCTGCACGCCCTCGCGACAACAAGACCCCCGACGGCGCCAAGCGCCGCTGGACGCCCGACCAGCGCGCCACGCGCGGCCCGTCCGCGGGATCAGGCGCACCGGCCAAGGGCGCCCGCGCCACGCAGCGCGAGGCCCGCTTCGGCACCGAGCGCGAGCGCAGCACCGATCGCACGAGCCGCGGCATCGACTGGTACCCGGGGCCCCGCAACGCCGACCGCTCCGATCGCCCCTCGGGCGACCGCCGATTCGGCGGCCAGCGCGGCGACCGCACGGACCGCCCCGAGCGAGGCCGGTCCGAGCGTCACCAGAGCGACGTCGGCGGCAGCAACCGGTCGTCGCGCGGCTTCGACCGGAACGACCGGTCTGAGCGTCCGCAGCGAGGCTTCGACCGCACCGAGCGGCCGCAGCGGAACGACCGGAGCGAGCGCCCGCAGCGCGACTTCGATCGCCCCGACCGCAGCCAGGGCGCCGACCGGTCCGAGCGGCCGCAGCGGAGCCTCGACCGGATGGACCGCTCGCAGGGGCAGGGCCGCACCGAGCGGCCGCAGCGTGGCTTCGACCGGCCCGACCGGCCCGACCGGCCCGACCGTCCCCAGTGGAACGACCGGTCCGAGCGGCCGCAGCGGAGCTTCGACCGGACGGACCGCTCGCAGGGGCAGGGTCGCACCGACCGTCCGCAGCGGAGCTTCGACCGGCCGCAGCGCGACGACCGGCCCGCGCGCACCGAGCGCCCGACGTACCAGGACCGCGCCGAGCGCGCGCCGCGCACGGACCGCTTCGAGCGTCCGCAGCGCACCGAGCGGTTCGAGCGGGATGACCGCCGGCCTTCCCGCGAGGAGCGCCCGCGCACCGAGCACTTCCCGGCCCGCAACCCGAACCGCGACCGGGCGCAGCACGACCGCCGTCCGGCGACCAGCTTCTCGGGCCGGGAGAAGCGCAGCACCCGTTTCGAGGCGCCGCAGGACGTCGTGCTGGCGCGCCTCGAGGGCGACGTCGTGACCGCCGCGGATGTCGCCGGTCGCACCTTCGCCGACCTCGGTCTCGGCGAGCAGATCACGAAGGCGCTCGCGGACCTGGGCGCCACCTCCCCCTTCCCGATCCAGGCGGCGACCATCCCGGCCGCCCTGCAGGGGCGCAACGTGCTCGGCCGCGGTCGCACGGGCTCCGGGAAGACCATCGCCTTCGGTGCGGCGCTCGTCGAGCGCCTGCTGCGCAACTGGGCGGCGGCGGGGCGCACCGGCACGGGCCGTCGGCAGGGCCGTGCGCCGCGCGCCCTGATCCTCGCGCCGACCCGCGAGCTGGCGCTGCAGATCGACCGCACCGTGCAGCCGATCGCCCGCTCGGTCGGGCTCTACACGACCCAGATCGTGGGCGGCGTGCCGCAAGGTCGTCAGGTCGGCGCGCTCGTCAAGGGGGTCGACATCGTGATCGGCACCCCGGGTCGGATCGAGGACCTGCTGGAGCAGGGCCGCCTCGACCTCGGCGCGATCGAGATCGCGGTGCTGGACGAGGCCGACCACATGGCCGACCTCGGCTTCCTCGAGCCGATCCAGCGCCTCCTCCGCCGGGTGCCGACGGACGGGCAGCGCCTCATGTTCTCCGCCACGCTCGACGCGGCGGTCGCGCAGCTGGTCGCCGAGTTCCTCCCGGACCCGGACGTGCACGAGGTCGCGGACCCCGCGGGCTCCGTCACCGCGGACCACCGCGTGCTCGTGATCGAGCAGGGTGAGAAGCTGCCCGTGCTCGCGGCGCTCGTCGGGTCCGTCGAGCGCTCGCTCGTGTTCGCCCGCACCCGGGCCTTCGCGGAGCAGCTGGCCGACGACCTGGACGGCGAGGGCGTCAGGACGGAGAGCCTGCACGGAGACCTGAACCAGGCCCGCCGCACCCGCAACCTCGCCAGGTTCAGCGAGGGCAAGGTGTCCGCACTGGTCGCGACCGACGTCGCCGCGCGCGGCATCCACGTCGACGGCATCGAGCTCGTCGTGCATGCGGACTCGGCCGAGGACTACAAGACGTACCTGCACCGCTCCGGCCGCACGGGTCGCGCCGGCGCCTCCGGCACCGTCGTCACGCTGATCACCGCGAGGCGGCGCAGGCGGTTCACCGAGCTGCTCGAGCGCGCTGGCGTCGAGGCGGAGTTCGTCGTGCTGCGAGCCGGTGAGGACCCGGTGGAGGCGCTCCGCTCGGCTCGGTAGGCGATGATCAGCGCGTGAACCTCGACGACGCGATCGACATCGCGGACTGGCGCCTCCGTGTGCACGAGCTGTACGCGGATGTGCGGGTGCAGTACGCCCGGAACGAAGCGCTCGCGCACCGCACCTGGGTGGACGGCCGCAACGAGCTCTTCGCCGAGCACCCGGCCGCCCCGTTGCTGGAGGAGGACGAGGACGACTTCGACGGCCTCGACGTGCCCGACTACGACCCGGCCTGGGCGTTCGAGGCCGAGATCGAGGAGGCGCCGCCCGCTCACATGGACGTGCCGACCGGCACGGACGGCGTCGTCCCGTTCGACCGGATCGGCATCGTGCGCCTCGACGGCCTCGGCACGCTCGACGTGTGGTGGCTCGGCTCCTACGGCGGCGGGATCTTCATCCCCGTCAAGGACGCCTCGGCGGGGAAGGACGGTGGCACCTACGGCGGTGGCCGGTACCTGATCGACACCGTCAAGGGTGCCGACCTCGGCGAACGCGGCTCGCGGCTGGTGCTCGACCTCAACTTCGCCTACAACCCGTCCTGCGCCTACGACCCCGACTGGGCGTGCCCGCTCGCGCCGAGCGGGAACACGCTCCAGGTCGCCGTCCCGGTCGGCGAGCGGACGTTCGCCGACGACTACTGATCGAGGTCGGCGAGGCCGCTCCGGGGTGCCGGGCGCTGAGGAACGGGCCTCCACAGGCGAACCCGTCGTGTCCGACGGCGCGCCTACACTCCCCGGCATGTCCGCCCAGGCTCCCGTCACCGCGACCGCCGGAGCGAGCGCGCTCGAGGTCCTGCAGCGCGTGTTCGGCTTCGAGTCGTTCCGCGGTCGCCAGGCGGAGGTGGTCGACGCGGTCGTCGCGGGAGGCGACGCGGTCGTCCTGATGCCGACCGGGGCCGGCAAGTCGCTCTGCTACCAGGTGCCCGCCCTGGTCCGGCGTGGCACGGGGCTCGTGGTCTCTCCGCTCATCGCGCTCATGCACGACCAGGTCGACGCGCTGCGCGCGGTCGGCGTGCGCGCGGAGTTCCTCAACTCGACGCAGAGCGTCGCCGAACGGCAGGAGGTCGAGCGCGCCCTGCTCGCGGGCGAGGTGGACCTCGTCTACATCGCCCCCGAGCGGCTGTCGAACGACTCCGTCCGCGGCCTCCTCGACCGGGTCGCGGCCGGCCCCGGCATCTCGGTGTTCGCGATCGACGAAGCCCACTGCGTGTCGCAGTGGGGCCACGACTTCCGGCCCGACTACCTCGCACTCGCCGACCTCGTGGACCGCTGGCCCGGCGTTCCGACGATGGCGCTGACGGCGACCGCGACGGAGGCGACGCACCGGGAGCTCACCGCACGGCTGCACCTCGAGAACGCCACGCACGTCGTCGCGAGCTTCGACCGGCCGAACATCCAGTACCGGATCGTGCCGAAGGACGACCCGAAGCAGCAGCTGCTGAAGCTCATCCGCGACGAGCACAAGGGCGACGCCGGCATCGTCTACGCCCTCTCCCGCAACTCGGTAGAGCAGACGGCGACGTGGCTCGCCGAGCACGGGGTCGATGCGATCCCGTACCACGCGGGTCTCGACGCCCGTGTGCGCGCGGCGAACCAGTCCCGCTTCCTCCGCGACGACGGGGTGGTGGTCGTCGCGACGATCGCGTTCGGCATGGGCATCGACAAGCCGGACGTCCGCTTCGTCGCGCACATCGACGTGCCCAAGTCCGTGGAGGGGTACTACCAGGAGACGGGTCGTGCCGGGCGCGACGGCCTCCCGTCCACCGCGTGGCTCGCGTACGGGCTGCAGGACGTGGTCCAGCAGCGTCGCTTCATCGACCAGAGCGTCGGAGACGCCGCGCACAAACGGAAGCAGACCGCGAACCTCGAGGCGATGCTCGCGCTCTGCGAGACGGTGGGCTGCCGGCGTCGCCAGCTGCTGGCCTACTTCAACCAGCCGACCGATCAGGACTGCGGCAACTGCGACACGTGCCTCAACCCGGTCGAGACCTGGGACGGCTCCGTCGCAGCGCAGAAGCTCCTCTCGACCATCGTGCGGTTGAAGCGCGAGCGAAACCAGCAGTACGGCGCCGGCCAGATCATCGACATCCTCCGCGGCAAGCGCACGCCGCGGATCGAGCAGCACCAGCACGACCAGCTGAGCGTGTTCGGGGTCGGTGCGGACATCTCGGAGCGCGGCTGGCGGAGCGTGCTGCGGCAGCTCATCGCGCAGGGCGTGGTGCAGGTCGCGGACGAGTACGGCACGCTCGGGCTCGGCGCGCTCGGGCCGGCCGTGCTCAAGGGCGAGCAGCCCGTCCGCCTCCGGCACGACCTCGAGAGGGCGGCCTCCGGGGCCGGTGCGAAGCGGGCCAAGCCGGTCGCTGCGGACCTGGACGAGGGAGCCGCGGCACTGTTCGAGCAGCTCCGGGCGTGGCGGGCCGACCAGGCGAAGGACCAGGGCGTGCCCGCCTACGTCGTCTTCGGCGACGCGACCCTCCGGGCACTCGCGACGGAGCGCCCCCGTACTGAGACCGCGCTGGCCGGCATCAGCGGCATCGGCGCCGCCAAGCTCGAGCGGTACGGCGAGGACGTGCTGGCCATACTGGCCGGGTGACCGAGTTCTGCACCGCCCGCCTCCTGCTGCGGCACTGGCGGGAGGAGGATCGGGAGCCCTTCGCCGAGATGGGTGCCGATGCCGAGGTGATGGAGCACTTCCCCGCAGGGCTGAGCCGTGCGGAGTCGGACGCGTTCGTCGACGGGATCGGCGCGCTCCTCGAGCGTCGCGGCTGGGGGCTCTGGGCGGTGGAGGAGCTCGCGACCGGACGCTTCATCGGCTTCACCGGGCTCAACGAGCCGGGCTTCGAGGCGCCGTTCCTCCCGGCGACCGAGATCGGCTGGCGGCTCCGCAGGGACGCGTGGGGACACGGGTACGCGAGCGAGGCGGCCCGCGGCGTGCTGGCGGTCGCCTTCGAGGACCTCGGGCTCGAGGAGCTCGTCTCGTTCACCGCCGTGTCGAACGCGCGGTCGCAGGCCGTGATGCGCCGCATCGGGATGACGGCCGA
The DNA here is from genome assembly GCA_019352055.1 of Acidobacteriota bacterium. Lineage (GTDB taxonomy): Bacteria > Actinomycetota > Actinomycetes > Actinomycetales > Microbacteriaceae > Amnibacterium. The sequence continues at coordinate 54,048 of JABBOB010000009.1, forward strand.
CCCGGCCGAGGACTTCGATCACCCGGCGATCGCGGAGGGGAGCCCCGTGCGCTCCCACGTGCTCTACCGCCTCCGCCGTTGCACCGGCTGAGGGTGCTCCGGTTCCCCGCCGCTTCGATGGGGCCGGAGCGGCGGGGAACCGGAGCACGTCGGTCGCCTACTCGGTGATGGCGTCCAGGGCGGCGATCGCCTCCGAGTCGAGCGCGAAGTCGACCTGCGCGTTCTCGGCGATGCGCTTCGGGGTGACCGACTTCGGCAGCGGCAGCACCCCCTTCTCGAGGAGGTAGCGGATGGCGACCTGCGCGGGGGTGTGCCCGACGCGCTTCGCGATGCCGTCCAGCGCGCCGCCCTCGAGCAGCCGGCCGGTCGCGAGGGGGGAGTAGCCCTCGACGAGCACGCCGCGCTCCTGGCACCATGCGGTGACGTCGTGCTGGGTGTTGCCGACGAACCAGCGGATCTGGTTCGCGTGGGGCACGACGTCGGTGGCCGCGGTCAGCTTCTCGAGGTCGTCGACCGAGAAGTTCGAGACGCCGATGGAGCGCGTACGCCCCGCGGCGAACAGCTCCTCGAAGACCCTCCAGACCTCGATGTTGCCCGCGGTGTGGTCGGTGCCGATCGCGTTCCACGGCCACGGCGCGTGGATCAGGTAGAGGTCGACGACACCGAGGTCCAGACCCTGCTGGGACGTCTCGAACGCCCGGCGGGCGCCGGCCGCGTCCTTGATCTCCGCGGGGAGCTTCGTGGTGATGAAGATCTCGCCGCGGTCGATCCCGCTGTCGCGGACAGCGCGGCCGACGCTCGCCTCGTTCCCGTAGGCGAGCGCGGTGTCGATGTGCCGGTAGCCGGCATCGAGGGCGGTCCGGACGGAGTCGTAGGCCTCCGGTCCGTCGGGGATCTGCCACGTGCCGAACCCGATCCTCGGGATGGCGACGTCGCCGGCGATGGTGAACGTGTCGGTGAGAGCGGGCATGGGGCCGGACGCTACGACCCCGGGAGGCTCCTGACCTGAGTGCTCACTCAGCGGCGGCGAGGAAGACGCCGGCGGCCTCCGCGAGGCGGCCGGGGTCGTCGACGTGCGTCATCTCGCGCGCGGAGTGCATCGACAGCAGCGGAGTGCCGACGTCGAACGTGCGGATGCCGAGGCGGGTGGCGGTGATCGGCCCGATGGTGGAGCCGCACGGCACGTCGTTGTTGGAGACGAACTCCTGCCACGGGACCCCGGCGGTCCGGCAGACGCGTCCCCACAGCGCCGCGCCTGAGGCGTCGGTGGTGTAGCGCTGCACCGCGTTGATCTTCAGCAGGGGTCCGCCGCCGGCGACCGGACGGTTGGCGGGATCGTGCTTCTCCGGCCGGTTGGGGTGAACGGCGTGGCCGGCGTCGGCGGACATGCACCAGGAGGCGGCGATCGCGCGGGCCAGCTCGGACCGCTCGCCGCCGAGGGACGCGGTCACGCGCTCCAGCACGTCGGCGAGCAGCGGTCCGGCGGCACCGGACCGGCTCTCCGAGCCGACCTCCTCGTGGTCGAAGGCCGCGAGCACCGCGATCGCGCCGCTCGGCTCGACCGACTCCATCGCCCGCAACCCGGCATGCACGGAGCTGAGATTGTCGAGCCGGGGGGAGGCGAACAGGTCGCCGGTCACCCCGAAGCGCCGCGGCGGCTGGGTGTCGCACGTGATCAGGTCGTAGCCGGCGACCTCCGCGGACGGGATGCCGAGCAGCTCGGCGAGCGCGCCGACCACGTCCCCGTCCCCGGCGACCCCGAGTATCGGCTGCAGGTCCCGCTGGCGGTCGGGGGAGAACGCCGTGTTCAGCTCGCGGTCGAGGTGGATCGCGAGGTGGGGCACCCGCGCCCACGGTCCGGTCCTGACCAGGCGCTCGGTCCCGCTCGTGTCGACGACCCGGCCGGCGAGCTCGAGCTCGCGGTCGAACCACGAGGCCAGGATCGGGCCGCCGTACACCTCGACGCCGGCCTGGAGGAAACCGCCCCCGCCGACGGTGGGCTTCGGCTTGAGCTTCAGGCCCGGGGAATCGGTGTGAGCGCCGACGATCCGGTACGGGGTGGTGGCGTCCGCATCGACCGGGACGGCGACCGCGACCACCGCTCCGTCGCGGACGAGCAGGAGGCGGGCGCCCGGCACCACGGCCTCGGCCCAGTCCTCCGTCTCGTCGAGCGCCGCGTACCCGGCCGCGACGAGCCGCCGGGAGACCTCCGCCGCGGCGTGGTACGAACTCGGCGAGGCGGTGACGAATGCCGCGAGGTCGTCGATGTGCGAGGTGCCGTCCACCTCGCTATTCAACCCGCTGGACCGCGGGGTGCGGTTCGAAGGGGTTCCTGCGCGACGGAGCCGCCCAGGAACCCCTTCGAACCGGTGAGGTCACTCGCCGAGGATGCGGTACAGCTCACGGCGCAGCTCGTCGACCTTCTCGGTCGCGCGGGCGCGCTGCTCGGCGGTCACGCCGCCCCGGAACTGCATGGCGGCGCCGGCGAGCTTGCCGAACGCGGTCATGAGGGCGTCGCCGCCCTGGAAGCGGTCACCGGCGCTGCGGAACGCGGCGTCGATCTCCTCCTGGTGCGCCTGGACGTAGGTTCGGCCGGCTTCGGTGAGCTCGTAGGCCCCCCTGGGGCCGCCCTCCTGGCTGATCAGACCCTCGTCGACGAGCTGCGCGAGCGTCGGGTAGACCGAGCCGGGGCTCGGCGTCCAGGCGCCCTCGGTCTTCTCGCCGATGGCCTTGATCAGGCCGTAGCCGTTCGAGGGACCGTCGGACAGCAGGCCGAGGAGCGCGCTCCGCACGTCACCGCGACGGGCGCGGGGACCGTGCGGGCCGAAGCCGGGGCCGGGGCCGAAGCCCTTGAACGCGCGGAGGGCCTCCGCGGGTCCGTCCCACGGGCCGCCGAAGCCGCCGCGGGGACCGCGGTGGCCGAACGGCCCGTCGAACCGGCCGCGGAACGCGCCGTGCTGGGGGTGGTCGTGGTCATGCTGGTCGTGGAAGTGATCCATGATGAAACTCCTTCAGGTTCTGTTGTCGTGAAGCATCACGATATATCGGTGAACATCGGAGCGCAACCGGATGTTCCCGGCGGACCCCATGCGGATGCCCGGGCCGCTCGGAGGCGGCCCTGGGACGGTCGACGGACCCGATGGAAGGAGACGGTCATGGCGATCGGCGACAAGATCTCGAACGCGGCGGAGGACCTCGGCGGCAAGGCCAAGGAGACCACCGGAAAGGCGACCGGCGACGAGCGCCTCGAGGCGGAGGGCCGGGGCGACCAGGCTTCCGCGAAGGTGAAGAAGGTCGGTGAGGACGTCAAGGACGTGTTCCGCTGACCTGCGCACGGACGTCAGGAGCGCCTTCCGGGTCGACTCGGAAGGCGCTCCAGCGTCCTGGGTGCCGGCGAGATGCACGGCGAGCAGCTGAGGTCGTCCCGGAACGGGCGGCACCGGAGCGGCGCGGGGCATCCGAGTCCGGTTCGAAGTTCAAGGTCCGGTACGCGACCCTCGGGTTCAGTGAGACCGCGCGGCTGGACGACGGGAGCATGTGGCCCACGTCGTACGCGATCGATGCCGTGACGCCCGAGGTCGAGCAGCGGATCGCGTCGCTCGTGCTCCAGGCCGTCGGTTAGGCCGGACGTGCGGCCGGCAGGCCGGTGCCCGTGAGCCGCTGCGCCTCCGACCACAGGAGCCGCGCCTTCTCCTGGGAACGGGACGACCGCGGGAACCCGGCCCGGTGGGTCGGACCGACGAGCGCCCAGCGGTCGGGCCCGTAGTACGCGCCCTGCTGCGCCTCCGGTGACGTCACGGCGAACAGCAGCGGTTCGGCGCCGGTCTCCACGCCCTGTGACGGGATGAACGTGCGGCTCGCGGGTGCGAGCTGCGCCTCGGCGCTGCGCCCCAGGTTCCTTCCCGCGGTCTGCAGGTTCGTCCGCGTGTACCCGGGGTGGGCGATCGTGCTGAGCAGGTCCCACCCGCGGCCGACCGCGATCGCTGCGAGCCACCGCCCGAGCATCAGGTCCGCCAGCTTCGACTGCGCGTACGCGCGGGCCGCGGAGTAGCGGCGGGAGGTCCATTGGAGGTCGGCGAGGTCGATGCGGCCGAAGTTCGCGGCGACGCTCGACATCGTGGCGACGCGCGACCCGGGGGAGGCGAGCAGCGTGGGCAGCAGGAGGTTCGTCAGCGCGAACGGGCCGAGGAAGTTGGTGCCGAACTGCAGCTCGAAGCCGTCCGTCGTCGCGGTGCGCCGAGGCGGCACCATCACGCCCGCGTTGTTGACGAGCGCGTGCAGCGGGCGTCCGTCCGTCGCCACACCGTGGGCGAACTCGCGCACCGAGGCCAGGTCGGCGAGGTCGAGGCGGCGCACCTCGATGCGCGCGCCGGGAACGGCGTCGCGGATCTCAGCCGCGGCGTCCTCGCCCTTGCCGACCGTGCGGACGGCGAGCAGCACGTCGGCTCCGGCGGCGGCGAGCCGCTTGGCCGTCTCCTTGCCGGTGCCGCTGTTCGCGCCGGTCACGACGAACCGCCGACCGACCTGCTGGGGTACCTGGAAGTGCATGGGTGCTCCGTCCCCCGGCCGAGGATCGCCGGATCCGCGAATGATGTCAGGCGCTGCCGAACACGGCGGCCTCGTGCGGGCCCGTTCCGCCTTCGAGCAGGCGCTGGCCCGGCTGGGGGTCGAACTCGACCGCGTCGTCCCCGACGTTCAGCACGACGGTGACCGAATCGCCGCCGTCGCTCGCGATCACCTGGTAGATGAGCAGGTCGTTCTCGACGCGCACCTGCGAGTAGCGGCCGTGCGCGAGCCACGGCTTCCTCCGGCGCAGCGAGATGAGCCGCTGGTGGAGGCGCAGGACGGGTCCGCCGTCGCCGGAAAGCCCACTCGGATCGTCGGGGAAGCGCGGGCGAACCGCGTCGTCACCGCCCGCGCGATCCTCCTTCACCCCGCGGAAGCCCTCCTCGTCGCCCGCGTAGACGACGGGGGTGCCGCCGACCGTGAACAGGATCGTGAGGGCGTGTGCCAGGTGGCGGTGGTCGTCGAGCCGGCTGGCGATCCGCGTCGTGTCGTGGTTGCCGACGAACGTCGCAGGGAGGAACGCAGCGACCATCTCGGCGTGCCGGCCGAGGGACCAGGCGGTCTCCCACAGGTTGCGCTCGTTCAGGCCGCTCCAGATCGCCTTCCACAGCTCGTACTGGGTCACGGAGTCGAGCCGCGACTCCTCAATGAAGCGCACGTAGTCGCCGTGGATGACCTCGCCGAGCAGCCAGGCGTGCGGGTGCAACGTGTGCACCGCCTCGGCGACCTGTCGCCAGAACGTGACCGGCACCGCGTACGCGGCGTCGAGCCGCCAGCCGTCCACGCCGAGGTCGAGCCAGTGCCGCATGACACCGATGACGTGATCCCGGACCTCGGGCTCCTCGTGGTTCAGCAGGACCAGCGCGCCGTGCCCCTCGAAGTCCGCCCAGCCGTCCCCGCTCCGGACGAACCACCGAGCCGCCTCCGCATCGCCCGCCTCAGCGCGCCGGAACCGCGGATGCGACCGGCCGACGTGGTTGAAGACCCCGTCGAGCACGACCTTGATCCCGCGCGCGTGCGCAGCGGCGACGAGGGAACCCAGGTCGTCCGCGTCGCCGAGCCGCGGGTCGATCCGCAGGTGGTCGCGGGTGTCGTAGCCGTGCGTCTCCGAATCGAACACGGGACCGAGCTGCAACCCGTTCGCGCCGAGCTCGATCAGGTGGTCGAGCCACCGCTCGAGCTGCGGCAGCCGATGCTGCACCGACCTCCCTGGAGGGTTCTCCGGCTCGGCGCCGGTGAACCCGAGCGGGTACACGTGCCAGAGGATCACGTCCTCGAACCGCATGGCTCCCCCTGCCGACCCCGGAACCGGCGCGCGAGGTCCCAGGAATCTACGCAGCCCTCCCGAGCGGTCACCCGGAGCGGTCGGAGGAGCGTCGCCCCCTCGAGCGATCCGTGCGGGCCTCGCCGGGCATGTCGGCCGGGATCCGGCTCGATCGGGCGGTACCGTCGCCTCGCTCCGGGGCGCACGCAGCGCCCCGCGTCATCGGGGGGTGAGGGTGCGCATGCGTTCGATCCCTCCCTCCGGCCCTGGCGCGGCCGTCTCCCCGTACCGGGCTCGGCGGCGTGTGCTCAGCGTCCTCGCGGTCCTGGTGTGCACCGGCATCGCGCTCGTGACCGTCACCGATCCCTACGCCGGTGCGACCGCCGCCCCCTTCTACCGCCAGGCGGTGCTCTCGAAGCAGACCGGTGTGCAGCGCTTCGCGATCGAGGGCGGCTACGCGCTCGTCTCGCTGAAGCGGGACGCGTACACCGTCGAGATCGTGGGAAGCGGCGGGGGCGGCGCAGCAGCGACCGCGCCGAGCGGCCCCGTCGCGCCCGCGTCCGTCGCGCAGGCGTACGCCGCCGGCCTCGTCGCGGGGCGGGGCTGGGCGGCGAGCGAGTTCGGCTGCCTGGTGAGCCTCTGGAACCGCGAGTCCGGCTGGAACTCGCACGCCGCGAACCCCAGTGGGGCCTACGGGATCCCGCAGGCGCTTCCTGGCAGCAAGATGGGTGGGGACTGGCAGAACGACTACCGGGCGCAGATCCGCTGGGGCGTCGGTTACATCGCCGCCCGGTACGGCAGCCCGTGCGGCGCCTGGGCGCACTCGAACGCGGTGGGGTCCTACTAGCGGGAAGCCGTCCGTTCCGTGCGGACGATGTTGACGTGGTGTCATTGTGGTGTCACCATGGCGTCATGGAGCTCGACCGCTACACCGACCGCGTCCGGGCGCAGCTGGCCGCCGTCGCGGACACCGGTGCCGACGACGTCCGGGCGCTGGCCGAGCGGATGAGCGCGGCGCTCGATCCCGCTGTGCGGCTCGCCCTGCTCGAGCTGCTGGCCGAGGCGGCCGGTGAGATCAGCGGCGAGCTGGCGCCGGGCTCCGTCGACGTCCGCCTCCGCGGCAGGGACCCCGAGCTCGTCGTGCGCCTCCCGGCCGGGGGGCCTGGGTCGGCGCGGCCCGCACCTCCCGGCTCAGCAGCGCCGGAGGTGCCCGGCGACGACTCCGCGACGTTCCGGACCACGCTCCGACTGCCCGAGCGGTTGAAAGCCCGGGTCGAGGACGCCGCGAGCGTGGAGGGGGTCTCCGTCAACACCTGGTTGGTGCGCGCCGTGGCGACCGCCCTCGAACCAGCGGCCCGCCGGCCGTCGACCCGGAACGGGGACCGGTTCACCGGCTGGGTGCGCTGAACCCGCTTCACCCACGACATCACGAGTCCCGCCGTCGGCGGGACCGATCCGTCATGCCTGCAAGGGAGGAACCGTCATGCCCGTCTTCGAGACATCGCAGTCCGTCGCGCTCGACGTCGACGTCGCCGCCGGCCACGTCGAGATCGTCGGCGAGGACCGGTCGGACGTCATCGCCGAGGTGGCTCCGTCCAACGAGGGTCGCTCCGGCGACCGGTCCCTCGCGGAGGCTGCCACGATCGAGCACGACGGCGATCGCGTGGTCGTCCGCGTCCCACGGCGGATGAACCTGTTCGGCCGCAACGATTCGGTCGACGTCCGGGTCGCGATGCCCCGCGGTTCGCACGTCGAGGTCCGGAGCGCGTACGGCTCCGTCCAGCTCCGTGGGGTGCTCGGCAGCACGCGCGTCGACGCGAAGTACGGCACCGTCTCGATCGACGCCGTCGGCGACCTCGTGCTGTCGGCGCCGCACGGCGAGGTCGACGTGCGGGAGGTCGGCGGCCGCCTCGATCTCGATGCAGGGCACAGCAGGGTGCGGGTCGGCGCGGTCCGCGGCGAGGCGCAACTGCGCGCCGCCCACGGGTCGATCGACCTCGGCGTCGCGCACGGCCCGGTGGTGGCGCGGCTGTCCGGTGCGCTGAGGATCGAGACGGCCCTGTCGGACGTGTCGGCGCAGAGCGCCTACGGGGCGCTGCGCGTCGATGCTGCGACCACCGGCACGGTCCGGCTCGACAACGGCTACGGCGACATCGAGGTCGGGGTGCCGGCGGGGACGGCGGCCTGGGTGGACGCCAGCTCCGCGCACGGAACCGTCCGCAACGAGCTCACCGCGGGAGCCGCGGCCGGTGGGACGGAGCGGACCGTCGAGCTGCACCTCAGCAGCGAGTGGGCCGACGTCGTCGTGCGGCGCAGCCGCGCGTTCTCATGAGCGAGCCGATCGTGTCGGGATCAGCGGCCGGACCCGCGGCGGTCGCCGTCCGCGTCAGCGGCGTCCGGAAGGCCTTCACGGCGCTCCAGGTGCTCCGCGGTGTCGACCTCGAGGTCCAGCGCGGCACGATCCTCGCGCTCCTCGGTTCGAACGGCGCGGGCAAGACGACCCTCATCAGGATCCTCGCGACGCTCACGAGGCCCGATTCGGGCAGCGCGCGGGTCGCCGGGTTCGACGTCGTCGAGCAGGCGGCGGAGGTGCGGCGCTCGATCAGTCTCACCGGCCAGTTCGCGGCGGTGGACGAGATCCTGAGCGGGCGGGAGAACCTCGTGCTCGTCGCCCGGCTCCGGCACCTGAAGGGCCCGGGAGCGATCGCCGACGAGCTGCTCGCCCGCTTCGCGCTCATCGAGGCCGGAGCGCGCAGGGTGGGCACCTACTCGGGTGGGATGCGGCGCCGGCTCGACATCGCGATGAGCCTCATCGGCGACCCCGCCGTCGTGCTGCTCGACGAGCCCACCACCGGGCTGGACCCGGAGGCGCGCATCGAGGTCTGGGGCGCCGTCCGGGCGCTCGCCGCGAGCGGCACCACGGTCCTGCTCACGACGCAGTACCTCGACGAGGCACAGCAGCTCGCCGACCGGATCGCGATCCTCCACGAGGGCCGGATCATCGTCCAGGGCACGCTCGCCGAGCTGCAGCAGCTGCTGCCCCCGGCCCGCGTCGAGTACGTCGAGAAGCAGCCGACGCTCGAGGACGTGTTCTTCGCCGTCGTCGGCACCAGGAACGAGGAGCACCGATGACCACGCACTTCATCACCGACACCGCCGTGCTGACCGGACGCTCGCTGCGCCATATCAGCCGCAGTCCCGACACGGTCATCACCACCGCGCTCATGCCGATCGCGTTCCTGCTGCTCTTCGTGTTCGTCCTGGGCGGCGCCATCCGATCGGGGACCGGTCGCTACGTGGACTACCTGGTGCCCGGCATCCTCCTCATCACGATCGCAAGCGGCATCGCCTACACCGCGTATCGGCTGTTCCTGGACCTGCAGAGCGGGATCGTCGAGCGCTTCCGATCCATGCCGATCGCGCGTTCCGCGGTGCTGTGGGCGCACGTGCTGACATCGGTGGCAGCGAACGGGATCTCGCTCGCACTCGTGGTGGGGGTCGCTCTGCTGATCGGCTTCCGGCCCAGCGCCGACGTCGGGGAGTGGCTCGCGGCTGCCGGCGTCCTGCTCCTGTACACGCTCGCGCTGACCTGGCTCGCGGTCATCGCCGGCCTCACCGCGAAGTCGGTCGACGGTGCGAGCGCGTTCTCCTACCCGCTCATCCTCCTGCCGTTCATCAGCTCCGCCTTCGTACCCACCGACACCATGCCGGTACCGGTCCGGATCTTCGCCGAGGTCCAGCCGGTGACGCCGATCGCGAACGCGCTCCGCGCACTGCTGAACGACCACCAGGTGGGCAGCGACATCCGGGTCGCCCTCGCCTGGTGCCTCGCCCTGCTCGTCGTCGCCGCTGCCGTGGCAACGACCGCGTACCGGCGCCGGACGGCCTGATCACCGACCGGGGTCGGTCCGCGGGTCACTCGTCGGGCCTGACGTCGACGCTCGTGCCGGCGGCCGGCGGCCGGCACACCGGCATCCCGCCGTGCGCAGCGGTCACGCGATGGTGCCCGGCGGACGGGCCGCCGTCGTAGCGCACGGGGACCCGTGGACGAGCATCGGGAAGCCCGCCGTCGCGACGATCCGGCCG